>CP119325.1:985000-1285000 GCA_029202525.1 Candidatus Pseudomonas phytovorans
CTTCCAGTTGGCCCGCTTCCCAGCCGGCATAACCCAGTGTGATCAGGCTCTGTTTCGGGCCTACCCCTGCGGCAATTGCAAGCAACACATCCTGCGAGGTGGTCAGCGACAGCCCTTCAAGGGCCACCGTGGCCTGGAAGCTGCATTCGCTGCTGTGCAGCACGAAGCCGCGGTCGGTCTGCACCGGGCCACCCTGGTAGATCGGCACCTGCAAGGTGCTGGCCGGCGGCATTTCGTCCGGGCGCAGCTGCTCGAGGATGTCGGACAGGCTCAGCTCCTGCGGCCGGTTGACCACCAGGCCCATGGCCCCATGCTCATTGTGCTCGACGATGTACGTGAGGGTCTGGGCGAAGTTCGGATCGGCCATGTGCGGCATGGCGATCAGGAACTGGTGCTTGAGGTAGCTCGGGGCGAGGGTTTTCATGGGGGATAGTGTGGCGCCAGGTGACGGGGCTGACAAGGTCCGCTTTGTGTCGCTTGTGCCGGCCTCTTCGCGGGCACGCCCGCTCCCACAGGTTCTCCACGAGCTTCCGATCCGGTGTAAATCCTGTGGGAGCGGGCGTGCCCGCGAAAGGGCCGGTGAAGCCAGTAAATCAGTTGCTGGACAAACGGTCGCCACGAGCAAACCGCCAGGTGCGGATAATTTCCAGCCGGTCAAACTCGGCCAGATCCCCGGTAAACGGCGCAAACGGCGCCGCCAGCCGCACGATGCGTTGCGCTGCCTGGTCCAGCAGCGGCTGCCCGGACGATTCCAGCACCAGCACCTCGTACAACGAGCCATCGCGGTTGATTGACACCATCATCCGCAAGTTGCCGTAAATCTGCTGCCGGCGCGCTTCGTCGGGGTAGTTCAGGTTGCCGACCCGTTCGACCTTCTTGCGCCACTCTTCCTTGTACCAGGCGCCCTTGTCGCGCATGGTCGACGCGGCGTTCAAACGGTGGATGCGCGGGCGCTTGGCGTACAGCTGCTGTTCGTTGGAGAGTTCCGCCTCCAGGCTGGCGATCTGGCTGGACAGCTGCGAGCTGTCGAAGTCTGGCACGGGTGCGGCCGGCTTGGGCTGTGCCTTGCTTTCCTTGGGCTTGGGTTCGACCTTCTGCGGCTTGGGCGCAGTGGTCACTACCGCCGACTTCTGCGGGGTAGGGGGTGGTATCACCTCGGGCCTGGCGGCAGGCGGCGGGGTGATCTTGTTGATCTTGCTGTCCTGGAAGGGCGCCAGCTCGGTGGTGGTGGGCACCGCTTTCTTGTCCAGCGTGCCGCTGCCCTGCTGGTTCTCCTGGGCCTGAAAATCGGCCTTCTCCGGCGCCTTCTCGCTCTTGAAGGTGGCCAGGGTGATGTCCATGGTGTGGCGGATTTCGGCAGGTTTGACCACGGTGAAGCCGACGCCAAGAATCAGCGCCAAGTGCACCAGGGCAGCCAGGAACAGGGTAAAGCCGAGCCGGTCCACCGGGCGAACACGGGGAGGCAGCAGGTCGGCAGGGATGTCAGCGGGCAGCGTCATCAGGTATCCAGCAACTGCAGGGCGGGGCAGCAGCTCAGTCGAATAGGACCGGCATCATACCCCACTCTGCAGTTTTGCTTCGCGTTGGCTGTCAGCGCGCCTTGAGCTTGCGATCAATGGCATCCATCAGCTTGCCACCGATATCGGTGTTGTAGGCGGCATCGATCTCGCGGATGCAGGTGGGGCTGGTAACGTTGATTTCGGTGAGGTAATCGCCGATCACGTCCAGCCCCACGAACAGCAGGCCTTTCTCGCGCAGGGTCGGGCCGATCTGGGCGGCGATCCAGCGGTCGCGCTCGGTCAGCGGGCGTGCTTCGCCACGGCCGCCGGCGGCCAGGTTGCCACGGGTCTCGCCGCTGGCCGGAATACGCGCCAGGCAGTAGTCCACCGGCTCGCCATCGATCATCAGGATGCGTTTGTCGCCGTCCTTGATTGCCGGCAGGTAGGCCTGGGCCATGATTTGCTGGGTGCCCAGTGCGGTCAGGGTTTCCAGGATCACCGACAGGTTGGGGTCGCCAGCCCGGTGACGGAAGATCGACGTACCGCCCATGCCATCCAGCGGCTTGAGGATCACGTCGACATGCTTGGCGGCGAACTCGCGAATGATGTCCGGGCGGCGGCTGACCAGCGTCGGCGTGGTGCACTGCGGGAACAGTGTGGCGAACATCTTTTCGTTGCAATCGCGCAGGCTCTGCGGGCGGTTGACCACCAGCACGCCGTCATTTTCGGCCTGCTCCAGCAGGTAAGTGCTGTAGACGAACTCCATGTCGAAGGGCGGATCCTTGCGCATCAGGATGACGTCCAGTTCGGCCAGCGGGCTGTCCTGCTCCTCGCCCAGCTCGAACCAGTGCGCCGCGTCGGCAAACACTTTCAGCGGGCGCATGCGGGCGCGGGCCTTGCTTTCGCCCTGATACAGGTCTTGCTGTTCCATGTAGAACAGGTTCCAGCCGCGGGCCTGGGCGGCCAGCAGCATGGCCAGCGAACTGTCCTTCTTGTAGGAGATGGACGCGATGGGGTCCATGACAATGCCGAGGCGAACGCTCATGGGGTGGTTCCTCTTGGCGGCAGGTGGCCGCGATGGATCGAAAGAAAAGTGGCTCAGGGTGGCGCCGCGAACGCCGCCGGTCAAGGGGCGGCGCAGATGGAATGGCCACCCGGAGTGTGCTAAAAGTGCAGCTAATTTCCATTGGTAGGCGTCTATGGAACAACCCCTGAAGGTGATGGTGATCGACGATTCGCGCACGATCCGCCGCACCGCGCAGATGCTGCTCGGTGAAGCGGGCTGCGAGGTGATCACTGCCAGCGATGGCTTCGATGCCCTGGCCAAGATCGTCGACCACCAGCCCAGCATCATCTTTGTCGATGTGCTGATGCCGCGCCTGGACGGCTACCAGACCTGTGCCGTGATCAAGCACAACAGTGCTTTCAAGGACACCCCGGTGATTCTGCTGTCGTCGCGCGACGGGCTGTTCGACAAGGCCCGCGGCCGGGTGGTCGGCTCTGATCAGTTCCTGACCAAACCGTTCAGCAAGGAAGAGCTGCTCGACGCGATCCGTGCCCATGTGCCCGGGTTTACCGCGCCTCAACAACACGCACCCTGACCGCGCCCCGCCATGGCACGGCCTTACTTTCCTGATGGGGAAACAGCATGGCCCGAGTTCTGATTGTCGACGACTCGCCGACAGAGATGTACAAATTGGCCGGATGGCTTGAAAAGCACGGTCATGAGGTGCTCAAAGCCAGCAACGGTGCCGATGGCGTGGCGTTGGCCCGCCAGGCAAAGCCCGATGCCGTGTTGATGGACATTGTCATGCCTGTTCTCAACGGCTTCCAGGCGACCCGGCAATTGAGCAAGGATCCCGAGACCAGCGCCATTCCAGTATTGGTCGTTACCACCAAAGACCAGGAAACTGATCGCATTTGGGCAAAGCGCCAAGGCGCGCGGGGTTTCGTGACCAAACCGGTGGAAGAAGACGATCTGATCGCCAAGCTCCAAGAAGTGCTGGGCGCTTGACCACCCGCCCGCAGGGCGCGTCGCTGACCGCCTTCGAGCTGTTGCTGGACATTGACCGGCGCTGCCGCCTGCTGGTTGCCGACCAACCGCCGCAGGACAACCGCCTGCAACAGTGGAGCGGTATTGGTTTTCGCATTGCCGGGCAGTGGTTCGTCGCGCCCATGGGCGAAGTGGCCGAGGTGCTGCGCGAGCCGCGCAGCAGCCGCGTCCCAGGTGTGCAGCCATGGGTGTGCGGTGTAGCCAACCTGCGTGGCCGGTTGTTGCCGGTGATGGACCTGAGCAGCTTCTTCGGCCTGGGTCACGTCGCCCCGGGCAAGCAACGGCGGGTGCTGGTGCTGGACCACGAGGCCTTGTTCGTCGGCCTGTTGGTGGACGAGGTACTGGGCTTGCAGCACTTTGCCTTGGACAGCCTGCAGCTTTCGCCGCCGCAGCCACTGATCCACGCTGCTGCACGGTTTGTGCAGGGGCATTTCCCGCGCGAACGCAATTGGGCGATTTTCAGCCCCTTCGCCCTGGCCCAGGCGCCGGGCTTTCTTGATGTGGCGTTATAGGACCTGCGAACGTGAACAAGCCTGCCACCTCTGTCACCGCAACCACGGTGAGCCCACGTACCCGCAGCATCGCGCAGATCACTGTGCTGTTCCTGATTCTGATCTTGTCGATCATCCTGTTGTTCGCCAACTTCGCGTACCTGAACACCCAATCCAACTACGACAAGCAGTACATCGGCCATGCCGGCGAACTGCGGGTGCTGTCGCAACGCATCGCCAAGAACGCCACCGAAGCGGCCGCTGGCAAGGCTCTGGCCTTCAAGCTGCTATCGGATGCGCGCAATGATTTCGAACGGCGTTGGGGCTACCTGCGTCAGGGTGACAAGTCCACCGGCCTGCCGCCCGCGCCGCCCACGGTCCGTGACGAGATGGAGTCGGTACGCCGCGACTGGGAAAACCTGCGCAAGAACACCGACACCATCCTGGCCAGCGAGCAGACCGTGCTGTCGCTGCACCAAGTGGCGGCGACGCTGGCCGAAACCGTGCCGCAGTTGCAGGTGGAATACGAAAAAGTGGTCGAGATCCTGCTGCAAAGCGGCGCTCCGGCCGCCCAGGTGGCGGTCGCCCAGCGCCAGCTGTTGCTGGCCGAGCGCATTCTGGGTTCGGTCAACACTGTGCTGGCCGGTGACGATACTGCAGCCCAGGCAGCCGATGCCTTTGGCCGCGATGCCGGGCGCTTTGGCCAGGTGCTGGAAGGCATGCTCAGCGGCAACGCGGCAATCCAGGTAACCCGCGTCGAAGACGCCGACGCCCGCGCGCGCCTGGCCGAGATCGCTGAACTGTTCCAGTTTGTCGCAGGCTCCGTGGATGAAATCCTCGAAACCTCGCCCGAACTGTTCCGCGTACGCGAGGCAGCAGGCAACATCTTCAGCTTGTCGCAAACCCTGCTCGACGAAGCGTCGCACCTGGCCAACAGTTTCGAAAACCTGGCCGGTGGGCGCACTCTCGACACAGTGGGCGGCTACGCCCTGGGCCTGCTGGCACTGGCCTCGATCATCCTCATCGGCCTGGTCATGGTGCGTACCACAAACCGCCAGCTGCGCGAGACGGCGGAAAAGAACGAACGCAACCAGCAGGCGATCATGCGCCTGCTCGACGAAATCGAAGAGCTGGCTGATGGCGACCTGACCGTGACCGTATCGGTGACCGAAGACTTCACTGGCGCCATTGCCGACTCGATCAACTATTCCGTGGACCAGCTGCGCGATCTGGTCGCCACCATCATTCACAGCGCCGTGCAGGTCGCCGCTGCCGTGCAGGACACGCAAAACACCGCTCGCCAGCTGGCCAAGGCCTCGGAGCACCAGGCCGATCAGATCAGCGAGGCCTCCGAGGCGGTCGGCGACATGGTCGAGTCGATCGATCGAGTATCGGCGCATGCCTACGAATCGGCCAAGGTGGCCGAACGCTCGGTGGCCATCGCCAACAAGGGTAACGAGGTGGTGCACAACACCATCAATGGCATGGACAACATTCGCGAGCAGATCCAGGACACCGCCAAGCGGATCAAACGCCTGGGTGAGTCTTCCCAGGAAATCGGCGACATTGTCAGTCTGATCGACGACATTGCTGACCAAACCAACATTCTTGCCCTCAACGCGGCGATCCAGGCCTCGCTGGCTGGTGAGGCCGGCCGTGGTTTTGCGGTGGTTGCCGACGAGGTGCAGCGCCTGGCCGAGCGCTCGTCCTCGGCCACCCGCCAGATAGAGGCGCTGGTGCGCACCATTCAGGCCGACACCAACGAGGCCGTGATCTCCATGGAGCAAACCACCGCCGAAGTGGTGCGCGGCGCCCGCCTGGCCCAGGATGCCGGCGTGGCGCTGGCCGAGATCGAAGGGGTATCGCAGAACCTGGCCGATCTTATCCACAGCATCTCTGATGCTGCCCAACTGCAGACCTCGTCGGCCGGGCAGATCTCCCACACCATGGCAGTCATCCAGCAGATTACCGCGCAGACCTCCGCCGGCTCCGGAGCCACTGCCGACAGCATCCGCCACCTGGCCCGTATGGCCAGCGAGATGCGCCGTTCGGTCTCCGGTTTCACCCTGCCGCCACCTGCTGAACCGAAGTGAAGCGCCGCGCTGAGGAAGTGCCCATGGCATCTGTTGCTTTAAGCCCCGAGCGTCACGACACGGTGGCGCTGGCCTGGACAAAGGCTGCCATCCTCGACTGCCTGGGGCAGGCGCGCCAAGCGCTGGAGCGTTTTGCCGGGGAACCCGGCGACCTGTCGATACTGGCCTTCGTGGTCGACAACCTGCACCAGGTGCATGGCTGCCTACGTATGCTTGAGCTGCGAGGTGCGACGCGCCTGGCCGAAGAACTGGAGCTGTTCGCCAAGGCCCTGGCCGACGGCCAGGTGAGCCCACGGGGTGATTGCCTGGGTGCGTTGTTCCGCGGCCTGGAGCAGTTGCCCTCATACCTGGAGCGTTTGCGCGGTGCCCGCCACGACCTGCCATTGGTGATGCTGCCGCTGCTCAACCAACTGCGCGCCTGCCGTGGCATCGAGCCGCTGGCCCAGGCCAGCCTGATCAGCGGCGCAGCGCAGCGCTTTGCCGGCTCTGACGACCTGGCCAACCTCGACCTGTCGCTGGGCAACTGGCGCGATCAGTTGCAGGCCGGGCCGGGCCGCGATGCCCTGCGCTCGGTGGTGACCGCGCTGTGCGACGACCTAATGCGCATAAAGGAGCGCCTGGACCAGTTCGTGCGCAGCGACCGCCAGCACAACGAGCAGCTCGATGCCCTGCTGGCGCCGCTGCGCCACGTGGCTGACACCTTGGCTGTGCTGGGTTTCCAGCAACCACGGCGTGTGATCATCGACCAGGTGCTGGCGCTGCAGGCCCTGGCCCAGGGTGAGCGAGCGGTGGACGACGCGGTGTTGATGGATGTAGCGGGTGCCCTGCTGTATGTGGAGGCCTCGCTGAACGGCATGGTCGGCCCGCTGGAAGAAAACGGCCAGGGCGGCCTGCCGGGTTCGGACCTGGCCGAGATCCGCCAGCTGGTGCTGAACGAGTCGCTGAACGTGTTGCAGCAGGCCAAGGACCTGATCGGCGATTATGTGGAGTCCGACTGGCCCCGGCAGCGGTTGCAACCCTTGCCCGGGCTGCTGCAGCAGGTGCGCGGGGCGTTGGCCATGTTGATGCTACCCGCCGTGGCCGAGCTGCTTGCCGGCTGCGCAAGCTATGCACAGCGTTGGTTGCAGCATCTGGAGGAGGAACCGCCCGCCGATGAGCTGGCCCACTTGGCCGAGGCCCTGAGCGCCGTTGAATGTTACCTGCAGTGGCGGGTGGCCGACCCGCTTGCCGATGGCCAGCCGTTCATCGACAGGGCGCGTGGCAGCCTGGCGGCGTTGGGCGTGTACTGTGCGCAGGCTGACGCTCAAACGGGCCAGGACGCCAATGGCGATGGCATCGATGACGAGCTGCGCGAGGTGTTCCTCGAAGAAGCGGGCGAATTGTTGCCGGATATTGAGCGCCACTGGCTACGCTGGCGTGCCGACAACCAGCAGCGCGGGGCACTGGAGGAAGTGCGCCGTGCGCTGCATACGCTCAAAGGCAGTGGCCGCATGGTGCATGCCGAAGCGGTAGCCGAACTGGCCTGGGGCGCCGAGCACCTGCTGAACCGGGTGCTGGAGGGCCGCAGCGTGCTTAGCCCGGAAGGCGTGGTGGCCCTGCAACAAGCGTTCGTCCATCTGCCCGATCTGCTGGCCGACTTTGCCGCCGGCCAACTGCCGCAACTGACCGAAATCGAACAGCTGGCGGGGCATCTGCATGCCCTGGCTGAAAACGACGCACCGGCGGCGGCCAGTATCGATGGCCTCGATCCACAGTTGCTGGATATCTTCCGCAGTGAGGCGCATGGCCATCTGGCTAGCCTCGATGATTTCCTGCAGGGCGCCGACGGCCACGACACACCGGTCAGCGATGGCCTGCAACGTGCCCTGCACACACTCAAAGGCAGTGCCGCCATGGCCGGGGTAATGCCGGTCGCCGAACTGGCCACTGCCTTCGACCGCCTGGCCCGGGAATACAAGGGCCACCAATTACCACTGCAAATGGCCGAGATCGAATGGCTGGAAGCCGCGCGCTCGCTGTTCCATCTCGGCCTGGCGCAACTCGACAGTACACCACTGGCAGCCATCCCTGGTGCCGCAGAGCTGATCGAAACGGTTGGCCAGGCCGTCGATAGCCACTTGGCCAGCGTGCACGACGACCCGCAGCATGCCCGGCGCAGCAAGCGCGACCCGCAGCTGATTGCCAGCTTCCTCGCCCAGGCCATGGACACTCTGCTGGATGCCGAGTCGTTGCTGTCGCGCTGGCAGCAACAGCCCGGCCAGCGGGACGCCCTGGATACTCTGCTTGACCAGATGACTACCCTGGGCCACGCCGCGCACCTGGCCGACTTGTGGCAGATGGATGACGTGTGCGAGGCCTTGCTGGACCTGTATGGCGCGGTGGAGGAGGGCAGCCTGCCCGCTGATTCACGGTTTTTCACCCAGATGCAGCGCGGCCATGAAGCCCTGCTGGACATGCTCGACGAAGTGGCCGCCGGGCAGGACATCGTGTCACGGCCGGAGCTGGTCGACAGCCTGCGTAATCTGCTGGACCAGGCCCTGGCACCGGATGCCACCGGCCTTGTGGGTATCGACACGGTCACACCGCTGCACCCGGACATGGACCTGACCGATACCCTGGGGCTGTCGCATGACACGTTGCTGCCAGAGGTGGTCGAGTCACTGCCTGACGCGCCGGAAAGCCCCGGCCAAGAGCTGCTGGAAGTGTTCCTTGAAGAAAGCTCGGATATCGTCGAGAGCGCCGCCGCGGCCCTGGCGCGCTGGCAGGCCGACCCGCGCAGCAGCGTCGAGGTGGACAACCTCATGCGCGACCTGCACACCCTCAAGGGTGTGGCGCGCATGGTCGAAATTGCCCCGATCGGCGACCTGGCCCACGAGCTGGAATTCCTTTACGAATTGCTGGCTGCCGGGCGTCTGCCGCCGAGCCCGCCACTGTTCGCCCTGTTGCAGAACTGCCATGACCGCCTGGCGCACATGCTTGATGCCGTGCGGCTGGGGCAGCCTTTGCATGCCGCCACGGCGCTGATCGACTATATCCGCAACTTCAGCAGCGCAGCCCTGACCGACAGTGCAGCCGGCCAAGGGCCCGTGGAAGCCGCCGCCAGCGAGATGCCGGCGGCAGCACCAGAGCGGGCGCCAGGCGACATGGTCAAGGTGGATGCCGAGTTGCTTGATGACCTGGGCAACCTGGCGGGTGAACATTCGATCATCCGTGGGCGCATTGAGCAGCAGGTCAACGACGCGCAGTTCACCCTTAACGAGATGGAAACCACCCTGGAGCGCATGCGCGACCAGTTGCTGCGCCTGGACATCGAGACCCAAGGGCGGATTTCCAGCCGCCAGCCATTCGAAAGCGATGCCTACGACGACTTCGACCCCCTGGAAATGGACCGCCATTCGCAGTTGCAGCAACTGTCGCGGGCCTTGTTCGAGTCTGCCTCGGACTTGCTCGACCTGAAGGAAACCCTCGCCCAGCGCGCCCAGGAGGCCTACAGCCTGCTGCAGCAACAGGCCCGGGTGAACAGCCAGTTGCAGGAAGGCCTGACCGCCACCTTGATGGTGCCCTTCGAACGCCTGGTACCCCGCCTGCAGCGTGTGGTGCGGCAGGTGGCCAGCGAACTGGGCAAGCAGGTGGAACTGGTGGTAGGCAACGCTGAAGGCGAACTGGACCGCAGTGTGCTGGAACGCATGGTGGCGCCGCTGGAGCACATGCTGCGCAACGCTGTCGACCATGGCCTGGAAAGCCGCGAAGCACGCCTGGCCGCCGGCAAACCGGAGCAGGGCACCATCCACCTGAATTTGCTCCACGAAGGTGCCGACATCGTTATCGAAATGACTGACGACGGTGCCGGTGTGCCACTGGACGCGGTACGGCGCAAGGCCATCAAGCGTGGCCTGCTGGACCCGCAGGCGGACTTGAGCGATCACGAGATCCTGCAGTTCATCCTGCGACCGGGGTTTTCCACGGCCGAGAAGATCACCCAGATTTCCGGGCGCGGCCTGGGCATGGATGTGGTGCACGAGGAGGTCAAGCAACTGGGTGGCTCGATGAGCATCGAGTCGGCCCAGGGCAAGGGCGCGCGGTTCCTGATCCGCCTGCCGTTCACCGTGTCGATCAACCGGGCGCTGATGGTGCACCTGGGCGAAGAGCAGTACGCCATCCCGCTCAATACCATCGAGGGCATCGTCCGCGTGCCGCCGGCAGAACTGGCGGCGTGCTATCAGCTGGACTCGCCCCGCTATGTCTACGCCGGCCACGAATACGAACTGCGCTACCTGGGCGAGTTGCTGCAAGGCCTGCCGCGCCCTGCGTTGCTCGGGCAGAGCGTGCCGTTGCCGGTGCTGCTGGTGCATTCCAAGGAGCAATCGTTCGCCATCCAGGCCGACAACCTGTCGCCCAGCCGCGAGATCGTGGTGAAGAGCCTAGGCCCGCAATTTGCTGCGGTTGCAGGGCTGTCGGGGGCAACATTGCTGGGCGATGGCCGGGTAGTGCTGATTCTCGACCTGCTTGGCCAGCTGCGCGGCCAGCAGCGGCGCCTGGCCCGTTTGCCCGGTGGCGGCAGCCAGCGCCAGCTGCTCGGCCCGGCACCACGGCGTGCGTTGCTGGTGATGGTGGTGGATGATTCGGTGACCGTGCGCAAAGTCACCAGCCGCCTGCTGGAACGCCACGGCATGAGCGTGCTTACGGCCAAGGACGGGGTCGATGCCATGGCCCTGCTGGAAGAGCACCGCCCCGACGTGTTGCTGCTGGACATTGAGATGCCACGCATGGACGGCTTCGAGGTGGCCACACGCATTCGCCGTGACGAGCGGCTGAAAGACCTGCCGATCATCATGATTACCTCGCGCACCGGGCAGAAGCACCGCGACCGCGCCATGGCCATCGGCGTCAACGAATACCTGGGCAAGCCGTACCAGGAGTCGCTGCTGCTGCAGAGCATCGCCCATTGGAGCCAGGCCCATGCTTGAACTGATTTCCGGCCAGCGTAGCAGCCTGACCGGGCTGTTGCTGCCGTTGGGAGACCGTACTCTGGTGTTGCCCAACGTGGCAGTTGCCGAGTTGAGCGGGCAGCGCAACCTGGTGTGCCAGCACGGCGACCCCGCCTGGCACCTGGGCTGGATCGACTGGCGCCAACAGCGCCTGCCGCTGATCGGCTTCGAGGCGGCGTGCGGGGGTGAGACACCGTGTGGCGAGCGGGCACGGGTTGTGGTACTCAATGCCTTGGGCGACACCGGGCTGCGCTATCTGGCGCTGCTGCTGCAGGACATACCGCGTTCTTGCAAGCTCGATAGCCAGCTGAATTATGTGGATGTGGCGCTGGGGCGGCTGGAACTGGCGGCGGTGCAGGTGGGTGAGCAGGTGGCGCGGGTGCCAGACCTGGTGGCGCTGGAGAGGCTGGTGCGTGACGCCGAACTGCAACCTGACCTTGGGTAGGATGCAAGGCACAGGGCCCTTTCGCGGGCACGCCCGCTCCCACAGGGCCAGTGGATAACCTGTGGGAGCGGGCGTGCCCGCGAAGAGGCCATAAGCATCACATCAGGAACCCAGCCCACCTCAGGAGGTCTGTGTTTGCATGTATTACGGTGAACGCTTCAACGCCTGGACCCACCTGGTCGGTGCCGTCCTGGCCTGTATCGGTGCTATCTGGCTGATCGTGGTCGCGGGCCTGCAAGGCGACCCGTGGAAAATCGTCAGTTTCTCCATCTACGGCAGCACGCTGCTGTTGCTGTACAGCATTTCCACCCTGTACCACAGCACCCGCGGGCGGGCGAAGGTGATCATGCGCAAGCTCGATCACCTGTCGATCTACCTGCTGATCGCCGGCAGCTATACGCCGTTCTGCCTGGTCAGCCTGCGCGGCCCCTGGGGCTGGAGCTTGTTCGGTGTGGTCTGGGGGCTGGCGGTGATCGGCATGCTGCAGGAGATCAAGCCGCGCTCCGAGGCGCGGGTTCTGTCGATCATCATTTATGCAGTAATGGGCTGGATCGTGCTGGTAGCCGTCAACCCACTGCTGCAGGCCCTGGGCACCGCCGGCTTTGTCTGGCTGGCCGCCGGCGGCGTGTTGTACACGGTGGGCATCATCTTCTTCGCCCTGGACAGCCGCTTGCGCCACGCGCACGGCATCTGGCACCTGTTTGTGATTGCCGGCAGCCTGCTGCACTTCGTGGCGGTGTCGTTCTATGTGCGCTAGTTAAAAATCGCCCCACAGTTGCTGTGCCACCGACAGCGCCACCACGGGTGCTGTCTCGGTGCGCAGCACGCGTGGACCGAGGCGCGCGGCGTCGAAGCCAGACGCCTTGGCCTGCTCGACTTCGGCATCGCTCAGGCCGCCTTCGGGGCCGATCAGGAATGCCAGGGTCGCAGGTTTGTCGTGGCTGGTAAGCGGCTCGGCTACCGGGTGCAGGACCAGTTTCAGGTCAGCCTGGGTGCCAGCCAGCCATTCGGCCAGGGTCACCGGGGGGTGGATGACCGGCAGGGTAGAGCGGCCGCATTGTTCACAGGCGCTGATCGCAACCTGGCGCCAGTGGGCCAGGCGCTTGTCGGCGCGCTCGTCTTTCAGGCGCACTTCGCAGCGTTCGCTGACGATCGGGGTGATTTCATTGGCGCCAAGCTCGGTGGCCTTCTGGATCGCCCAGTCCATGCGCTCGCCACGGGACAGGCCCTGGCCGAGGTGCACATGCAGCGGGGAGTCGGCCTGGCCGGCGAGGGCCTGGTCGAGGCTGACACGTACGGTCTTCTTGCCCACTTCAAGCAACTGGCCAAGGTATTCGTGGCCGCTGCCGTCGAACAGCTGCACGGCGTCGCCGGGGGCCATGCGCAGTACGCGGCCGATGTAGTGGGCCTGGGCTTCGGGCAGGTCGTGCTCGCCAAGGCTCAGGGGGGCGTCGATGAAGAAGCGGGACAGTCTCATGGAGTGCTCGTTGGAAAAGGGGGCTCGTCCTTTGTAGGAGCGGCCTTGTGTCGCGAAAGGGCTGCGCAGCAGCCCCAGGATTTCAGCGGTGATGCACAAATTGCCGGGGCCGCTGTGCGGCCCTTTCGCGACACAAGGCCGCTCCTACAGGGGTTAGGCGTTCAGGTCGCAAGATTAGCCCGGGTCGCGGAAGTCGGGATGGAAGTTGGCCGGCACTGCAACACTGACGCTATCGCGGGTAGCAATGTCGATACCTTCGCTGGCCACCTCGGCGAGGAAGTCGATCTGCTCCGGGGTAATCACATACGGCGGCAGGAAGTACACCACGCTGCCCAGCGGGCGCAGCAGGGCGCCGCGGGTCAGGGCATGCTCGAATACTTTCAGGCCACGCCGCTCCTGCCAAGGGTAGGCGGCCTTGGTGGCCTTGTCCTGGACCATTTCGATGGCCAGGGCCATGCCGGTCTGGCGGATTTCGGCAACGTGGGCATGATCGGCCAGGTGCGCAGTGGCAGTGGCCATGCGCGTGGCCAGAGCCTTGTTGGCTTCGATCACGTTGTCCTGTTCGAATATGTCCAGGGTCGCCAGCGCCGCAGCACAGGCCAGCGGGTTGCCGGTGTAGCTGTGCGAGTGCAGGAACGCGCGCAGGGTCGGGTAGTCGTCGTAGAAGGCCTGGTACACCTTGTCGGTGGTCAGGCAGGCGGCCAGCGGCAGGTAGCCACCGGTCAAAGCCTTGGACAGGCACAGGAAGTCCGGGCGGATACCGGCCTGTTCACAGGCGAACATCGTGCCGGTGCGGCCAAAGCCTACGGCAATCTCGTCGTGAATCAAGTGCACGTCGTAACGGTCGCAGGCCTCACGCAGCAGCTTGAGGTAGATCGGGTGGTACATGCGCATGCCGCCCGCACCCTGGATCAGCGGCTCGACGATCACGGCGCTGATCGAGGCGTGGTGCTCGGCCAGGGTCTGCTCCATGGCCTGGAACATGTTGCGCGAGTGCTCTTCCCAGCCCATGCCTTCGGGCCGCAGGTAGCAGTCCGGGCTCGGCACCTTGATCGTATCGAGCAGCAGCGCCTTGTAGGTCTCGGTGAACAGCGGCACATCGCCGACCGACATCGCGGCAATGGTTTCGCCGTGGTAGCTGTTGGTCAGGGTGACGAAGCGCTTCTTGCCTGGCTTGCCGACGTTCTGCCAGTAGTGGAAGCTCATCTTCAGCGCCACTTCGATGCACGACGAGCCGTTGTCGGCGTAGAACACCCGGTCGAGCCCGGCCGGGGTCATGGCCACCAGGCGCTCGGACAGCTCGATCACCGGCTGGTGGCTGAAACCCGCCAGAATCACGTGCTCCAGCTGGTCCACCTGGTCCTTGATGCGCTGGTTGATGCGCGGGTTGGAGTGGCCGAATACGTTGACCCACCAGCTGCTCACCGCATCCAGGTAGCGCTTGCCTTCGAAGTCTTCGAGCCACACGCCTTCGCCGCGCCTGATCGGGATCAGCGGCAGCTGCTCGTGGTCTTTCATCTGGGTACAGGGGTGCCACAGGACCTTGAGGTCACGTTGCATCCACTGATCATTGAGGCCCATGGGCACTTCTCCTGGCTTTGCGGCGTGGTTCGACCGCGTAAGCCTAAGCAATGCCGCAGGGCAGGACAACCGCCGCCGTTCAATGACGCTGGGTGCCGGTCCATTCGAGCTTGCGGATGTGCACGGTGCCAGCCTGCGAAGTGGAGATGGTCAGGCGCCGGAATGGCCCGTCTATCACCTGGTGGTAAGGCTGCGTGGCGATGGGACCTGGGCGCAGGTCGCGAAAACCGCTGCCTTCGAGGGTGAGCCAGTAGAAGTTGCGCGGGGCAGGGGTAGCCAGGTCGTAATCATGCTGCTCAGCATCGAACAGCATGTGCAGATCGTCACACAGGAAATCGCTGACCACGTAGTACTCCAGGCGCAGGCACTCGCCGAAGGAGATTTCTACGTCACTGTGCTCACCAATCACCAACTCGGTACCCTCTTCGCCCTTGAACGCTTCATGAAAGCCGGTCCATGACGTGCTGTTGGAGCGGATACTCAGCCCGGAAGGCGTGCACAGCGTCTGCTTGTGCCACAAGAACTGCCGTTCAACGTGTTGGAAGTGCTCCTCGAAGATCATGCGCGTGCCCTCCTGGCGGGGCTTCTGGCCATCCTCGCCAGCTTCGCCTGCTCCCGCATGGCATGGCTACTGGCAAAAATGTCAGTTGCCAAAGGCACTTGATATCACTGCGCTGGCAGGGTCGGCAGTGGTGACGTATTCTTAACGCATCTCCCCCGGGGCATTCCTGCCTCTCCCCGTTTCTGTAACCTTTGACTCGGAGTTCGCCGACATGGCTGCTGCTTGGGTGCGCCTGTGCGCGTTGGTATTGATTGGTGTTTCCAGTGGCGCCGCGCTGGCTAAGGACAAGACGCCCACGGCGATTGTCGTGGGTGGCGGCCTGGCGGGCCTGACGGCTGCCTATGAGCTGCAGAACAAAGGCTGGCAGGTGACCCTGCTGGAGGCCAAGTCGGGCATGGGCGGGCGTTCGGGCCTGGCCACCAGCGAGTGGATCGGTAATGCCAAGGCGCAGCCGGTGCTCAACCAGTACCTTGACCGTTTCAAGCTTGAAACACTGCCGGCGCCAGAGTTTGTGCGTACCCCCGGTTACCTGATCGACGGTGAATACTTCAGCGCCACCGACCTGGCCACCAAGCAACCCGCTACCGCCGAAGCGCTCAAGCGCTACGAGAAAACCCTCGATGACCTGGCCCGTTCGATCGATGACCCGCTGAACCCGCAGGCCACCAGCACGCTGTTCGCCCTTGACCAGATCAACGTTTCCACCTGGCTGGACAAACTGCAACTGCCGACCACCGCCCGTCAGTTGATCAACCAGCAAATCCGTACCCGCTATGATGAGCCGTCGCGCCTGTCGCTGCTGTACTTTGCCCAGCAGAACCGCGTGTACCGAGGCGTGAGCGACCGTGACCTGCGGGCAGCTCGCCTGCCGGGTGGCAGCCCGGTGCTGGCCCAGGCTTTCGTCAAACAGCTTAAAACCATCAAGACCAGCTCGCCGGTCACTGCCATCGTCCAGGACAAGGATGGCGTCACGGTGAAAGTCGGCAGTGTCGGCTACCAGGCGGATTATCTGGTCATGGCCGTACCGCTGCGCGCCCTTGCCAAGATCCAGATGACCCCTGGCCTGGACAACCAGCACCTGGCGGCGCTCAAAGGTACCAACTATGGCTGGCGCGACCAGCTGATGCTCAAGTTCAAGAAGCCTGTGTGGGAAAGCCGCGCGCGCATGTCGGGCGAAATCTTCAGTAACGCCGGCCTTGGCATGCTGTGGATCGAGCCGGCGCTCAAAGGCGGCGCGAACGTGGTGATCAACCTCTCCGGCGACAACGCCCGCCTGCTGCAGGCGTTCGGCGACAAACAGATGGTCGACCAGGTACTGATCCGCCTGCATGCGTTCTACCCGCAGGCCCGCGGTGCCTTCACCGGTTACGAGGTCAAGCGCTACAGCACTGACGCCGGTACCGGTGGCGCCTACCTGGCTTATGGGCCGGGGCAGATCAGCAAATACTGGCGCCTGTGGGAGCGCCCGGTGCAGCGCATCACCTTTGCCGGTGAGCACACCGATGCCCTGTACCCGGGCACCTTGGAAGGCGCCCTGCGCAGCGGCCAGCGTGCGGCCATCCAGGCCCAGGACCTGTTGGCCGGCAAGTCGTTCGACCCCGCCAAGGCGGTGCCGGTTGCGGCGGCAGCGGCAGCCGGTGCGGCGGCCGCGAAGGACAGCAAGGGCGGGTTCTTCTCCAACCTGTTTGGTGGTTCGTCCGACAAGGGCGACAAGGCTGACAAGGCACCTGTCAAAGCCGAGCCGACCAAGGTCGAAGAGGCCAAGCAGGACAAGCCCGGTTTCTTCAAGCGTCTGTTTGGTGGCGCGGACAAGCCCGAAGCGAAGGTGGAACCAATCGCCAAGGCTGAGGAGGTGGCGCCGGTAGTTGCGCCTGCGCCACAAGCTACCCCAGAACCGGTTGCGCCTGCACCTGTGGTCAAGGAAGCCGCTGCCAAGCCTGCGGCAACCAAGGCCGCATCGGTCAAGCATGCGCCTGCGCACAAGCCAGCGCACAAGCCTGCTGAGACCAAGAAAGCGACTGCCAAGGCCGAACCGGCCAAGAAGGCTGTGGCCAATACTCAGGCCAAGGCTGGCTGATTTATTGCCAGCGCTGGCCCTTTCGCCGGCAAGCCAGCTCCCACAGGTACAGCCAAGGCATTGAGCCTGTGCAGTCCATGTGGGAGCGGGCGCGCCCGCGAAGAATCCAACGCGGTGCATGGCACCGGCAACGCCGGTGTTCGCGGCGGTTCGACGCCTCGACGCGCCCGCTCCCACAGGGTCCCTGCTACATCTGTATGTTAAGTGCAGTTCTATGAGAGTTGGCTTGCCGGCGATAGGGCCGGCACTGACAACCTCGCACTCTCCGACTATCGTTAATGTTTCCTTAATGGGAAGCTTACAGAATACATATCGGATTTCTCGATAAACCGAAGCAACTTTTTCCGCTTTTCTTCGATACGTTACGCGTTAGTCTGTGCACAGCTTTCACGGGGATACACGCCAACATGCAACTGCGCAATTCACCTTCTCGCTACGGCGTGGTCAGCATCATTCTGCACTGGGGCGTGGCACTGGCAGTCTTCGGCCTGTTCGGCCTGGGCCTTTGGATGGTCGGGCTCGACTACTACAGCCCTTGGCGCAAGGCCGGCCCGGACCTGCACAAGAGCATCGGCCTGGTGCTGTTGGCGGTGATGCTGTTGCGGGTGGTCTGGCGTTTCATCAGCCCGCCACCACCGGCACCGGCCAACCACGGCGCGGTCACACGCCTGGCGGCCAAGCTGGGCCATCTGGCCCTGTACCTGGGTCTGTTTGCGGTGATGGCTGCCGGTTACCTGATTTCAACCGCTGACGGCGTCGGCATTCCGGTGTTCGGCCTGTTTGAAGTGCCGGCACTGATCAGCGACCTCCCCGACCAGGCAGATGTGGCGGGTGTGATTCATCTGTGGCTGGCCTGGGGCCTGGTGATTTTTGCCGTGTTGCATGCCCTGGCAGCGCTCAAGCACCATTTCATCGACCGTGACGCGACCCTGACACGCATGTTGGGCCGCAAAGCTTGACTCTCAACCTCAATTGCATAGGAAGGACATAAGGATGTTGAAAAAGACTTTTGCCGCTCTGGCGCTCGGTACCGCTCTGCTTTCCGCCGGCCAGGCCATGGCTGCCGAGTACAAGATCGACAAGGAAGGCCAGCACGCGTTCGTAGACTGGAAAATCAGCCACCTGGGCTACAGCTTCATCCACGGTACCTTCAAGGACTTCGACGGCAACTTCACTTGGGACAGCGCCAAGCCTGAAGCCAGCAAGATCAGCGTTGATGTGAAAACCGCCAGCCTGTGGTCCAACCATGCTGAGCGTGACAAGCACATCGCCAGCAAAGACTTCCTGGATGTAGCCAAGTTCGCTGACGCGAAATTCGTCTCCACCGCGGTTAAGTCCACCGGTGAGAAGACCGCTGACGTGACTGGTGATCTGACCATGCACGGCGTGACCAAGCCGGTCACCTTCAAGGCTACCTTCAACGGTGAAGGCAAAGACCCATGGGGCGGTGAGCGCGCTGGTTTCAACGCCACCACCACTCTTAACCTGAACGACTTCGGCATCAAAGGCCCAGGCCCGACTTCGCAGACCCTGGACCTGGATATCAGTGTTGAAGGTGTGAAGCAGAAGTAATTCGGCTTAGCTGAAATAAAAAGGGGGCCGCTTAGCGGCCCCCTTTTTTTGCTATCCGCCCTTGCGGGTCAGCAGCGCAGGCTTCTCGCCGCGGGGGCGACTCGGCAGGTCATCCAACTGCTCAGGCGTCGGGAAGCGGTCGAGCTTGGACTCCTTGCGGATGATCACCGGCTGTTTTTCCGGCTGACGCGGGTTGCGCACGGCCGGCTCTTGCCGGGCAGCATCGTCACGGGCCGGGCGACTGCGGCCACCAGCGCCGCCATCACGACGGGCACCGCCACCGTTGTTGGCGCGGGGCGGGCGTTTATCGCCGCCGGCGCTGCCACCACTGCGTTTTTCGGCGCCAGCGCTGCCACTACTGCGTTGCTGGCCGCCAGCGTTGCTGCGTTGACTGGTTCCCTGAGCCTGGCCTGCGCCTGCGCCTGCGCCTGCGGCAGCGCCCGGGCGACGGTTACGCCCCTGGTTCTTGCCTTGGTACGGGCTGACATAGTCGGCGCGGTTGCCGAAGTTGTCGACGTCGTCGTCCAGGAACTCTTCCGGGTCGCGATTACCCTGTGCTTTAGGCGCGCTGCTGCTGGCCTGCTGCTGTGGCTGGCGTGGTTTCTTGTCACGCGGGTTTCGCGGCTGCTGTTGCCTGTCGCCGCTCTTTTCCTTGTCGGCCGGCTTTTCGGCAGCCTGTGGCTTGGCCTTGCCTTTATCCTTGCCTTTGTCCTTGCGGCCGCCGTTGGTGTCTTTACTGCCTTCACCACGGGCCTGCTGGTTGCGACCGCCACGGCCGTTGCTTTGCGGGCGTTCGCGTACCTCGGGTTTCTCGGCTTCCACCTGGCTGGCGTCAAAGCCCATCAGGTCGCCGTCCGCGATCTTCTGCCGGGTTACCCGTTCGATGCTCTTGAGCAGCTTCTCTTCATCCGGTGCGACCAGCGAAATGGCCTCGCCCGAACGACCGGCACGGCCAGTACGGCCGATACGGTGCACGTAATCTTCCTCGACATTCGGCAACTCGAAGTTGACCACGTGGGGCAACTGGTCGATGTCCAGGCCGCGGGCGGCGATGTCGGTGGCGACCAGTACGCGCACGCTGTTGGCTTTGAAGTCGGCCAGGGCCTTGGTGCGGGCGTTCTGGCTCTTGTTGCCGTGAATTGCAGCGGCGGTCAGGCCTTGCTTTTCCAGGTACTCGGCCAGGCGGTTGGCGCCGTGCTTGGTACGGGTGAACACCAACACCTGTTCCCAGGCACCCAGGGTGATCAGGTGTGCCAGCAGCGCACGCTTGTGGCTGGCGGGCAGGCGATAGACGCGCTGTTCGATGCGCTCTACGGTGGTGTTCGGCGGCGTGACCTCGATACGCTCCGGGTTGTGCAGGAGCTTGTCGGCGAGGTCGGTGATGTCCTTGGAGAAGGTGGCCGAGAACAGCAGGTTCTGGCGTTTGGTTGGCAGGCGCGCCAAGACCTTCTTGACGTCATGGATGAAGCCCATGTCGAGCATGCGGTCGGCTTCGTCGAGCACGAGGATTTCCACATGGGCCAGGTCGACCTTGCCTTGGCCGGCCAGGTCGAGCAGGCGGCCCGGGCAGGCAACCAGCACGTCAACGCCTTTGGCAATCGCCTGGACCTGCGGGTTCATGCCAACGCCGCCGAAGATGCAGGCGCTGACCAGTGGCAGGTCACGGGCATAGACCTTGAAGCTGTCGTGCACCTGGGCTGCCAGCTCGCGAGTCGGAGTCAGGACCAGTACGCGCGGTTGGCGCGGGCCGTGACGCTGCGACTTGTCGGGGTGGCCGGCCGGGAACAGGCGCTCGAGAATCGGCAGGGCGAAACCGCCGGTTTTACCAGTACCTGTCTGTGCGGCAACCATCAGGTCGCGGCCTTGCAACACGGCGGGAATCGCCCGCTGTTGCACAGGGGTCGGCTGGGTATAGCCCGCAGCCTCGATAGCGCGGACAAGAGCCTCGGAGAGACCGAGGGAAGCAAAGGACATGGGCGATCCTGTTCTCGTGTGGGCTGGGCCCGTTGGGATGTTCTGCCTGGCGCGAGGGGCATCGGTGGGATGCGATCGCGTCCGGTCCAGCTGGGCTTTCACTGCACATCCGGGAAAGGAGGGTGACGCGAAGGTGCGTCGGTGCCGATCGGGATGCCTGTTGCGAGGCCAGCGTCCGGGCGTGAGCCGGGCGGGAAGGCCCGAGTATAACAGAGCTATCGCGCTGTGCTGCTTTCCTGCTGCTCAACGGCGTTGAGAATGTTTCCGATGTCGCCTGTATAGCGCTGACTGATGGCGGCAAAGGCCGGTTCCTGCTTGAAACGCTGCAGTTCTTCGGCAAAGGCCAGGGCCAGTGCTTCGCGCCCCGGCTTGCGCACCAGCCCCAGGTACTGGGCCTGGCGGTTGATCACCAGAGGCAGTTCTTCGACCTGCTGAGCCAGGCCCAGATGGCGGATCAGGTAATGCCCAACCATACGGTCGGTGATTGCCAGGTCGATACGGCCCAGCACCAGTTTGCCGAAGTTGGCTTCCTGGGTCGGTGCGGCTTCACGTTGAAAATGTGTGGCCTGGTTGAACGCGGCGCCATAGGCGTAGCCGGGCGAGGTACCTACAGTGAGGCCCGTGAGGTCGTCTGGCCCGGCCACTGCATGGCGGTGTGCGCGCGCCTGGAACAGCACGAACTCGACCTCCGACAAGGGCTCGGGGGCGTATACCAGATAGGGGCGCCGGGCTTCGGTCTGAAAGATGTCCAGAATGCCATCGGCCAGACCTTGTTCGACCATTGCCAGGCAGCGCTTCCATGGAAGGAACTGCCATTCCACTTCGACGCCAAGGCGTTTGAAAACCTCGGTAGTGACCTCGTAGTCGATACCGTGGGGCTGGCCATCGTGTTGATAAATGTAGGGCGCCCAGTCATCTGAAACCAGGCGCAGGCGCTCGCCCAGGGCCAACGGGCTCAGGCAGGCGAGCAGCAGGATCCAGAACAGGCGGGCGACGAGTGGCATGGCCGGAGATTACGCGCTCGGCGGAATCAAGGCCAGCACAGGCTTACTCAGTCTGGGAGGGCCTCAGCAGGTGCACCTCGATATCTTTGCGCCGCTCACCCAGTGACAGGCGCAACCCAGGGTGACGCAGGCACTGGCGCAGTCGTTCGGGTTCCATGCGGCCATGGCGGGCGTTGAGGTTTTCCAGCGCTTTGTCCCACCAGGCCGGTGCGCAGGCACGGTCGAACTCGTTGGGGTAGGGATAGCAGCCGTACAGTAATTCGCGGGCAAACTGGCGCTCGTGGCTCGGCAGGGTCAGGCTCAGCGCCTTGTAGCCCAAGCGATGCAGTGTCGGTGGCCGCGGCAGCTGGTCGTTGACCAAGGCAACGTCGGCCAGTGCCGCCTGGCTCAGTGGGTCATGGCCGTGCTTGCGCAGCCAAGCCTGGATCTTGGCGCGAAATTGCGCCTTGCGGCTCCAGTAATGGTGGATGACATCGGTGCACTCGGTCACTTCCAGTTTGCGATAGGCCGCCACTGCCAGGCAGAACTCTTCGAGGGTGTAGGCCTCGCGCGCCAGCGGGTGAAACGCGTCCATCAGGTCGATGGAATGGTCCAGGGCGCTGGCGTCCCCGGCGGTGAGGCCGATGACCCCGGAGTTGACCAGTGGCATCTGGCAGTCGGCCAGGCCACGGGCTTGCAGGATGGACAGCAGGTTCCGGTACAGCAGGCACGTCTGGTTTGCGCCATAGCGCGGGCCAATGGCGTTGCACAGCAGCTTGCCCGGGGCCACCCGGGCGAACAGGTGCAGCGGCGAGGTGCGGAAGAAGGTGTCGGTGTCGATCAGTACTGCCAGCGGGTGCTGCTGCAGCACCTGGCGCAGCAGTACATGCTTGCTGCGAAAATGATAACCGTGCGGGGCGTTCCAGGCCTGGCGCGTGGCTTCGTCCAGCAAATGAACGGTGACGGGCAGGCTGGCGTAGGGCTGCGGGTTGTCGGTGTACACCTGGATGTCCATGGCCTCGCCTGCTGCCGTGCCCAGGTGGGCGAGGGCGCTGACGATGCTGAAGCAGGCTTCCTGATGGTAGGTTGCCGGGCCGAAAGCCAGGTAGACGAGCTGCGGGCGCGAGGGCTGGGGATGTTGCATGGCTGGCAAGACCTGTATGACCCGAAAATGAATAAGGCTTGAGTCTATGACCCAAGCCTTAAGCATTTCTTAAGCAAACTTTGCCAAAAAGTTTCAGCGCGGCAGCTTGAGGTTGTTCCACAGCGCCAGGCTCGCGTCGGCCTGGTTCAGGGTATAGAAGTGCAGGCCCGGTGCGCCGCCTTGCAGCAGTTGTTCGCACATGCGGGTGATCACTTCTTCGCCGAAGGCCTGGATGCTGGCGGTGTCATCACCATAGGCTTCCAGCTGCTTGCGGATCCAGCGCGGGATTTCGGCGCCACAGGCGTCGGAGAAACGCGCCAGCTTGCTGTAGTTGGTAATCGGCATGATGCCTGGCACCACCGGGATGTCCACGCCCAGCTTCTGTGCGCGCTCGACAAAGTAGAAGTAGCTGTCGGCGTTGAAGAAGTACTGGGTGATGGCGCTGTCGGCACCGGCCTTGACCTTGTGCACGAAGTTGCCCAGGTCGGCCTCGAAGTTGCGTGCCTGCGGGTGCATCTCGGGATAGGCGGCCACTTCCAGGTGGAAGTGATCAGCGGTTTCCTGGCGGATGAACTCGACCAGGTCGCTGGCGTAGCGCAATTCGCCACTGGCCATGCCCATGCCCGACGGCAGGTCGCCGCGCAAGGCAACGATGCGCTTGATGCCGGCGGCCTTGTACTCGGCCAGCAAGGCGCGCAGTTCGGCCTTGGTGTCGCCCACGCACGACAGGTGCGGTGCAGCAGGTACCTTCACTTCGTTTTCCAGCTGCAGCACGGTGTTCAGCGTGCGGTCGCGGGTCGAGCCACCGGCACCGTAGGTGCAGGAGAAGAAGTCCGGGTTGCAGGCAGCCAACTGGCGGGCGACGCCCATCAGCTTTTCATGACCGGCGTCGGTCTTGGTCGGGAAGAACTCGAAACTGTAGCGGCGTTCTTGTGACATCAGGCGTTCCTCTGGCAGCAAGCTTCTAGCGGCAAGCTGCAAGTAAAAGCCAGATCGGTAGAGGCCGACCTGGCTTGGCATCGTTCAAGAGTGCTGCGGCTGTCGCTTAGTAGCGGTAGGCGTGCGGCTTGAACGGGCCTTCGACGGTCACGCCGATGTAGTCGGCTTGCTGCTTGGTCAGCTGAGTGACCACGCCGCCGAAGCCGCGGACCATTTCCAGGGCCACTTCTTCGTCGAGTTTCTTCGGCAGCACTTCAACGGTCAGGCGCTCGGCTTTCTTCTCGGCCGACAGGTCGGCGTACTTCTGCTCGAACAGGAAGATCTGTGCCAGCACCTGGTTGGCGAACGAACCGTCCATGATGCGGCTTGGGTGGCCAGTGGCGTTACCCAGGTTGACCAGGCGGCCTTCGGCCAGCAGGATCAGGTAGTCGTCGTTTTGTGGGTCGAAGCTGCCAGCGCCGGTGCGGTGGATCTTGTGTACCTGCGGCTTGACCTCTTCCCATGCCCAGTTCTTGCGCATGAAGGCGGTGTCGATTTCGTTGTCGAAGTGGCCGATGTTGCAAACCACTGCACGCTTCTTCAGGGCCTTGAGCATATTGGCGTCGCAGACGTTGACGTTACCGGTGGTGGTGACGATCAGGTCGATCTTGCCCAGCAGGGCCTTGTCGATGCTGGCTTCGGTGCCGTCGTTGATACCGTCGATGAACGGCGAGACCAGCTCGAAGCCGTCCATGCAGGCTTGCATGGCGCAGATCGGGTCAACTTCGGTGACCTTGACGATCATGCCTTCCTGACGCAGGGACTGAGCCGAGCCCTTGCCCACGTCACCGTAGCCGATCACCAGGGCTTGCTTGCCCGACAGCAGGTGGTCGGTACCACGCTTGATGGCGTCGTTCAGGCTGTGACGGCAGCCGTACTTGTTGTCGTTCTTGCTCTTGGTAACCGAATCGTTGACGTTGATCGCCGGCACTTTCAGCTCGCCCTTGGCCAGCATGTCCAGCAGGCGGTGCACGCCGGTGGTGGTCTCTTCGGTCACACCGTGCACGCGGTCCAGTACCTGTGGGTACTTGTTGTGCAGCAGTTCGGTCAGGTCGCCACCGTCGTCGAGGATCATGTTGGCGTCCCATGGCTGGCCATCTTTCAGGATGGTCTGCTCCAGGCACCACTCGTACTCTTCTTCAGTTTCGCCTTTCCAGGCGAATACCGGAATGCCGGCGGCGGCGATCGATGCGGCGGCCTGGTCTTGAGTCGAGAAGATGTTGCAGGACGACCAGCGCACTTCGGCACCCAGGGCTACCAGGGTTTCGATCAGCACGGCAGTCTGGATGGTCATGTGGATGCAGCCCAGGATCTTCGCACCCTTGAGCGGTTGCTCGGTCAGGTACTTGCGACGCAGGCCCATCAGGGCTGGCATTTCCGATTCGGCAATGATGGTTTCGCGACGGCCCCAGGCGGCCAGGGAGATGTCGGCGACTTTGAAATCGGTAAAACCAGCAGGCATGTTTGCAGCGCTCATGAGAGCCTCCATTCGTAGTGTGCGAATGGGCGCCGTTGTGCGTTAAGCGCCCGCAAGAGCGAGCAACGCCCCATCCGAGCCTGACAGGCCTAGGCTACAAACCCTAGTCTGCTGCAGCGCCCCTCGGACAGGTGGCGGGCATGGCACCGCTGTGGGCAACCATGTAAAGCGGCGGAGATTATAGCTGCGCCTGCTGGCTTGCCCAAGGTTTTCTGTCGATTAATCGCGACGATAGTCGATGTTCAATGGAGCGAAGGCGGCCGCTCTGCCATGATTGCTACACGTTAGCCAAGCAGGTCAGGAGTACAGATGAACTTTCACACCCGCAAGTGGGTTAAACCCGAAGACCTCAACCCTAATGGCACGCTGTTCGGTGGCAGCCTGTTGCGCTGGATCGACGAAGAGGCGGCCATCTACGCCATCGTCCAGTTGGGCAACCAGCGCGTGGTCACCAAATACATATCGGAAATCAATTTCGTCAGCGCTTCGCGCCAGGGCGACATCATCGAACTGGGCATCACTGCCACCGAGTTCGGCCGCACCTCGATCACCCTCAAATGCGAAGTGCGCAACAAGATCACCCGCAAGAGCATCCTGACCGTCGACAAGATGGTGTTCGTCAACCTGGGCGATGATGGCTTGCCGGCAGCCCATGGGCGTACCGAGATCAAGTACGTGCAGGACCAGTTCCCGGACTCTGCAGTAGAGTGATTTTCTGGGGCTGCTCCGCAGCCCAATCGCGACACAAGGCCGCTCCCACAGGTAATCGCATTCTCCTTGTGGGAGCGGCCTTGCGTCGCGATTGGGCCGCAAAGCGGCCCCGGCATTCTCAAGGGTGGGCGCTGACCTGGCGCACCACCCGGCCAATGCTCAAACCCTGCACCAGAATCGACGACAACACCACGATGTAGGTGATCGACAGCAGCAGGTCACGCTCCTCACCCAGTGGCAGCGACAGCGCCAGGGCAACCGATACCCCGCCACGCAGGCCGCCCCAGGTCAGCACCCGCACCGTGCCCTTGGGCACCGGGCGCCAGCGGCGCAGCAGCACGATGGCCGGAGCCACGGTCAGCAGCCGCGACAGCAGCACCGCCAGCGCCAGCACGCTGCCGGCCGCCAGGTGCATCCAGTTGAACGGCAGCAGCAACAGCTCCAGGCCGATCAGTGCGAACAGCAAGGCGTTGAGCATGTCATCGATGAGCTCCCAGAAACCGTCCATGTAGCGACGGGTCATGTCGTTCATCGCCAGATTGCGCCCCAGGTTGCCGATGATCAGGCCGGCCACCACCATGGCGATCGGCGCCGAGACGTGCAGCTCGTAACACATGGCCGAGCCACCGATGACCAGCGCGAGCGTCAGCATGACTTCCACCTGGTACTGCTCGATGCTCTTGATCATGCGGTAGGTGGCGTAGCCGATCAGGCCGCCGAACACTACGCCGCCAATGGCCTCGCGGGCGAACAGGATCGCGGTGTCGGTGATGCTGGGTGTTTCGCCCAGCTGGATGATGCCCAGCAGCACGGTGAACACCACTACCGCCGTGCCATCGTTGAACAGCGACTCACCCACGATGGTGGTTTTCAGCGGTTTCGATGCATTTGCAGTACGCAAGGCGCCGAGTACTGCAATGGGGTCGGTCGGGGAAATCAGTGCGCCGAACAGCAGGCAATAGATCAGCGGCACCTGCCAGCCGAACAGGGCGAAGACCCAGTGCGACAGGTAGCCGATGACGACCGTTGCGATCAGCACGCCTATCGTGGCGAGCAAGCCGATTGGCCAGCGGTAGCTGCGCAGGTCGGTGAGGTTGACGTGCAGGGCGCCGGCAAACAGCAGGAATGCGAGCATCCAGTGCATGAGCAGGTCGTTGAAGTCGATCTGGTTCATCAGGCCTTCGACGCGCTCTTCAAGGCCTGGGAAGCCGATCAGGCTAAGGCCCTGCAGCATCAGGGAGAACAGCAGTGCCGTGACCATCACGCCGATGGCGGGGGGCAGGCCGATGAAGCGGTAATTTACATAAGTAAGGAGGGTGGTGAGGCAAATAAACGCGGCAACTAATTCAAGCATCCCGAATCCTGTGACAGTGGCTTCCAAGTCGTTACCCGAATGGCTCGGGCAGTTCTTTGATGACCTGGCGCGGGGTTCGGGACACAAGCTTTGACCCAATTAGTCCAAATCGTTCCCATGTACGGGGCCCGTACAACAGCTCCCGAACGCTATATATTCACAGCCATAAAGAGGCATAAGGATAAGAAGGCGTGTTGGCAACATCCCTGGTGCTGGTCGCCGCCCTGCTGCATGCGACCTGGAATACCCTGATCAAATTCAGCGGCGAGCGCTTGCTGGTGATCGCCAGCATGGACACGGTGGCGCTGGTGTTCGCAGTGCTGGCTGTCGCTTTCGTCGATCTGCCGCCGGCTGAAATATGGCCGTGGTTGATCGCCTCGGCGCTGGCCGAGCAGCTGTATCGCTACCTGCTGATCCAGGCGTACCGCGTGGGCGACCTGGGGCTGGTCTATCCTCTGATGCGCGGGCTGTCGCCGCTGGTGGTGCTGGGGCTGACCCTGGCCTTTGCCGGGGAATCGCTGAGCCAGCAGCAGATCATCGGCATCCTGCTGATCCCGTGTGGCATGGCTTGTCTGCTGTGGCAGGGCGGTGGCGGTGACCGGCTGCCCTGGTCGATGCTGCCGGTGGTTGCGCTGATCGGCCTGTGTATCGGCTGTTACACCTGGTTCGACGGCCAGGCAGTGCGCTTGTGGGGCAAACCGTGGGACTACCTGGTGTGGCTGACCCTGCTCAGTGCCTGGCAATTCCCGCTGGTGGCCACTGTGGCGCGGCGGGCGCCGTTTGTCTTGTTCTGGCGAACGCAATGGCGCCTGGGCCTGGCGGTAGGGTTCTGCGTATTGTTCAGTTATGCCCTGGTGCTGTGGGCCATGCACCTGGGGTCGGTGGCCGAGGCGGCCGCGCTGCGGGAGTTGAGCGTGATCCTGGTGGTGTTGCTGGGTATGCGCTACCTCAAAGAACCTTTTGGCGGGCCGAGACTCCTAGCTTGCGGGCTGGTCCTGGCAGGCATGCTGGTGATGAAGCTCTAACCCATTTTTAACAAGGAGTCCTGAGCATGACCGTTGCCCTGTGGTGCATCCTGATCGCGCTGCTGCTGAACCCGCTGTGTGCCTTGATCGCCAAGGTGAGCAGCGGCCGGTTCGGCCTCAAGCACAATCACGACCCTCGCGCTTTCCTGGACACCTTGTCGGGCTTGCCACGCCGTGCTCATGCTGCGCAGCAGAACGGCTACGAAGCGTTCCCGGCGTTTGCTGCGGCGGTGCTGGTGGCGGATATCGTCGGCAACGCCGAGCAGGTGACGCAGGATGTGCTGGGGGTGATGTACATCACCAGCCGCTTGCTTTACATCATCTGCTACCTGGCCGATTGGGCTGCCTTGCGCTCGCTGGTGTGGTTTGCCGGGTTGGCGATAATTGTGGCGTTCTTTGGGGTTTCCATCTGAAACCGGGTCGCCTGCTTCGCGGGCTTGCCCGCTCCCACAGGTACAGCGCAGCATTCAAGGGCTGTGGTGTACCTGTGGGAGCGGGCGAGCCCGCGAAGAATCCATCACCGATCAAGGCACTTTAGGTACTTCGGGCAACGGCTGGCCCTTGGGCCACAGCATCCAGATCTGCCCTTGCTGTTTCATGTTCCCGGCCAGTTCGCCGGCCTCCGGCCCGGTACCCCAGAACAGGTCGGCACGCACTTCACCGGCAATCGCCCCGCCCGTGTCCTGGGCCCCCACCGGGCGCACCACCGGCGAGCCGTCCGGGCGGGTGGTGGACAGCCACAGCAGGCTGCCCAACGGGATTACCTTGCGATCGATAGCCACGCTGTAGCCCGCTGTCAGCGGCACGTTCAGCGAACCGCGCGGGCCTTCGTTGCTGTCCGGGCGTGTACTGAAGAACACGTAGCTGGGGTTGCTGGCCAGCAGTTCCGGAACGCGCTGCGGGTTGGCCTGGGCCCAGGCATGAATGGCGCCCATGCTCACGTCTTCTTTTTTCAGCTGGCCCTGTTCCACCAGCCAGCGGCCGATCGGCCGGTAGGGGTGGCCGTTCTGGTCGGCGTAGCCCAGGCGCAGCTGACGGCCGTCTTCCAGCTGTACCCGGCCAGAACCCTGGATCTGCAGGAATTGCAGGTCCATCGGATCTGTCAGCCAGGCCAGCACCGGAGCCTTGACGCCGTCACGGTTGATCACCTCGGCAGTGTCGTACGGCTTGAGCACCCGGCCATCAAGGCGACCGCGCAGGCGTTTGCCCTTGAGTTCCGGATACACGCTGGCCAGGTCGACCACGATCATGTCATCAGGTGTGCCGTAGACCGCCACATGGTTGGTCGCCGACTGGCTCAGGCTGCCGGGGTAGACCGGCTCGTAGTAGCCGGTAATCAGGCCGTTGGCGTTGTTTTCGGCGGAGCGCAGGCCGTATACCTGCAGGTTCTGTTCAAGGAAGGTACGTACCTGGGTGGCGCTGGCCGTAGCACTGCCAGCCGCTTCGCAGGTGGCGGCCCACACCGGGTCGCGCTTGAGCTTTTCACAGCCGCTGCGCCAGGCGTAGAAGCCGGCCAGCAGGTCTTCATCGCTGACTGCGGGCAAGTCTTTCCAGGTGGCCGGGGCGTAGGTGGCGATGGCGTGGGGCTCGGGCTTGGCGCTCTCGCCGCCGTTGCAGCCCGCCAGCAAAGCCAGCACCGGGAGTGTCCAGGCCAGGTGGCGCAGGGCAGATGTCATGTGTGCATTCCTGTCAGGGCGAACATGAAAATTCGCCCCTGTTTTTTATGTGGCTATTGGTGTTTGGCCCTTGGGCAGCGATACTGGCCGCCCATTTGCGTATGCCGAAGTGAGCGTGATGTTGAAGCGATTGACCGTTGTTCTGCTGGCAGTACTGGCCTTGAGTGGTTGCGATCGTGTCGACCCGAACTCGCCGCTGGGCAAGCGCAAGGTGATCTTCAAGGACATGCTCAAGAGCAGCGAAGACCTGGGCGGCATGCTGCGTGGCCGGTTGCCGTTCGACGGCGTCAAGTTTGCCGACGGTGCGCTGAAGCTGGACAACCTCTCGCACCAGCCCTGGCAGCATTTTCCGCAGGTACGCGATGGCGGTGACAGCGCTGCGCGCGCAGAGGTATGGGAGCGCCAGGCGCGTTTTCATGACCTGGCCCGGCAGCTGGAAAACGTCACGGGCGAACTGGTAGATGCCAGCCGCAGCCAGCCGCTTGACGTTGCGCAGTTGAGAGCGCCGATGGACAAGGTCGAAGCGGCGTGCAAGGCGTGCCATACCGAGTTTCGTAATCATTGAATGACCGCGCTAGCGGGACGGATGCGTTAGCGATCCAGATCGTCCACGGCTTCCTGCAGTTCTTTGCGCGACTCGGCCAGCTTGTCCTTGCGCTTGTTGATCTTCTCGGAATCGCCTTTTTTCTCGGCCTTTTTCAAGTCTTTTTCCCGTTGCGCCACTTCGTGACGTGCGTCGAGCACCTTTTGCTCACGCTCTTTGCGCAGGCTCGCATCGGTGCAGTTGTCCACACCGCGCAGTGCTTCTTCCAGCCCTGCTACCTGGTCGTTGTTGCCGTGGTCACGGGCAATTTTCAACTGGTTCTCGATGGCACTGCGCTTGGCGGCGCAACCGGTCAGGCCGGCGTCCGGCTGGGCAGCCTGCACGGCGCCTGTAGCAAAACCAAGGGTGGCAAGCAGCAAAAAGGTCGAAATACGTTTCATGAAAAGCCTCCTGGACGGGGCGGGGCAGCAAAAAAGTAGGGTGAAATCCTGCCTTGGTTTTGTCCATTTAGAAACCCTTGTCAGGGTTTTCCGATTGAAACTCGGGGTTTCCTTACAGGTAAATTGGTAAAAAATCATTGCTTAGTGCTTTGAAAGCCATCAATGCCTGCATTGGCCAGCTGCGTTGCAATGGTCTTGACCTCGTGGGCAGCAAAAAAATGGGCCAGTTGTTGCGCCCGCTTTTCGCCGATACCGGGTAAAGCCTGCCACTCGACAGATGTGTGCGCTGCCAGGTCCTGCCAGTCGCCTGGCACCTGCAAGCCTTTCGGCGTAGGGGCGCCAAGTGCTCTCAGCCATTGAGAGAAAGGCCGTGTGCGGCCTTCGTCAAAACTGTGGCGTAGCTCTACGGCCGTCGTCTCGCTGATGCCTGTTACCTCGCTCAGGCGCTGGGCATCCAGCTGCAGCCAGTCGGTCATTGACGTTACCAGGCCAGCGCCGACCAGCCGGCGCCAGGTGCCGGGCCCGGTGCGCGGCAGTGCCAGCCCCTGTTTGCCACTGAGCCAGGTGAGGCGGGCAATGAACTGTTCTTCGCAGCCTGCGCTGGCCTGCCAGCAACTGTGAGCGTGATGCTGTTCGGGCGCCGGCGCGGTGACCGGCAGGCGTTCGACGCTGCGGTGCACCACCTGCTCCAGGCGCGGGATGGTCAGCCCGGCAAGGCTGACGGCCACTTGGTCACCGGGGCGGATGTCGAGGCTGTGCCAGCGCGCCAGCGAACCCAGGCTTACCTGAGTGATCCGCCGGTCATCGAGGGTGACCGGCAGCAAGTGCACCACCGGTGTGACCCGGCCAGTGCGGCCGACCCGAAAGCGCACGTCGCGAACTTCAGCCAAGGCTTGCACGAAGGGGTATTTCCAGGCCGCGATCCAGTACGGCGCCCTGGCCTGCCAGCGCTCGGCGGGTGGCCGGGCCCCTTGGCGCAGGATTACGCCGTCGCTGGCGAAGGGCAGGGGGGAGCGGTACCAATGCTCACGCCAGTGGGCAGCATCCTCCAGGGTGTCGATGGCAATGCTGTAGTGCTGGCTATCCGGGAAACCCAGTTGAGCCAGTTGTGCGAGGCGGTCGGCTTGTTGCCCGGGACCCTGCGGCCAGCCCCACACGAACAGGCCGATGGTGTTCCCTTGCCCGGCGGTCAGTTGCTTGCGTGCGAGCAGCCCGGCCACGGTGCCGCGAGCGTTGGCGCTGCCTGCCTGGGCTTGCACATGTTGATTCTGACGCAGGTAAAGCTCACCCTGCAGTTGAAGGTCGATTGCCTGAGGCAACCGTCGGGTTATGGTGCCGAGCTGGGGGATGTGTCGGCTCCAGTCGTGGCCTTGCACGCCGTCTCCACGGCTTATCAGTTGTACCAGTTGGCCTTGTCGATAGATCAGGGAAACAGCAACGCCATCGACCTTGGGTTGTACCCATATTCCCGTTTTGCCGGCCATCCACTGCTGCGCCGCCTGGCGATCGCGCAGCTTTTCGACACCGGTGTGCGGTACCGGGTGGGTGAGCGGGCCGCCAGCGTTGGCCAAAGGGGACGGGCTGGCCGCGAGGCCAAAGCACTGCTGAAGGTGCCCCAGACGCTGACGGCTCTGGTCGTAGAGTTCATCGGCCACCAGTGCGGTGCCCAGGCGATGGTACTGGTCATCCCAGCGGGCAAGCGTGGCCCGCAGTTGTGCGACTTCGCCATCGACCTGCTCTGGCGTCCAGCCGGGGCACTGTCCGGCCCAGGCCAATGGAGCCTGCAGCAACAGCAGCAGCGTGAACAGCAGGGGGTAACGCATGGCCAGCATCCTTGCGTGGCGGGTGGGAACCCCAGCCTAGGCGGGTTCACAGGCGCTTGCCGCTGCGCGATTGTCAGCCGATATGTCACAAAAAAGCCCCTGCCGATCACTCGGCAGGGGCTTTCGTCCAGCGCTGTAGGAAACTTACAGGCCGGCAGCGTCACGCAGCGACTGGGCGCGGTCGGTGCGTTCCCAGGTGAAGGTGGTGAAGGTGTCGTCGCCGACAGTCTTCTGCTGTGGCTCACGGCCGAAGTGACCGTAGGCGGCAGTTTCCTGATACATCGGGTGCAGCAGGTCGAGCATGGTGGTGATGGCGTACGGACGCAGGTCGAAGCACTCGCGCACCAGCTGGATGATCTTGTCGTCGGAAATCTTGCCGGTACCGAAGGTGTTGATCGAGATGGAGGTCGGCTGGGCCACGCCAATGGCGTACGACACCTGGATCTCGCAGCGCTCGGCCAGGCCGGCAGCAACGATGTTCTTGGCTACGTAGCGGCCGGCATAGGCGGCGGAACGGTCGACCTTGGACGGGTCCTTGCCGGAGAACGCACCACCACCGTGGCGGGCCATGCCGCCGTAGGAGTCGACGATGATCTTGCGGCCGGTCAGGCCACAGTCACCCACCGGGCCACCGATGATGAAGTTGCCGGTCGGGTTGATGTGGTACTGGGTGCCTTTGTGCAGCAGTTCGGCAGGCAGGGTGTGCTTGACGATCAGCTCCATCACGGCTTCTTGCAGGTCTTTCTGCGAAACTTCCGGGTTGTGCTGGGTCGACAGGACGATCGCGTCGATGCCTACCACCTTGCCGTTCTCGTAACGGCAGGTGACCTGCGATTTCGCATCCGGGCGCAGCCACGGCAGCAGGCCGGACTTTCGCGCTTCGGCCTGGCGCTCGACCAGACGGTGCGAGAAGCAGATCGGGGCCGGCATCAGTACTTCGGTTTCGTTGCTGGCGTAGCCGAACATCAGGCCTTGGTCACCCGCGCCCTGATCTTCCGGCTTGGAACGGTCCACGCCCTGGGCGATGTCCACCGACTGTTTGCCGATGATGTTCATCACGGCGCAGGTGGCACCGTCGAAGCCGACGTCGGAGCTGTTGTAGCCGATGTCGATGATGACCTTGCGCACCAGGTCTTCCAGGTCGACCCAGGCCGAGGTGGTGACTTCGCCGGCGATGATGGCGACACCGGTCTTGACCAGGGTTTCGCACGCTACGCGGGCGTATTTGTCCTGGGCGATGATGGCATCAAGGACGGCGTCCGAAATCTGGTCGGCGATCTTGTCCGGATGCCCTTCGGACACGGACTCGGAGGTGAAAAGGGAGTATTCGCTCATCTCGAAGGTTCCTGAAAATTACCGATGGTGTATGTCGCCAGCCGTCCGCTGGAAATGGCGGACCTGGATCTGGAAACCGTTACGCAAGCCTACGTACAGGCTGTCCCCGTGGGCCAGCCCGGCAGCGTTGGCCCAGCGGGCCAGGTCGTCCTGTTCAAAGCCAAGCCAAAGGTCGCCGCAGGCTTCGCGCGCCCACCCCTGGTCATGGCTGCACAATTCGGTGACCAGCAGGCTGCCGCCTGCCTTCACACGTTTGGCCAGTTGGCGCAAGGCCAAGGCCGGATCGCTGAAATGGTGCAGCACCATGTTCAGCACAACGCAGTCGGCGGCCACATCCGTTGCATCCAGTGCATCGGCCAACTGCAGGTTCACGTTGTCGAGCCCTTCGCGCTGGCACACCTGGCGCGCCAGTTCGAGCATGGTCGGGCTGTTGTCCAGCGCAGTCACCTGGGCGAAGCGCCTGGCCAGGTCGGGAAGGAAACCACCGTCGCCAGGGCCGACCTCCAGCACACTGGCGGCGGGGTCGAAATGCAGTTTGTCGAGCAGCGCCAACAGGCTTTCGCGGTACTGCGGCAGGCCGGCGATCAGGTCTTGCTGGGCGCGAAACTTCTCTTCCACGCGCAGGAAAAAGTCCTGGCTGGTGGCCGCGCGGCGCTGCTGTACCTGGGCGATCCGCGCCTGTACGTCTGGCGGCAGGGTCAGGTCATCGACCTCTTCGAGCAGCGCCGCATGCAGCCGGCCACCCAGGCGCAGGCTGTCGGGCAGGGCGCGGCGATAGAAGATGGCGTTGCCTTCGCGGCGGGTGGCTACCAGCTCGGCCTGGGCCAGCACCTTCAGGTGATGGCTCATGCCCGATTGCCCGACGTCGAAGATCTGCGCCAGCTCCAGTACGCCGAACGAATCGTTGGCCAGTGCGCGCAATACGTTCAGGCGCAACTCGTCGCCACTGGCCTTGCACAGGGCAGCCAATGTTTCGCGTTGCTCGGGGATCGATTGCGCACGGAGATTCATGGGGCGGCAGTCTAGACAGGCATCGATGCCCTAGCAAGGCCAATATCAAAAAGTTTTGATATTGGGTGATGGGCGGAACGCTTAACCCGGTTTTGCAGGGTATTGAATGCCATTTACAGGAAAATCCCCTGACTGCGACCATACGTCATTGCCCCAAACCCCCCAGTGGGCGAAAATGGCCGCCTTTTTTCGTAACACTATCTATTCAAACCCCCAGGAGATCAGCGATGCCCAGCCGTCGTGAACGTGCCAACGCCATTCGTGCCCTCAGCATGGATGCCGTGCAAAAGGCCAACAGCGGCCATCCAGGTGCCCCCATGGGCATGGCGGATATCGCCGAAGTGCTTTGGCGCGACTATCTGAAGCACAACCCGAGCAACCCGAGTTTCGCCGACCGTGACCGCTTCGTGCTGTCCAACGGCCACGGCTCGATGCTGATCTACTCGCTGCTGCACCTGACCGGCTACGACGTCACCATCGATGACCTCAAATCGTTCCGCCAGCTGCACAGCCGCACCCCGGGCCACCCGGAGTTCGGCTACACCCCGGGTGTCGAAACCACCACCGGCCCGTTGGGCCAAGGCCTGGCCAACGCTGTGGGCTTTGCCCTGGCCGAAAAAGTGCTGGGCGCCCAGTTCAACCGTGAAGGCCACAACGTCGTCGACCACAACACTTACGTGTTCCTGGGCGACGGCTGCATGATGGAAGGCATTTCCCACGAAGTCGCCTCGCTGGCCGGCACCTTGGGCCTGAACAAGCTGGTTGCCTTCTATGACGACAACGGCATTTCCATCGACGGTGAAGTGGAAGGCTGGTTCACCGACGACACGCCGAAGCGTTTCGAGTCCTACAACTGGCTGGTGATCCGCAACGTCAATGGCCACGACGCCGACGAAATCCGTACCGCCATCGAGACTGCCCGCAAGAGCGACCGCCCGACCCTGATCTGCTGCAAGACCATCATCGGTTTCGGCTCGCCAAACAAGCAGGGCAAGGAAGACTGCCACGGCGCTCCGCTGGGCAACGACGAAATCGCCCTGGCCCGCAAGGAACTGAACTGGAACCACGGTCCGTTCGAAGTCCCGGCCGACATCTACGCCGAGTGGGATGCCAAGCAAGCCGGTGCCAAGGCCGAAGCCGAGTGGAACAAGCGTTTCGACGCCTACGCCGCTGCCTTCCCGGAACTGGCCAGCGAGCTCAAGCGCCGCCTGAACGGTGAGCTGCCAGCCGACTTCGCGGAAAAAGCCGCTGCCTACATTGCCGAAGTCGCGGCCAAAGGCGAGACCATTGCCAGCCGCAAGGCCAGCCAGAACACCCTGAACGCCTTCGGCCCGCTGCTGCCGGAACTGCTGGGCGGCTCGGCCGACCTGGCCGGCTCCAACCTGACCCTGTGGAAAGGTTGCAAGGGCGTCAGCCATGAAGATGCCAATGGCAACTACATGTACTACGGCGTGCGCGAGTTCGGCATGACCGCGATCATGAACGGCGTTGCCCTGCACGGTGGCCTGGTGCCGTACGGCGCGACCTTCCTGATGTTCATGGAATACGCCCGCAACGCCGTGCGCATGTCTGCACTGATGAAGCAGCGCGTGATCCACGTCTACACCCACGACTCCATCGGCCTGGGCGAAGACGGCCCGACCCACCAGCCGATCGAGCAGCTGGCCAGCCTGCGCTGCACGCCGAACCTGGACACCTGGCGCCCGGCCGACGCCGTGGAATCCGCCGTGTCCTGGAAGCACGCCCTGGAGCGCAAGGACGGCCCATCGGCGCTGATCTTCTCGCGTCAGAACCTGCAGCATCAGGTGCGCAGCGATGCGCAGATCGCCGACATCGCCCGTGGCGGGTACGTGCTGAAGGACTGTGCTGGCGAGCCTGAGCTGATCCTGATCGCCACCGGTTCCGAAGTGGGCCTGGCCGTTCAGGCCTTCGACAAACTGACCGAGCAAGGCCGCAAGGTGCGTGTCGTGTCGATGCCGAGCACCAGCGTGTTCGACGCTCAGGACGCTGCCTACAAGCAGTCCGTACTGCCACTGGAAGTGGGCGCGCGCATCGCCATCGAAGCTGCCCACGCCGACTTCTGGTACAAGTACGTCGGCCTGGAAGGTCGTATCATCGGCATGACCACCTACGGTGAGTCGGCGCCAGCTCCGGCACTGTTCGAAGAGTTTGGTTTCACCCTGGAGAACATCCTGGGTACTGCCGAAGAGCTGCTGGAAGACTGATGTAAAAATGGAGGGCAGTGACGCCCTCCAGGTCGTGCAAGGGGAGGGCTTTGCCCTCCATCGCGATGCAAGGCCGCTCCCACAGGTACCGCGCAACCTCGATGTTGTCGCGGCACCTGTGGGAGCGGCCTTGTGTCGCGATGGGCCGCAACGCGGCCCCAATAGCCATCATGCGTTAGCGAGCCCCTGATGCCCCAAGATCGTCCCTACAAAGTTGCACTCAACGGTTATGGCCGTATCGGCCGCTGTGTCCTGCGCGCGCTGTTCGAGCGGGGGGCGAAGGCCGGTTTCGAGATCGTCGCGCTGAACGACCTGGCCGATCAGGCCAGCCTTGAGTACCTGACACGCTTCGACTCCACCCACGGGCGTTTCCCCGGTGAGGTGAAGGTCGACGGCGACTGTCTGCATATCAATGGCGACTGCGTGAAGGTAATGCGCAGTGCCACCCCCGAAGGCATCGACTGGGCGGCGCTGGACATCGACCTGGTGCTGGAATGCACCGGCGCCTACAACACCCGTGCCGACGGCCAGCGCTTCCTCGATGCTGGCGCACCACGTGTGCTGTTCTCGCAACCCATGGCCAGCGAGGCTGACGTCGATGCCACGGTAGTCTACGGGATCAACCAGGCCTGCCTGACCGGCAGCGAGCGCCTGGTGTCCAACGCATCGTGTACCACCAACTGCGGTGTGCCGCTGCTGCGTGTGCTGGATCAGGCATTCGGCATCGAATACGTGCAGATCACCACCATCCACTCGGCGATGAACGACCAGCCGGTGATCGACGCCTATCACCACGAAGACCTGCGCCGCACACGTTCGGCCTTCCAGTCGGTGATCCCGGTGTCCACGGGCCTGGCACGTGGTATCGAGCGCTTGCTGCCGGAACTTGCCGGGCGAATCCAGGCCAAAGCGGTACGTGTACCGACCGTCAACGTCTCGTGCCTGGACATCACCCTGCAAACCGCCCGCGACACCAGTGCGGCCGAGGTCAACCGGGTGTTGCGCGAGGCCGCGCTGGAAGGCCCGCTGAAAGGCTTGCTGGCCTACACCGAGCTGCCCCACGCCAGCTGTGATTTCAACCATGACCCGCATTCGGCGATCGTCGATGCCAGCCAGACCCGCGTTTCCGGCCCCCGCCTGGTGAACCTGCTGGCCTGGTTCGACAACGAATGGGGTTTTGCCAACCGTATGCTCGACGTTGCCGAACACTTTCTGCACGTCGTTCACCCAACCCGCAACAAACAGCCCTGAAGGACTGCATTCATGACCGTGTTGAAGATGACCGACCTCGACCTGCAAGGTAAGCGCGTACTGATCCGCGAAGACCTCAACGTGCCTGTGAAGGACGGTGTGGTAGCCAGCGACGCGCGTATCCTGGCAGCGCTGCCGACCATCAAGCTGGCCCTGGAGAAGGGCGCGGCGGTAATGGTCTGCTCGCACCTGGGCCGCCCGACCGAAGGCGAGTTCTCGGCCGAGAACAGCCTCAAGCCGGTTGCCGAGTACCTGAGCAAGGCCCTGGGCCGCGATGTGCCGCTGGTTGCCGACTACCTTGACGGTGTCGAAGTACAGGCCGGTGAACTGGTGCTGTTCGAGAACGTGCGCTTCAACAAGGGCGAGAAAAAGAACGCCGACGAGCTGGCGCAGAAGTACGCTGCCCTGTGCGACGTGTTCGTCATGGACGCTTTCGGTACTGCACACCGCGCCGAAGGTTCGACCCATGGCGTGGCCAAGTTCGCCAAGGTCGCTGCTGCCGGCCCGCTGCTGGCAGCCGAGCTGGACGCTCTGGGCAAGGCCCTGAAGGCCCCGGCCAAACCGATGGCGGCCATCGTTGCCGGCTCCAAGGTGTCCACCAAGCTGGACGTGCTGAACAGCCTGAGCACCGTGTGTGACCTGCTGATCGTCGGCGGTGGCATCGCCAACACCTTCCTGGCCGCTGCTGGCCACCCGGTGGGCAAGTCGCTGTACGAGCCTGACCTGGTCGAGACCGCCAAGGCCATCGCCGCCAAGGTCAACGTCCCGCTGCCAGTCGACGTGGTGGTTGCCAAGGAGTTCGCCGAAACTGCCGAAGCCACGGTCAAGGCCATCGCCGACGTTGCCGCTGACGACATGATTCTGGACATCGGCCCGCAAACCGCGGCCAACTTCGCCGAGTTGCTGAAGACGTCCAAGACCATCCTGTGGAATGGCCCGGTAGGCGTGTTCGAGTTCGACCAGTTCGGCAACGGCACCAAGGTACTGGCCAAGGCCATCGCCGACAGCGCAGCATTCTCCATCGCCGGTGGCGGTGACACCCTGGCTGCCATCGACAAATATGGCGTCAGCAAGGAAATCTCCTACATTTCTACCGGTGGCGGTGCTTTCCTCGAGTTCGTCGAGGGCAAGGTCCTGCCAGCGGTGGCAATCCTGGAAGAGCGGGCCAAGGCCTGATGACGTCGGCGCTTGGCAAAGGGAGTGGCCTGATGGTCAAGCAATTGCCTGTGATGATGCTGGCCGGCCTGCTGAGCGCCTGCTCCGGCAGCCCGTCCTCGGATGGCGACCCGGCGCAGCCGCCCAAGGGTGGTTGCTACCAGTCCGAGTGGCAGGCCGAAACCGTGCCGGTCATCAGCAAGCGCGTGGGCCCGGAAGGCCTGGAAAAGTACGACGAAGACCACCAGCGCAAGGCGCCGGGTTGCCCGTGACGCCGGCGTTTCGTCGGGTCAGGCAACCAAGCGACCGCTGTGTGGTCATCTAGAGGATATGTAATGAAAGCGCTTTTGGCCGTAACGGCCCTGGCGACACTGGCAGGATGCTCACTGCTGCAGCCGGCGCAACCCGCCCCGGCAGACAACTGGACCCGCTGGGTCTGCGACACCCAGGCCGAAGTGCTGTGGCGCTTCGCCGATGCACAACGCGACCAGGTCGACGTGCGCCTTGGCGGCGGTGACCAGGTCTACCGACTCAAGTCCGAGCCGGGTGCTTCGGGTGCGCTGTACAGCGATGGCATGCTGGCCTTCCACACCAAGGGCGAAGAAGGCCTGGTGTACTGGGTGGCAACCAACGATCTGATTGGGCGGGGCTGCAAGGCACCGTGACTGGCCGGGCCGCGTGAATGGCCCACACTACTTGAACAGCAACCGCCCCTGCGGCAGGCTTGCACGAAACAAACGACGCTTGTCGGGAGAGAGATACACAATGGCACTCATTAGCATGCGCCAGATGCTGGACCACGCCGCCGAGTTCGGTTACGGCGTACCAGCTTTCAACGTCAACAACCTTGAGCAGATGCGCGCCATCATGGAAGCGGCTGACAAGACCGACTCCCCGGTGATCGTGCAGGCCTCGGCCGGTGCCCGCAAATACGCGGGTGCCCCGTTCCTGCGTCACCTGATCCTGGCTGCCATCGAAGAGTTCCCGCACATCCCGGTGTGCATGCACCAGGACCACGGCACCAGCCCTGACGTCTGCCAGCGCTCGATCCAGCTGGGCTTCAGCTCGGTGATGATGGACGGCTCGCTGGGTGAAGACGGCAAGACCCCGACCGATTACGAGTACAACGTCCGCGTTACCCAGCAGACCGTTGCCCTGGCCCACGCCTGCGGCGTTTCGGTGGAAGGCGAACTGGGCTGCCTGGGTTCGCTGGAAACCGGCATGGCCGGTGAAGAAGACGGCATCGGCGCCGAAGGCGTGCTGGACCACAGCCAGATGCTGACCGACCCGGAAGAAGCTGCGGACTTCGTCAAGAAGACCCAGGTTGACGCCCTGGCGATCGCCATCGGTACCAGCCACGGTGCCTACAAGTTCACCAAGCCACCTACCGGTGACGTGCTGGCCATCGACCGCATCAAGGAAATCCACAAGCGCATCCCCAACACCCACCTGGTGATGCACGGTTCTTCCTCGGTACCGCAAGAGTGGCTGGCGATCATCAACCAGTACGGCGGCGACATCAAAGAGACCTACGGTGTACCGGTCGAAGAGATCGTCGAAGGTATCAAGCACGGCGTGCGCAAGGTCAACATCGACACCGACCTGCGCCTGGCCTCCACCGGTGCCATGCGCCGCCTGATGGCGCAAAACCCGAGCGAGTTCGACCCGCGCAAGTTCTTCGGTGAAACCGTCAAGGCCATGCGTGACGTATGTATCGCCCGTTACGAAGCCTTCGGCACCGCCGGCAATGCCTCGAAGATCAAACCGGTCTCCCTCGAAGGCATGTACCAGCGCTACCTGAAAGGTGAGCTGGCCGCCAAGGTCAACTGATCTACTGGCAATAATGAAGAAGCCCGCAGAAATGCGGGTTTTTTCATTTATGGGTCATACAAACGTGGGCATTTTTTCGGCAGACCGACCGTTAGTCGGCTACCGTACAGGTGAGTCACTGATAGCGTTCTGATTGCATTGCGTGTTGCCAGCTCAGGTCTAGAGTATTAATGGATCCAGATTTATTTTGAAGTCGGTCACATAAATAGAGAAGCAGCATGGATGGCGCTCACCCTCAACCTCAGCCACTGGATGGCAGCTCGGTTCTTCTGGTGGTAGACGATTACCCCGAGAACCTCATCAGCATGCGGGCTTTGCTGGCCCGGCAGGATTGGCAAGTGTTGACGGCAAGCTCGGGGACGGAAGCCTTGAGTGCGTTGCTCGAACACGATGTCGACCTGGTCTTGCTGGATGTACAAATGCCGGAGATGGATGGATTCGAAGTCGCCCGGCTGATGCGTGGTAGTCAGCGCACCCGGCTGACACCGATCATATTCCTCACCGCCAACGAACAGTCCGAAGCCGCCGTGCTCAAAGGCTATGCCAGTGGCGCTGTGGACTACATGTTCAAACCGTTCGACCCGCAAATTCTCAAACCCAAGGTCCAGGCCTTGCTCGACCAGCAGCGCAACCGGCGCATGCTGCAGCGGCTCACGCGCGAGCTGGAGGCGGCCAGGGCGTTCAATGCGTCGATCCTGGAGAACGCTGCCGAGGGCATCCTGGTGGTGGATGCCGAGGGCATCATCAGTTTCGCCAACCCGGCCATTTCGCGCTTGCTGTCGGCCCCGGTGCAGCAGTTGCAGGGCGTGCACCTGCTCGACCTGGTGCAACTGGCCAGTGCCAGCCTCTGGGCTGATTCGGACTTCTACCAGGCTTACCTGGGGCGGCGTATCTTTCGCGTGCATGATGCCCAGTTGCGTACCCTCGGTGGCGAACTGGTGCCGGTAGCGTTGTCCTGCGCACCGTTGCCGGCTGACCAGCAGGCGATGGTGGTCACCGTGCTGGACATGTCGGTGGTGCGCAACCTGCACCAGCAGCTGGAGTATCAGGCCGTGACCGACCCGCTCACCGGGTTGCTCAACCGCCGTGGTTTCTACCAGGCTGCTGAAGGTGCGCTGCTGCGCAACGAGCGCTCGGACAAGGCCCAGGCATTGATGTACATGGACCTGGATGGCTTCAAGCGCATCAACGACTCGTTGGGCCACGACACCGGCGACCGCGTGCTGCGCTGGGTGGGCGAGCAACTGAAGGATTGCCTCGGCAGCGAGGCCTTGCTGGCACGAATGGGGGGCGATGAATTCACAGCGCTGTTCGACAGCCTGCCTTATCCCGAACAGGCAGGGCGCTATGCCGAAAAGTTGCTTGAGCGTATTTCGATCACTCACCAGATCGAGGGGCTGGATGTGTGCCTTGGGGTCAGCATCGGCATCGCTACCTACCCGGACTGCGGGGCCAACGTCGAAGGCCTGCTGCGCGCCGCCGATGCGGCGATGTACGCCGCCAAGCAAGCCGGGCGCCAGCAGTATCGTTTCTACGATCAGGAGCTCAACGGCCGAGCGCGCTCGCGGCTGATGCTTGAAGACAGCGTGCGCGCGGCCATCGAGCAGCAGGACTTCACCCTTGTGTACCAGCCTCAGGTGTCATTCATTGATGGCCGTCTGCGTGGCTTCGAGGCCTTGTTGCGCTGGCAGCATCCCAGCGTCGGCGACGTACCACCGGGGCTGTTTATTCCGTTGCTGGAAGAAGCGCGGCTGATCAACCGCCTGGCCAGCTGGATCTATCGGCAGGGGGCTGCACAGCGCCAAGCCTGGTACGACCGCTTCCCCGCCGACCTTGTGCTCGGCATCAGCCTGAGCCGCGCGCAGTTCGTCATGCCCGGCCTGGTCGAAGAGTTGCAGCGGGTGATCCAGCTTTACCAGCTGGACCCTACGCAGCTGGAGGTGGAAGTCGCGGAAACCTCGCTGATGTACAACATCGATGCGGCCGTCAAACAGATACACCGCTTGCGTGAGTTGGGGGTACGGGTGGCCCTGGACGATTTTGGCGCAGGCGACTGTTCGTTGCGCATGCTGCGTGACTTGCCGATCGACACGTTGAAGCTCGACCGCCACCTGGTGGCGCGCCTGCCCGATTCAGCGGTGGATGCCGCCTTGGTGCGCAGTGTCATCAGCCTGTGCGCCGACTACCGCATCACGGTGATCGCCGAGGGTGTCGAAACCCCGGCCCAGGCGGCGTGGCTCAAGGCCAATGGTTGCGAATATGTGCAGGGCTTCCTGGTGGCGTACCCGATGACCGCGGCGGATGCCAGCGGCTTCCCGGCGATTTTCTCCTGGCCTGGGCCTTGATTGGCTAGAATCGGCACTCGTTACGCCGAATGCAGCGTCATGACCGTATTACGTTACCTGCAAGCCTACCCCCCGCACCTGCAAGAGCAGGTGCGGCAAATGATCGACAGCGACCGCCTGGGCGAGTACCTGCAGCGCCGCTACCCTGACCGCCATGACGTGCAAAGCGACAAGGCGCTGTACGGCTATGCCCAGGACTTGCGCCAGCAATACCTGCGCAGCGCGCCGAACCTGGACAAGGTGCTGTTCGACAACCGTCTCGACCTGACCCATCGGGCCCTGGGCCTGAACACGGCGGTGTCGCGGGTGCAGGGTGGCAAGCTCAAGGCGAAGAAGGAAATCCGCATTGCCTCGCTGTTCAAGGAAGCTGCACCGCAGTTCTTGCGCATGATCGTGGTGCACGAACTGGCGCACCTGCGCGAGCGCGATCACAACAAGGCGTTCTACCAGCTCTGCCAGCACATGGAGCCGGCCTACCACCAACTGGAATTTGACCTGCGCGTCTACCTGACCTATCGGGAGCTGCCGGGCAACTGTTAAGGACCACGCAGCATGGAAGTGAGCAAGACCAAGAGCAGCTTCTACCGCCGGCTGTACGTGGCCTGGCTGATCGATAGCCAGACCGCGACCAGCGTGCCCGCCCTGATGGAGGCCACCGGCATGCCTCGGCGTACGGCCCAGGACACCATCGCCGCGCTGGCCGACCTGGACATCGTCTGCGAGTTCGAACAGCAGGAAGGCGCGCGCAACCATGCCGGGCATTACCGCATTCATGACTGGGGGGCGATCGACAAGCAGTGGATCATCCGCCATCTGCGCCAGATTCGCGAAGTGCTGGGCTATCCCTGAAAACCTGGGGGGCGCTCTGCGGCCTGTGGGAGCGGGCTTGTCCCGCGAACACCGGCAAAGCCGGTGCCATGCACCGCGTCGTCTGCTTCGCGGGGCAGGCCCGCTCCCACAGGGATCGCGGAAATTTCAGCCCTTGCGCATGCCGATATGTGGAATGTCATCCTCAAGATATTGCTCACCCACAGCCACAAACCCATGCCCGGCATAAAACTCCTGCAAATGTGCCTGCGCCGACAGGTAAACAGGCACCCCCGGCCAGCAATGCTCAGCCGCTTCCAGCCCCTTCAGCAGCAAGGTATGCCCAAGCTTCAGCCCGCGCGCTTCAGGTGAGGTCACTACTCGCCCGATCACCACATCCCCGCCCTGTGACTGTGGGTCGAGCAAACGCAAGTAAGCCACCAGCTTGTCTTCCTGCCAGGCCATAAGGTGCAGGGTATCGCCGCTCAGGTCCTGGCCATCGACTTCCTGGTAGGCGCAGCACTGCTCGACCACGAACACTTCTGTACGCAATTGCAGAATGGCGTAGAGCTGATCCTTGCCCAGGTCGGTGTGATGCTTGCAGAGCCAGTCGATGGACATTGGCGCGAACTCCTTGGTTGGGCTGTCGATCTTCGCATGATGCGGGCCTGTGGCCAAAGCGACGGAGCAACCTAGGCCGGAGTACTCTCCTTGATCAGGTGTGCTGCCAAGGTCCGCAACGGCCCCAGCTGCCGGCAGATCAACGCCAGCTGCGTCTGCACCAGCCGCTGGTGCTCATCCAGCTCTTCCGGCATCTGCTCCAGGGCATTGGCCAGCGCTTCTTCGGCATCGCTGTGAATCGCCACTGGTAGCCGTGCGGCCAGGCCGTTGGCAATCTCGTCCAGGCTGCTGGCCAGGCTTTGCCCGGCGCCTTCGATCAACTGCTCCTGCACCTCTGCAGGCAACGCCGTGTCGCGGTGCGCGCCCAGCCCCGAGAGGTAGCTGAGCAAGGTGTGCGACAGCACCAGGAAGCGAAAGCCCACGTCGGCCTCCTTACGGAAATGCCCAGGCTCCATCAGCATGTTGGCCAAGGTAGTGGACAGCGCCGCGTCTGCGTTATGGGCATTGCGCCGGGCCAGGCGGTAGGCCAGGTCGTCGCGCTTGCCGTGGGCGTACTGCTGCATGATCTGGCGCAGGTACACGCTGGCGCAGGCCAAGGTATTGGCCAGCGCTTTGTTCAAGCGTCGCCCTTGCCAGTCAGGCAGGAACAAGAACACCGCCAAGATGGCGATCAAACTGCCCACCAGGGTATCGAACAGGCGCGGCAGGAACAGGCCATAGCCATCGCCGATCTGGTTGAAGCAGAACAGCACCATCAGGGTGATCGCGGCCGTGGCCAAGGCGTAGCGGGTGGTGCGGTTGACGAAGAACACCACCCCGGCGACCACGGCGAACAGCGACTGGATGACCGGATTGGGGAACAGGTCGAACAAGGCCCAGCCCACTGTCAGGCCGACCGCGGTGCCTAAGATTCGCTGCACCAGCTTGCGCCGGGTTGCACCGTAGTTGGGCTGGCACACGAACAGCGTGGTGAGGATGATCCAGTACCCCTGGGTCGGGTGGATCAGGTGCACCATGCCGTAGCCTATAGACAGCGCCAGCGGCAGGCGCAGGGCATGGCGGAACAACAGCGAAGTCGGCGTGAGCTGGGTGCGCAGGCGCTTCCACACGTCTTTCAGCGAGCGTGGCGAGCGGTCGAGCAGACTGCTGTCACTGGCATCGGCCAGGCTGTCCGGGTTGCTGGCGGCGCTGAGCAGGCGGTCCAGTGTCGCCAGGTTGGCGGCCAGTGCCCGCAGCGAGCGCAACAGGCTGCGCCAGGCCGGGTTGCTCTGGATGCGCAGGTGCTCCAGCGAAGCGTTGAGGTCTTCGAGGGCTTCTGGATAACCGCTGGCCAGCACGAACGGCTGGCGCAAGCGTATCGAGCGGGCAAGCTCCTGGCAGGACGAGCCTTGTTTACGCAGCAGGCGCTGGCAGCGGAACATGACGTCGCTGTGGAAAAACGCCTCGGTCAGGCCGTTGTAGGGGTAGTGCGAGGCACTGACCCGCTCGTGAATGTCCTGGGCCAGGAAGTACAGTTTGAGGTAGCGACTGACCTTCGAGTTCGGCTGGCTGTTGCCCACCCGGTGCAGGATGATCTCTTTGGCTGCGTTGAGCGCTGCTACCACCTTGCCGTTCTGCTGGGCCAGCTCCAGCCGGCGGGCTTCGACGTCGAGGGTGCGGATAGGCTCGAACAGGCTGGCCTTGAGTTTGAGGTAGCTGCCCAGCTCGAAGAACAGCTTGGCCAGGCTCTGCTGCACCGGCTGGTTGGAAAACAGTGCCTGCCAAAGTACCGAAAGCAGTCCGTACCAGGCGGCGCCCGCCACCAGCAGCAGCGGCTCGTGCCAGAAGTCCGTCACCTGGCCACCGCGCTGGTCCACAGCGATCATGGTGTAAACCGCTGTGATCAGTGTGGCCGAAGCAATTGCACCGTAACGCTCGCCCAGGGCGCCGAGCATGGTCAGGCCGAACGCCGCCAGGGCCAGGGCGACGGCGAAGATCCAGGGGTAGGGGAACAACAACTCGACCGCCAGTGCAGCGATGGCGAAACACACCAAGGTAACGGCCAGGGCGCTGAGGCGGCCTTGCCAGCTGTCGTCGGTTTCGGCCAGGGCGCTGGCGATGATGCCGAGAAACAGCGGAATCAGCAGGGCCATCTCGTTCTGGTACCAGCACAGGGCCAGGCTGCCGGTGAGGGCAATGGTGACCCGGATGCTGTAGCTGAACTTGTCTTGGCCCCACAGGCGACGCAGTGACTGACGGAACGAGCTCGATGACATGATGGCCTGCTAGGCAGTGATCAGAGGAATACCTTTCAGAACCGTTTACTGGGGCCGCTTCGCGCCCCTTCGCGGGCACGCCCGCTCCCACAGGTCCTACACAGAACCCTGTGGGAGCGGGCGTGCCCGCGAAGGGGCGCGAAGCGGCCCAAATTCCGGTGCCAAGCACGGCCAGCAAGAAGCGTTCCGTGCTGCTGAATGGATTCTACTCTACACGAACTGCGCTGCGGCGTTGGCTGATGCCCAGGCCCACTGGAAGTTGAAGCCGCCCAGGTGGCCGGTGACGTCGAGCACTTCTCCGATGAAGTAAAGCCCGGGGCTTTTCAGCGATTCCATGGTCTTGGACGACACTTCGCGGGTATCCACGCCACCCAGGGTCACTTCGGCTGTGCGGTAGCCTTCGGTGCCTGCCGGCACCACCTGCCAGTTCGCCAGTTTTTCGGCGATCTCGGCGAGTTCTGCCGGGGTGTACTGCTTCATGGGCCTGGACTCGAACCATTGCTCGGCCAGCAAGTTGGCCAGCTTGCGGGTGAATACCTCGCCCAGCACGGTCTTCAGTTCGGCGTTGGCGCGTTCGGCCTGCATCTGTTGCAGCCAGGTCAGCGCATCGCGGTCCGGCAGCAGATTGATCTCGACCGTGTCACCGGCTTCCCAGAAAGACGATATCTGCAGGATCGCCGGGCCGCTCAGGCCGCGGTGGGTGAACAGCAGGTTTTCGCGGAAGCTGGTGCCGTTGCAACTGGCGGTGCAGTCCAGCGAGGTACCGGACAGCTCGGTGCACAGTGCCTTCAGTTGGGGCTCGGTGATGGTGAACGGCACCAGCCCGGCGCGGGTCGGCAGCAGGGTGTGGCCGAACTGGCGCGCCACCTGGTAGCCGAAGCCGGTGGCGCCCAGGGTCGGGATCGACAGGCCACCGGTGGCGATCACCAGCGACTGGCAGGCAAACTGGCCGCCGCTGGTTTGCAGCAGGTAGCCGGTTTCGGTCTTTTCGATCTGTTCGATGCTGGTGTGCATGCGGATCTCGGCGCCGGCCTGGTCGCATTCGGCCAGCAGCATGTCGAGGATGTCGCTGGCCTTGTTGTCGCAGAACAGCTGGCCAAGCTTCTTCTCGTGGTAGGCCACGCCGTGTTTGCTCACCAGTTCGATGAAGTCCCACTGGGTATAGCGGGCCAGCGCCGACTTGCAGAAGTGCGCGTTCTGCGACAGGAAGTTGGCGGGCTCGGTGTACATGTTGGTGAAGTTGCAGCGCCCGCCGCCGGACATGAGGATCTTCTTGCCTGGCTTGTTGGCGTGGTCGAGCAGCAGAACGCGGCGGCCACGGCGGGCGCTGAGCTGGGCGCACATCAGGCCGGCGGCGCCGGCGCCGAGGATGATCACGTCGGTGGAGTGCACGGTGTTACCTCATAAATTGCCGGGGCTGCTTTGCAGCCCATTCGCGGGGCAAGCCCGCTCCCACAGGATCTCCACAATCCTTGAGATCGGCGAAGTACCTGTGGGAGCGGGCTTGCCCCGCGAATGGGCCGCATAGCGGCCCCAAAATAGGTCAGACGATGCGGACTTTCAGGACGCGGCCCTTGATCTTGCCGCTGTTCAGCCGCTGCATGGCCTGCTTGGCCAATGCCCGCTCCACGGCCACGAACGCCTGGAAGTCGAAGATGGCAATCTTGCCCACCTGCTTGCCCGGGATGCCGGCATCACCGGTCAGCGCCCCAAGAATGTCGCCTGGGCGCAGCTTGTCCTTGCGTCCGGCAGCGATGCACAGGGTGCTCATCACCGGCAGCAGCGGCTCGCCACCTTTGTTCTTCAGGCTGTCCAGCGAGTCCCAGCGCAGCGGGTATTTCTGCAGCTGTTCTATGGCCTGGGCACGGTGGCCTTCGGCAGGTGCCACCAGGCTTACCGCAACCCCTTTCTCACCGGCACGGCCCGTACGGCCTACGCGGTGCACGTGAATTTCCGCATCACGCGCCAGCTCCACGTTGAGGACCATGTCCAGGCCATCGATATCCAGGCCGCGCGCGGCCACGTCGGTGGCCACCAGCACCGAGCTGCTGCGGTTGGCGAACATGGTCAGCACCTGGTCGCGGTCACGCTGCTCCAGGTCACCGTGCAGGGCTTGGGCCACGATGCCCTTGGCGGTCAGGTGGGCAACCACGTCCTCGCATTGCTGTTTGGTGAAGCAGAACGCCACGCAGGACTGCGGGCGGTAGTGGCCGAGCACGCGAGTGACAGCCTCCAGGCGGTGCTGCGGGTCGATCTCGATGAAGCTTTGCTCGATCTGGCTGTCGGCGTGCAAGCTCTCGACCTTGACCTGCTGCGGGTTACGCATGAAGTCGGCGGCCAGTTGCTTGATGCCGGCCGGGTAGGTGGCCGAGAACAGCAGGGTCTGGCGGCGCGACGGGGTCTTGCCGATGATACTGGCGATGGCATCGAAAAAGCCCATGTCGAGCATGCGGTCGGCTTCGTCCAGCACCAGGGTGTTCAGGCCATCAAGCACCAGCGTGCCTTTGTCCAGGTGCTGCTGGATGCGCCCCGGGGTGCCGACGATGATGTGCGCACCGTGTTCCAGCGAAGCGATCTGCGGGCCCAGCGAAACGCCACCGCACAGGGTGAGGATCTTGATGTTGTCCTCAGCGCGGGCCAGGCGGCGCAGTTCCTTGGCCACCTGGTCGGCGAGCTCGCGGGTGGGGCACAGTACCAGTGCCTGGCAGCCGAAGTAGCGCGGGTTGATCGGGTTCAGCAGGCCGATGCCGAAGGCGGCGGTCTTGCCGCTGCCGGTCTTGGCTTGGGCGATCAGGTCCATGCCCTTGAGAATGACCGGCAGGCTCTGGGCCTGGATCGGCGTCATCGAGGCATAGCCGAGGGCGTCCAGGTTCGCCAGCATGGCGGTGGACAGCGGCAAGGTGGCAAAGGCGGTGGTTTCGGTGGTCACGAGGCGGGCCTGCGGTGCGAAGCGAAAAATGCCGACCAGTCTACCAGCCTCGTGGCCATTCGCCCTACGACTCCATGTGTTCTTCCGGACGACGGGCACGCCTTCCGTCCGTCGGCGCCAGTTGCAGGAAGATTGCCGCCGCCAACATGGCCATCACGCCGATGGTGACGAACGTCAGCTGGAATGCCCCCAGAGTAGTCTCCACGCCGTCGGCGCTGCCCGCTGCGGTGAAGCCACCGAGCAGCGCGCCGGCACAGGCCACGCCGAGACTCAGCGACAGTTGTGCAACGACCGACAGCAAACTGTTGCCGCTGCTGGCGCTGGCGTCGTCAAGGTCGATCAGGGTTACCGTGTTCATGGCCGTGAACTGCATTGAGTTGACAGCGCCCAACAGGCCCAGCTGGATCAGCAGCACCGCATACGGAGTCTGCTCGTCGACCAGGCCGAGGCTGGCCAGCAACAGGCCCAGCAGCAGCGTGTTGCCGGTAAGGATGATGCGGTAGCCGAAGCGCTCGATCAGCGGCCTGGCTACGGATTTGGCGATCATCGCCGCCGCCGCAAGTGGGATCATGCTCATGCCCGCCTGGGACGGCGAATAGCCCAGCGCAATCTGCAGCAACAGCGGCACCAGAAACGGTAGCGCGCCGCTGCCCAGGCGCGAAAACAGGTTACCAAGAATACCGATGGCGAAGGTGCGCGTGCGGAACAGGTTGGGCGAGAACAGCGGCTCGGGATCACGCCCGGCACGCAGCCAGTAAGCAGCCAGGCAAGCCATGCCGGCGAACAGCAGCAGCATCACCCGCAAATGCGGCAGGTGCAGCTCGCCCAAGCCTTCCATGGCAATGGTAATAAGCACCATCGCCGCGCCAAACAGCAGGAAACCCGGGGTGTCGAAACGGGTGCGCTCGGCACCACGCAGGTCAGGGATGAACTTCCACACGGCATAGCAGCCGATCAGGCCGACCGGCAGGTTGAGCAGGAAGATCCAGTGCCAGCTGAGGATTTCCACCAGCCAGCCGCCGACGGTTGGGCCTAGTAGCGGCCCGAGCAGGCCGGGAATGGTGATGAAGCTCATGATCCGCACAAGCTCGCTGCGCGGGTAGGCGCGCAGCACCACCAGCCGCCCGACCGGCAGCATCAACGCACCGCCCAGGCCCTGCACCACGCGGGCGAAGATCAAAAAGCCAAGGCTGTTGGCGGCTGCGCACAGCAGCGAGCCGAAACTGAACAGCAGGATGGCGCTGAAAAAGATGCGTTTGGTGCCGAAGCGGTCGGCGATCCAGCCCGAGGCGGGGATCAGCAGGGCCACGGTGAGCATGTAGGCGATGATCACGCCCTGCATGCGCAGCGGGTCTTCGGCCAGCGAGCGGGCCATGGCCGGCAGCGCGGTGTTGAGGATGGTGCCGTCCAGGGACTGCATGAAGAAAGCGATGGCCACCACCCAAGGGATCCAGCGGGCGGTGACGGGGTCCAGCGGGGTGCGTTCGGGCATGACTTCCTCGTTTGTCAGTGCCGGCCCCTTCGCGGGTAAACCCGCTCCCACAGGGAAATCACCACATTTGAGGGCAGTGGAGATCCTGTGGGAGCGGCTTTAGCCGCGAAAGGGCCGGCAAATCCAGTCACAATGTCAGGGTCAGGCCTTTGACCAGCGCCCCAGGTAAATGGCTCGACCCGGTGCTGCGCTGTCCATAGGTGCTGGTCGACAGGATCATCTCGCGCTCCTGGGTCAGGTCCTCCAGCTGGCTACCGAGCAAGCTGTACAGGCTGTCATCGAAACGCATTGTGCTCACCGGCCCCTGAATCTGCCCGTTTTCCACCCAGAAGGTGGCGAAGCGGGTCAACCCGGTCATCCGCGCCGCCGGCAGGTCAGAGTAGTTCAGGTACCACAGGTTGCTGATGTAGAGCCCGGTGCCCAGCCGCTCAAGGATCTGCCCGTGGGCCAGATTACCCGGCGCCAGGCTGAGCGCACAGGGCGATTCGTAGCTGTCGGCACCATTGGCCAGCAGCTCGAATTCGGCTGCACTGCGTGCACTGGTCAACCGTTGCTGCGCCTCGCCTTGCTGGATCAACGGCACATCCAGACGTGGCGCGCCTTCATCGGAAAACGCCGGGCTCAGCGAGCCGCTGACCTGCTCAGTGAAATTCACCAACGGGCTCAGTCGGGCATCGCCGTTGTACAGACGCTGCAACGCGCTGTTGCCGGTAGCCAGGGCCTGCGCGGAAAAACTGCCCCAGCAGAGCATGCCGGCAATTTCGTCCATGGCCGCAGGTGCCAGGTACGCCCGGTATCTGCCGGGTTTGAGGGTGACTGCCGGGCGGCCAAGGAAACCCAGTTGCTCCCTTGCCTGGCGCAGGCGTGCGCTGAAGTCGTCGGCGCTCCACAGTTGCCCGGCGTAGTTGGCTTTCACCGCCTGGCCGTTTTCGTGGAAGAGGCTCCAGTCGAAGTTGAAACTGTTGGCCTGGTGCCAGCCAAAGGCTCCGAACGAACTGGCGAAGCCCCGGCAGATCGGGCCGGCGGCGTAGATGCCGACCAGGTCCAGGTCACCGGCCTCGCTGTCGAGCAAGGCCAGCACTTCGTCCAACTGGGGCAGGGGTTGTTCCTGCAGGCTGTGGCTGTGCCAGGCGCTTTCGTCCAGGCGCAGGTAAGGGTCGACGGCCAACAGCGGCAAGGTCTGGCGCAGTTGCGCCAGGGCTTCGGCCAGGCGCTGGCGGTCCAGTTGCACGTCACCACTCAAGGTCAGTTGCTGTTCCGCCTGACGCCCGTCCCGGACCAGCCGCAGTTGCGCGCTGGCCTGGCTCACTTCGCCGGCCTGGCGCACTTTCGCGTGGTTGAAGCGCACAAATTGCGACTGTTCGGCGCTGTAGCCCAGGGTGAACTGCTCGCCTGTTTGCAGGGCGGCCCGCACATCGCCGACCAAGGCTTCGAAAGTGTGTTTCATCAGGCGTCCCCCCCGAATACGTCGATCTGGCGGAATACGCAGGCCGGCGAGGCATGCCCGACCCGCACCACCTGGTTGGGTTCGCCCTTGCCACAGTTGGGCGTGCCCAAGACCTGGAAGGTGCTGCGGTCGCCGACGGCCGACAGGTTGCGCCAGAACTGTGCGGAGATGCCGCGATAGTTGGGGTTCTTGACGATGCCTTTGAGCTGGCCGTTCTCGATCAACTGGCCCCATTCGCAGCCGAACTGGAACTTGTTGCGCGCATCGTCGATGGACCAGGAGCGGTTGGTGCGCATCAGGATGCCGTGCTCGATACCACCGATCAGTTGATCGAAGGACTGGTCGCCCGGCTCGATGTTGAGGTTGGCCATGCGGTCGATCGGGGCGCGGTTCCAGCCGCAGGCACGGCTGTTGGCCACGCCGTCCAGGCCAGAGCGGAACTGCGACAGCGCGCCGCCCAGCGGACGTAACAGCAGGCCATCGCGGATCAGGAACTGCTTGCTGGCCGGGGTGCCGTCATCATCAAAGCTGTAGCTGGCCAGTTCTTCGCCGATGGTCGGGTCGAAGGTCACGTTCAACAGGCTGGAGCCGTATTGCAGCTGCCCAAAGTCACTGGCTTTGACGAAACTGGTACCGGCGTAGTTGCGCTCGTCGCCGAGGATGCGGTCCATTTCCAGCGGGTGGCCGATGGACTCATGGATCTGCAGCATCATCTGGTCGGGCATCAGCAGCAGGTCGCGCGGGCCGCTGGGGGTGTTGGGGGCCAGCAGCAGTTGCAGCGCCTCGTCGGCCACCTGCCGGGCGGCGCCGACCAGCCCGCAACGTTCGATGATCTCGAAACCGCCCTGCTGGCCGAAGTTGTCGCGGCCCAGGCTGCGGCTCTGGCTGTCCTGACCATCGCTGGCAGTTACGCCAAGGCCCGGGAAAAGGAAACGCTGTGCGTGGCGCAGTTCGGCCCCGGCCGAGTTGAGGTACGTTTGCTCGACCAGGCTCAGGCCCAGGCTGGCTTGCCAGTCCACCAGGCGGCTGTCCTTGGGCACGCTGGCAGATTCGGCAGCGAGCAGGCCAAGGCAGTCAGCGAGCGAAGGTACCGGTTGCTCGAAGTTGGGCGAAACATGGTCGTGACGGGCGTTGGTCACTGGCTGGTCGCGCAGGTCGAGCAGGCTGTGCCGGGTGATCTGCCGGGCCAGGGCCTCGGCTTGTTCCAGTGCGCGTTGCAGGCCGGCCTGTGACAGGTCGGCGGTGGCCGCATAGGCTTCCACGCCATTGACCCGCACGGTGAGCATGGCGCCCTCGTCCTGGCTGAAGAAGGGTGGTTCGGCGACGTTGCGGCGAACCGACAGCGCCTGGTGCGACTGTTTCACATGGCGCAGGGAAAACAACTCGGCCGTGCTGCGCAGCGCGGCGAAGCGCTGGCGCAGCAGGGCGCTGGAATCGAACATGCCAAAGCCTCCGTGTATACGGTGGCTCCCCCTTAGAACCACTCGTCCTGCATGGTGAGGCAAGTGTCGTCGCGCGCCTCTAGCAATGCCAGGTCATTATGGCAGCCCGGTACTTCCCAGGTCAGGAAATAACGCGCGGCCTGCAGCTTGCCGAGATAGAAGTCGCGGTCGGCGTTGTTGCCCTTGTGTAGGCCAAGTTCAGCGTGGATCGCCTGTTCCAGCCAGCGCCAGCCGATCACGCAGTGTCCGAAGGCCTTGAGGTACAGGGCCGAATTGGCCAGGGCGCCAGCGATTTTGCCCTGCGCCAGGTCGCCGAGCAGGGCCAGGGTCACGCTTTGCAGGCGGTTGACCAGTTGTTCCAGCGGCTGGCGCAGCGGGTCGAGGTTGGGGTGGTGGCTGGCGCGCTCGCCGGTGGCGGCGATCAGGCGGATCAGTTGCTTGAGGCCGGCGCCATTGTTCTGCGCCAGTTTGCGCCCAAGCAAGTCGAGCGACTGGATGCCTTCGGTGCCCTCGTGGATCGGGTTCAGGCGGTTGTCGCGGTAATACTGCTCCACCGGGTACTCACGGGTGTAGCCGTGGCCGCCAAGGATCTGGATCGCCAGTTCGTTGGCCTTGAGGCAGAACGTCGAGGGCCAAGACTTGACGATCGGGGTCAGCAGGTCGAGTAGGTCCTGCGTTTGTTTGCGGGTAGCTTCGTCGTCGGCAGTCTGGGTGTCGTCGAACAGGCGCGCTGCATACAGGCCAAGGTCGAAGGCGCCTTCCACATAGGCCTTCTGCGTCAGCAGCATGCGTTTCACATCGGTGTGGCTGATGATCGGCACCGCAGGGCTGTGCGGGTCCTTGTTGTCCGGCAGACGGCCCTGCGGGCGCTGGCGGGCGTATTCCAGTGAATACAGGTAACCGGCGTAACCGAGCATCACTGCCCCCATGCCGACGCCGATGCGCGCCTCATTCATCATCTGGAACATGCAGGCGAGGCCTTGATGAGGCTGGCCGACCAGGTAGCCGACACACTCGCCGTTGTCACCGAAGTTCAGTGCAGTGGAGGTGGTGCCGCGCCAGCCCATCTTGTGGAACAGCCCAGCCAGCAGCACATCGTTGCGCGAGCCACGGCTGCCGTCCGGGTTGACGTGGTATTTGGGTACGATGAACAGCGAAATGCCTTTTACCCCAGGTGGAGCATCCGGCAGTTTGGCCAGCACCATGTGCACGATGTTTTCCGACAGCTCGTGGTCGCCGCCGGAAATGAAGATCTTGTTGCCCTTGATCCGGTAACTGCCGTCGCCTGCAGGTTCTGCGCGGGTGCGGATATCGGCCAGCGACGAGCCTGCATGCGGTTCGGTCAGAGCCATGGTGCCGAAGTAGCGGCCCTCGATCATCGGTTGCAGGAAAAGGCGCTTTTGCTCTTCGCTGCCGAAGCTCTCGATCAGGTTGGCCGCGCCCATGGTCAGGAACGGGTAGGCCGTGGTGCCGGCGTTGGCGGCCTGGAAGTGGGCGAAGCACGCCTGCGAAACCAGGCTGGGCAACTGCATGCCACCAGCCTCGAAATCCCGGTTGGCGTTGAGGAAACCGGCTTCGAGGAAGGCATCGACAGCGGGTTTCACCTCGGGGATCAGTTCGGCGCGACCGTCCACGTAGCGTGGCTCGTTTTCGTCGGCCTTGCGGTTGTGCGGGGCGAAGTACTTTTCGGCGATGGTGCGTGCGGTGGTCAACGCCGCGTCGAAGGTTTCCCGGCTGTGCTCGGCGAAGCGAGGGCGCTGGGTGAGGGCTTCGGCGTCGAGGACTTCGTAGAGCTCGAAGGCCAGGTTGCGGGGGCTGAGCAGGGTCTCGGGCATGGGGGCGGTCCTTGAGCGGGCTTGGGGCGAGTCTAGGATTGGCCGAATAAGGCTGGCTACCATGATTGATTCAGATGATGTTCAGCTACAGATTCTCGCATTTGAGCGTCTGGTAGGGGTGACGGGGCGAAGGGGCTGGGTTGAGCGAGCGTCAAGACCACTAGTTCGCAGTTAACCTTGTAGCGGGTGCGAGATCAAAAGGCATGCACCTGTCAGCCTCGACACCTTTTAAGCTCTGCTATTCCACTGACGGCATGAAAAATTTGAGGCGTCAGAGGCTTCTTCGGAGAAGGCAGCAGGAAAAAACCTACGCGCTTTTCAGAAACTTCCTATGACCGCAATTATGGAAGATGAGGTAGGTATTGAGTCTTCACTGTGGAGGAATTCTATGGACAGGATTTGTGAGTGGCGCGACGTTTGGAAAGAAGATTTAGAGAGGGTTGAAGACCCTTTTTTTGCTTGTTCGGTAGTACAGAGAGCTTTGCTGGAAAATACGACCCTGCGAGGACTGCGTGATTTCCAGAAAGCATGTGATTTGCCTCTGGGGCGTCCTCTGCTGCAGGATGATATCTGGCGAGCTTTGAAGCTGGTGGAGGACGGTAGGTGGTTCCTTATTCGGGAGCAAGCAATTTCTCCGATTGATGTGTCGCGTTACCCTCAGTTGAGAGGGGCAGAATCAAAGCTGGATTTACTGCTGTCTGAGAGTAAATACCCAGAAGTTGATGGTCCTGGGAAGTGGAAAACATTCAGTATTAATACAGATTTATTGTGGTCTGGGGTGGCGTTGGTCGCAAATTTTGTTACATCCCGAGGAGATGAGGGGCGGCTTTTTTCGAGCGAGGGGAAAGACTATGCAAATACCCGTAGGTTGGTAAACCAGAGGTGGGTGCCGTTGGGCAAAAATGAGCGGAATTTCGCCAGGCTGTCGGCTATACATCGATATGGCGATGTATGAAGTATAACGCAAAATTATGTACAGGCTGATGATGCATGGGCGATCACAGGGCAGTCCTGGCACTGGCGCCCTGCGGTGGCTGATGAGGAATATGAATATAAAAACGGCGCATGCTGATGGTCTCTAACATTAATAAACAGCGATCTATATATTTTCTTTGGGCAAGTATGGATGCGTTTTATATTATTTTGTATGTCTTGCGTAATGTCGTCCGTGGCGCACTCCCTTTTTGGTCGGATTTAAATAGTGGTCTTGAAGTGGTGCGGAGTTGGGGTGGGTCAAGTTTTGTGATTTGGATCGGGCTGTTCTTACAGATTTCAGTTATTGTTACGTGCGTGGGTTTTTTTAAGTATCAAAAAATCGTGATTTTTTTGGCGCTGGTGCAGATACCATTCAGATTGTTTTTCATTGTCCCGTCGATTTCGGTGGTTTTGCTCTTGCCTATGGTCGTTGCTGGGATCAATAACTGGATATGGGTTGGGTTGCTACTTGCTTCAGAGGCGATTAAAGGGTGGAGTATCTGGTGGCTTTGGCGTACATCTGAATCGTGTATCTTGGAAAAATCGTGAGGCCAATGCCGCGAGTTGCCCATAAAAAAGGAGAGCCGAAGCCCTCCTTTTTTATCAACAGCGATCAGCCAATGGTCATCAAGCTGGCATTACCCCCCGCCGCCGCAGTGTTCACACTCACCGCTCGCTCGATCACCAACCGCTCCAGCCCAATCTGGTGATCCCCGCTGGACAACCCGTGCACACCCACGATCGCACCGGCACGCTTGGCCACTTGCTGGCAAACCGCTCGCAGCTGGTCCGAGTCGCCATGGTGGATCACGGCGTCGAACGCCACTTCATCTTTGTTCCAGTCCGCCACCAGCTTGACCTTGGCCTGCAGCTCACGCGGCAGGCGGGCACGCAGGGCCTTGCCAGGTTCGCCGTCAGCCCACACCGCCGAGCTGCCTACAGCCAGCACTGCAGCGAACTGCGCCAGCAGGTCGGCCTCGTTGTCGGCCAGGCACAGCACGTGCTCGCGCGGCAGAATGGTGTAGCTGTTGCGCTCGCCGGTCGGGCCTGGCAACAGGCGGGCGATGCCGCTTTGCGACTGGCTTGCGAACTGGTCGCACAGTGCGGCCAGTTCGGGCAGCTGGTTGCTCTCGGCCCAGGCCTTCAGGCCGTGCAGCGGCTTCACCAACTGCTCGTGCAGGGTGCGGTCAGGCTTGCCTTCGCCGTCCTGCTGCTGGAAATGGCGGCCAATCGCGTCGGCCGGGCGGGTCGACAGCAGGCGGTACAGGTACAGCGGGCCGCCGGCTTTCGGGCCGGTGCCAGACAGGCCTTCACCACCAAACGGCTGCACGCCCACTACTGCACCGACGATGTTGCGGTTGACGTACATGTTGCCGGCGTTAGCGTTCTCCACCACCTTGGCGATGGTCTCGTCGATGCGGGTGTGCACGCCCAGGGTCAGGCCGTAACCGGAGTTGTTGATCTGCTCGATCAACTGGTCGAGGTTGCGGCGGTTGTAGCGCACCACGTGCAGCACCGGGCCGAAGATTTCGCGCTTCAGCTCATCGAAGCTGTCCAGCTCGATCAGCGTTGGCATGACGAAGGTGCCACGTTTGACCTCGGCAGCATCGGCGATGGCCACCTGATAGACCGACCGGCCTTTCTCACGCATGCCTTGGATGTGCTTCTCGATACCGGCCTTGGCTTCGGCGTCGATCACCGGGCCAATGTCCACGGCCAGGCGGTCCGGGCAGCCCAGGCGGCTTTCGGCCATGGCGCCCTTGAGCATTTCGATCACGCGGTCGGCGGAGTCTTCCTGCAGGCACAGCACGCGCAGGGCCGAGCAACGCTGGCCGGCGCTGTCGAAGGCCGACGACACCACGTCGATCACTACCTGCTCGGTCAGTGCCGAGGAGTCGACGATCATCGCGTTCTGGCCGCCGGTTTCGGCGATCAGCGGGATCGGACGGCCCTGGTTGTCCAGGCGGCCGGCGACGTTGCGCTGCAGCAGGCGGGCAACTTCGGTAGAGCCGGTGAACATCACGCCTTTGACGCGCTCGTCACCGACCAGGCCGGCACCGACGGTTTCGCCACGGCCTGGCAGCAGTTGCAGCACGCCTTCAGGGATGCCAGCGTCCAGCAGCAGGCGTACGGCTTGGGCGGCGATCAGCGGCGTTTGCTCGGCGGGCTTGGCCAGTACCGGGTTACCGGCTGCCAGGGCAGCGGCCACCTGGCCGGAGAAGATCGCCAGCGGGAAGTTCCACGGGCTGATGCACACCACCGGGCCCAGCGGGCGGTGGGCGTCGTTGCTGAAGTCGTTGCGTGCCTGCACCGCGTAGTAGCGCAGGAAGTCCACGGCTTCACGCACTTCGGCGATGGCGTTGGCGAAGGTCTTGCCAGCTTCGCGGATCAGCAGGCCCATCAACGGCTGGATCTCGGCCTCCATCAGGTCGGCAGTGCGCTCCAGAATGGCGGCGCGCTCGGCTGGCGGCGTGGCCTGCCAGATAGGCGCAGCATTGATCGCGCACTGGATGGCATTGTCGACGTCGGCAACGGTAGCTTCCTGTACGTGGCCGACCACATCGCGGTGGTCCGCCGGGTTCAGCACCGGTACTGCAGCAGACTCGGTGGCGGCGCAGGCCAGCAGCGGGGCAGCCTTCCAGTCATTGTTGGCGGTGGCCAACATGGCGCAGGACAGCGACGCCAGGCGGTGTTCGTTGGCCATGTCGATACCGGCCGAGTTGGCCCGCTCAGGGCCGTACAAATCACGCGGCAGCGGGATGCGTGGGTGCGGCAGGCCAAGGCTGCCTTCCTGGGCGCCCATACGCTCGATGCTGGCGACCGGGTCGGCGACCAGTTCCTGGATGGAAATCGAGTGGTCGGCGATGCGGTTGACGAACGAGGTGTTGGCGCCGTTTTCCAGCAGGCGGCGTACCAGGTAGGCCAGCAGCGTTTCGTGGGTGCCGACCGGCGCATAGACGCGGCACGGGCGGTTCAGCTTGCCATCGGCAACCTTGCCGACCACTTGCTCGTACAGCGGTTCGCCCATGCCGTGCAGGCACTGGAACTCGTACTGGCCCGGGTAGTAGTTCTGCCCGGCAATGTGGTAAATGGCCGACAGGGTGTGGGCGTTGTGGGTAGCGAACTGCGGGTAGATGGCTTCTGGTACGGCCAGCAGCTTGCGGGCGCAGGCGACGTAGGACACGTCGGTGTACACCTTGCGGGTGTAGACCGGGTAGCCTTCCAGGCCTTCGACCTGGGCGCGCTTGATCTCGCTGTCCCAGTAGGCGCCTTTTACCAGGCGGATCATCAGGCGGTGGCGGCTGCGCTTGGCCAGGTCGATGACGTAGTCGATCACGTACGGGCAGCGCTTCTGGTAGGCCTGGATGACAAAGCCGATACCGTTCCAGCCCGCCAGCGAGGGCTCGAAGCACAGGCGCTCGAGCAGGTCGAGCGACAGCTCCAGGCGGTCGGCTTCTTCGGCGTCGATGTTCAGGCCGATGTCGTACTGCTTGGCGAGCAGGGTCAGCGACAGCAGGCGCGGGTACAGCTCTTCCATCACGCGCTCGTACTGGGCGCGGCTGTAGCGTGGGTGCAGTGCCGACAGCTTGATGGAGATGCCCGGGCCTTCATAGATGCCGCGGCCATGAGAGGCCTTGCCAATCGAATGGATGGCCTGCTCGTAGGACGCCAGGTACTTCTGTGCGTCATGCTCGGTCAGTGCGGCTTCGCCGAGCATGTCGTAGGAATAGCGGAAACCCTTGGCCTCGAAACGGCTGGCATTGGCCAGGGCTTCGGCGATGGTCTCACCGGTGACGAACTGCTCGCCCATCAGGCGCATGGCCATGTCGACGCCCTTGCGGATCATCGGCTCGCCGCTCTTGCCGATGATGCGGGTGAGGGAGGAGGTCAGGCCGGATTCGTTGTGGGTGCTGACCAGCTTGCCGGTCAGCAGCAGGCCCCAGGTGGCGGCGTTGACGAACAGCGACGGGCTGTTGCCCAGGTGCGGCTGCCAGTTGCCGGTGCTGATCTTGTCGCGGATCAGCGCGTCGCGGGTGCCCTTGTCGGGGATGCGCAGCAGCGCTTCGGCCAGGCACATCAGTGCCACGCCTTCCTGGGACGACAGCGAAAACTCCTGCAGCAGGCCCTGGACGATGCCGGCGCGCCCGCCGGCGCTCTTCTGGTTGCGCAGTTTTTCGGCAATGCCGGCCGCCAGCTTGTTGGTGGCTTCGGCCAGCGGTGCGCTGAGGCGTGCCTGCTCCAGCAGCATTGGCACCACTTCCTGCTCGGGGCGGCGGTAGGCGGCGGTGATCGCTGAGCGCAGTACCGATTGCGGCAGGATGCTCTCGGCAAACTCGAGGAAGCACTGGTGGCCGTGGTCGGCCTGAACATCACCGGCGTCATCGGCCAGGCTGTTGGCATGACCGTTGAGTTCGGTCAGGGTGGCGCCACCCTCGAGCTTCTCCAGGTAGTTGAAGATCGCTTGCTTGATCAACCAGTGCGGCGTGCGGTCAATCGACTGCGCAGCTGCCTTGAGTCGCTCACGGGTAGGGTCATCGAGTTTGACCCCAAGGGTGGTGGTAGCCATTTCTTATCCTCTTTATTGCCACGGCTGTGGCCTAAGCTGGCGCCAAGAGTAGCTGTAGGACAATTCGGGTGCAACCAGGTGCAACCCGAATTTTTTGTGTAAAAGGTGCAACTCGTCTGACAGACATTTCCACACCTTGAAAAGGGGCGTTCACGGTGCGTTTTATTCTGAAAAAACGCGTTTATGCTCCAAAAAGGAGCAAAAAAGCGACTTTTACAAAAAATGCCTGGATGGGTGCAACTTGCAAATGAAAAATGGTTGCACCTGCTTTGCGTTGTTGCATAGGATTCGCCGCCTGGGTGCAACCGCCATGACTGCGGTTGTACATGAGATAAAAACAAACGCCAGGGCACACGCATGGGCAATCCAATCACGATCACCTTTGTGATCTACATCGCGGCAATGGTACTGATCGGCTTCGCGGCCTATCGCGCCACCAACAACCTTTCCGACTACATCCTTGGCGGTCGCAGCCTGGGCAGCGTGGTCACTGCGCTTTCCGCCGGTGCCTCCGACATGAGCGGCTGGTTGCTGATGGGCCTGCCGGGCGCCATCTATTTCTCCGGCCTCTCCGAAGCGTGGATCGCCATCGGCCTGACCGTCGGCGCCTACCTGAACTGGCTGTTCGTTGCTGGTCGTCTGCGAGTGCAGACCGAGCACAACGGTGACGCACTGACCCTGCCGGACTACTTCGCCAGCCGCTTCGAAGACAAAAGCGGCATGCTGCGGATCATCTCGGCCATCGTCATCCTGGTGTTCTTCACCATCTACTGTGCTTCTGGCATCGTTGCCGGTGCCCGCCTGTTCGAAAGCACCTTCGGCATGTCCTACGAGACTGCGCTGTGGGCTGGCGCTGCGGCCACCATCGCCTACACCTTCGTGGGTGGTTTCCTGGCGGTGAGCTGGACCGACACCGTGCAAGCCACGCTGATGATCTTCGCGCTCATCCTCACCCCGGTGATCGTGCTGATCTCCACGGGAGGCTTCGATCAGACCTTCGCCGCCATCGAAACGGTGAACCCGGCCAACTTCGACATGCTCAAGGGTGCAACCTTCGTCGGCATCATCTCGCTGATGGGCTGGGGCCTTGGCTACTTTGGCCAGCCGCACATCCTGGCGCGCTTCATGGCCGCCGATTCGGTGAAGTCGATCGCCAACGCCCGCCGCATCTCCATGACCTGGATGATCCTGTGCCTGGCCGGTACCTGCGCCGTGGGCTTCTTCGGCATCGCCTATTTCTCGGCCAACCCTGACCTGGCAGGCCCGGTCACCGAGAACCACGAGCGTATCTTCATCGAGCTGGCCAAGATCCTGTTCAACCCGTGGATCGCCGGTGTGCTGTTGTCGGCCATCCTGGCGGCGGTGATGAGTACTCTGAGCTGCCAGCTGCTGGTGTGCTCCAGCGCCCTGACCGAAGACTTCTACAAAGCCTTCCTGCGCAAGAACGCTTCGCAGGTCGAGCTGGTGTGGGTCGGCCGCCTGATGGTGCTGGCCGTGGCCCTGATCGCCATCGCCATGGCTGCCAACCCTGAAAACCGCGTGCTGGGCCTGGTGGCCTACGCCTGGGCCGGCTTCGGTGCCGCCTTCGGCCCGGTGGTGCTGATTTCGGTGTTGTGGAAAGGCATGACCCGTAACGGCGCACTGGCCGGTATCGTGGTCGGCGCACTGACCGTGATCCTGTGGAAGCAGATTGATGTCTGGGGCTTGTACGAAATCATCCCGGGCTTCCTGCTGGCCAGCATCGCCATCTTTGTGGTGAGCAAGCTGGGCAGCCCTTCGAACGCGATGGTTCAGCGCTTCGAGACTGCTGATGCGGCGTATCACGCTGACAAGTAACACCCGTTGAATCGGCGGCGCCTGCTTCGCGGGCCCGCCCGCTCCCACAGGATTTGCACTGAACCTGAAACCAGCGCAATCCCTGTGGGAGCGGGCGAGCCCGCGAAGAAGCCACCGCCGATCGACAGCCAGGCCTGACTCCGCCTGCAAGGCAAGGTAAACTTGCCGCCTTCGCAGGAGTTGCCATGAACTATCGTCACGCCTTCCACGCCGGCAACCATGCCGACGTTCTCAAACACATCGTGCTGACCCGCCTCATCGCCTTGATGTCGCGCAAGGAGCAGCCGTTCGCCTATATCGATACCCACGCAGGGCTCGGTCTGTATGACCTGCAAGGCGACCAGGCTAGCCGTACCGGCGAGTACCTGGAGGGCGTTGCCCGCCTGTGGAACCGCGATGATGTGCCCGCCATGGCTGCCGATTACCTGCGCGTCATCAAGCGCCTGAACGCCGACGGTGAGCTGCGTTACTACCCGGGTTCGCCCGAGCTGGCCCGCCGCCTCATGCGCGAGCAGGACCGCGCCCTGCTCAACGAGAAGCACCCCGAAGACGGGCCGCTGCTCAAAGAGAACATGAAGAAAGACCCGCGCGTGACCGTGCACCTGGGCGAAGGGTGGCATGTGCCGCGGGCCTTGCTTCCGGTGCAGGAAAAGCGCGCGATCATGCTGATCGACCCGCCGTTCGAGCAGGCCGATGAACTCAAACGCTGTACCAATTCGATGAAAGAGGCGATCAGCCGCATGCGCCAGACGGTTGCGGCTATCTGGTACCCGATCAAGGACCAACGCTCGCTGACCCGCTATTACCAGGACCTGACCAGCACCGGCGCGCCGAAACTGCTGCGGGTCGAACTGTATGTGCACCACCAGGACAGCCCGCAGGGCCTTAATGGTTCGGGCCTGGCCATCGCCAACCCACCGTGGGGCCTGGAAGAAGAGCTCAAAGAGCTGCTGCCATGGCTGGCCAAAGAGCTGGCGCAGACTGCCGGCAGCTACCGCATGGACTGGCTGATCGCCGAGTAAGCAGGCGTCTCATCTCCCTTGTGGGAGCGGGCTTGTCCCGCGAAGCAGGCGACGCGGTGTATGGCACCGGCTTTGCCGGTGTTCGCGGGGCAAGCCCGCTCCCACAACGACCGCGCAGTTCCTGATCTTTGCGTTATAATCCCGCCCTTTAGTCGCCACCCGCCCATGAGGCCGCTGGCGCGTTTCTACCGAATGAAGAGGCTAATCCCTTGGCATTGACGATTCTTGGCCTGTCCGGCGCCCTTAGCCATGACCCTTCCGCGGCCCTGTACATTGACGGCAAGCTGATTGCCGCCGCCGAAGAAGAGCGCTTCGTGCGTGACAAGCATGCGAAGAACCGCATGCCCTACGAGTCGGCGAAGTTCTGCCTGGAGCAGGCAGGCATCAAGCCGTCCGACGTAGACGTGGTAGCCATCCCGTTCGCCCCGATCAGCCTGTTCGGCAAGGCACGCTGGCACTATGCCAAACGCTACTGGTACGCCCCGGATCGCGCCCTCGACGCTATCCTGATGGGCAACCGTCGCTACAAGCGCTACCGCAAGAAGATCGTCTGGTGCCTGGAACAGCTGGGCTTCGACCCGAAAAAGGTCAAGATCGAGCCGGTCGAGCACCACCTGGCTCACGCCTCCAGTGCCTACCACTGCTCGGGCTTCAAGGAAAAAACCGCAATCCTCGGCATTGACGGTAAAGGCGAATACGCCACCACCTTCTTTGGCTATGGCGAAAACGGCAAGATCCACAAGATCAAGGAATTCTTCGATCCGGACTCGCTGGGCGGCCTGTACGGTGCAATCACCGAGTTCCTCGGCTTCGAGATGCTTGACGGCGAGTTCAAGGTCATGGGCATGGCGCCTTATGGCGATGCCACAAAGTACGACTTCTCGCGCCTGGCCAGCTTCGAAAATGGCGAGCTGGTGATCAACACCGAGTACGCCAACGTCATCGGCCTGCGTCGCTATAAAGAGAAGGGCAAGGGTTTCTACTTCTCGCCGAAGCTGATCGAATGGCTGGGCCCCAAGCGCGAAGGCGACATTGCCGACGAGCCTTACATTCACTACGCAGCCAGCATGCAAGCGCTGTTCGAGAAGCTGGCGCTGCAGATGATCGACCACTATTTGGGCGATACCCTGCGTGAAACCGGCAAACTGGCGTTCGCTGGCGGCTGTGCGCTGAACGTGAAGCTTAACCAGAAAATCATCGCCCGCCCGGACGTGAAAGAGCTGTTCGTGCAGCCGGCTTCCGGCGACGCCGGCACTGCCGTGGGTGCCGCAGCCTATGTTTCCCACGCCCGTGGCGTACCGGTCGAGAAGATGGAACACGTCTACCTCGGTCCTTCGTACTCCAACGAAGACGTGATTGCTGCTTGCGCCCGTCACCCGGACGCGCCGAAGTGGCGCAAGCTCGACAACATGCCACAGCAAATCGCCCAGATCATGGTCGACGGCAACCCGGTGGCCTGGTTCCAGGGCCGCATGGAGTTCGGTCCGCGCGCCTTGGGTGGCCGTTCGATCATCGGCTGCCCGAGCGTTGCAGGCGTGGCTGACCGCATCAACCACCAGATCAAGTTCCGCGAACGCTGGAGACCTTTCTGCCCGTCGATGCTCGACACCGTTGCCCCGCAGATGATCAAGGTCGACCATCCGGCGCCGTTCATGACCTTCACCTTCGAAGTGGCTGAAGAGTGGAAAACCCGCGTACCGGAAGTGGTGCACGAGGACGGTACGTCGCGTGCCCAGGTGCTCAAGCGCGAGTACAACCCGCGCTACTACGACATGATGAAGGCGCTGGAAGACCTGACCGGCAACGGCGTGTCGCTGAACACCTCGCTGAACCGCCGTGGTGAACCGATGATCTGCTCGCCAACCGATGCCCTGCACATGTTCTTCGGCTCGGACCTGCAGTACCTGATCATGGAAGACATCCTGGTTGTGAAGGACGGCGCGGCCGCGTATGACCAGCCGCTCTGAACCGCGCATCCTGCAGTTCTGCCATGGCTATGACGGGCCGTTTCTGGACTGTGCCCGTCAGTACGCCAGCCTGTTTCAGGGGCATGGCTACCAGGTCACCACGGTATTCCTCACTGGCGCCGCCGACCCGCAGGTAGTGGCCGGCTGCGCGTCGGACGAGGTGCTGTTCATGGAGTTCAGCTCCAAGGCCGTGCGCGGCCTCAAACTCGGCGCCATCCGCGCATTGCGGCGGGTTGCGGCCGAGCGCAACTTTGCCTTCTGCATTGCTCACCGATTCAAGCCCATCTACGTGGCCTTGCTGGGTACCGGCCTGCCGGTGATCGGCGTGCACCATGCCTTTGGCGACTATGAGCGCAAAGGTCGTCGGCTGTTCGCCAACCTGTTCAGCAAGCGCTTGAGCCTGCTGGGCGTGTCGGACGCGGTGCGTGACGATATGCGCCGCTGCCTGCCCCAGTGGCCTGCAGAGCGCATCCAGACCCTGTACAACCGTATCGATATCGACGCCCTGCAAGCGGCCCTGGTGCCGCGGGCCGAAGCGCGCCGGGCACTGGGTCTGGATGCGCAGGCATGGATCGTTGGTAACGTCGGGCGCCTGCACCCGGACAAGGACCAGGCCACGCTGTTACGTGGTTTTGCCCAGGCGCTGCCCGGGTTGCCAACAGGTGCTCGCCTGGCGATTCTCGGCAAAGGCCGTCTGGAGGCTGAACTCAAGGCCTTGGCTGCCGAGCTGGGCATTGCCGGGCAAGTTGATTTCCTCGGCCAGGTGCCGGATGCACGCCGCTACTTCCAGGCTTTCGACGTGTTCGCCCTGAGCTCCGACCACGAGCCGTTCGGCATGGTCCTGCTCGAAGCCATGGTCGCTGGCGTGCCGGTGCTGGCCACGGCCTGCGGCGGGGCCCGTGAAGTGGTCGAGGGTGTGGGTGTGCTGTTCCCGTTGGGCGATGCTGCCCAGTTGGCCCAGGGCCTGAAGCATATGGCCACGCTGGACGCTGAACAGCGCCAGGCCTGTGCCGAGCACATGCTGCAACGCCTGCATGAACGCTTTTCCGACCAGGCGGTGCGCGAGGCCTTCTGGCAGCTGCCGCAGGTACGTGCGCTGGTAGGGCAGGTCTGATGCTCAATCGTATCCAGGCCTTGCGCGAGCGCGGCTGGCAAGTTATCGACGCCAAAGCATATGCCGAGGCGTGGGCGCGGTTTGGTGGCAGTGTTGCCACCCATCCGTTGGTGATCGAGCAACTGGCTGACCTGGCGCAGATCCCGGTGCGTTACCTGGGCTGGTACCAGGCCGGCGAGCTGAAAGCCGCCATCCCGACCTGGGGGCGCCACTTGGCGCTGGCCAAGGACGTGCTCAAGCGTGCCGGCAAAAAAGCCCTGTTCGACCTTGGCAATGCCGAAATCATCCTGCCAGCGGCGGCTGATGCTGCTGCACCGTTGCGCCATACCGTGCGTTACCTCTCCGAGCTGAACCAGGGCCGCTTCAGTGGCCTCAAGGCGCAGAAAGAGCAGCTGGCCATGGCCCGGGCGCCCGAAGACTTGTCGAAGAAGTTCCGCTACAACCAGCGCCGCGAACTGCGCCTGCTGGAAGAGGCCGGTGGGGTGGTGCGCCCGATCAGCGATTTCAGCGCACAGGAAATCGCCAGCATGTACTGCGACCTGTTCCAGCGCCGCTGGGGCTTCCCGGCCACCGGTGCCGAGCGCATGGCCGAGGTGCTGGAGCGCCTGCGCGAGTTGTTGATCGGCTCGGTGCTGATGCTGGACGGCAAGCCGATTGCCATCCAGCTGGTGTACCGCGTCGAAGCGCCGGAATGGGTCAGCGTCGAGTACATCAACGGCGGTGTCGACCCTGAAACCAAGGCCTTCAGCCCGGGCAGCGTGCTGAGCTTCCTCAATACCCAGGCGGCCTGGGAAGACGCCCGCGCGCGCAACAAACCACTGCGCTTCTCGTTCGGCCGTGCCGATCGCGAGTACAAGGACCGCTGGTGCAACCCCGTGCCGGTGTATCAGGCGTGAGCCGCAAGCAGCAGTTGCTCAAGCGCCACCGGCGCAACAAGCGCCTCGGCTTGCTGGCGGGGCTGGTTGCGCTGGTCGTCCTGGGTGTATTCAGTTGGTGGTGGCTGCCACTGTTGCTGTTGCCGCTGGTCTGGGCTGCACACGAGGCCTGGTTTGCCGACCACCTGTTCTACGCCCCGGCCGAGGACTACGCCTACGACTTCGGTGACCAGGCACGGCAAGTTGCTGCGAGCCTGCAAGACGACGTGCTGAAGGCCGACTGTGCGCTTCAGGGCGATGAAACCCTTGTGCTTGAGCTGCAGGTAAAAAGCAACTGGTTTGGGCGTTTCCTTGATCCGCAAGTCGAACTGCTGGCGGACGAGCAGTCCGATCGGCAAACCTTCGAGCGCGGCGTTGATGGCCTGCGGTTCCTCAACCTGACTGGCCTGGCTGCGCCATTGAAGGCCGGCACGTTGCGCCTGCGTGGCAGGCATTGTCGCCTGCAAGGCCAGCCGCGCCTATGGATAACGCCAGCGGTTGAGCTGCAACGGCGCCGGGTAATGGTGATTGCGCCCCATGCCGACGACGCCGAGCTGGCCGCCTATGGCCTGTACAGCCAGGCCGACGAAACCTGGGTAGTGACGCTGACTGCCGGCGAAATCGAGGCCGAGCACTATCAACAGATGGGCCTGGACAAGGCTGAGGCCGCCCGCCTGAAAGGGCGACTGCGCGCCTGGGACAGCATTGCCGTGCCGCGTTGGGCCGGTGTGCCCGAGTCGCGTTGCATACAGCTGGGCTACTTCTGCCTGCAATTGCCTGCCATGCAAGCAGCGCCCGGGCAGCCTGCGGTGTCTCGCGAAGCCGAGATGGCCGATATCCGCCCGTTCCGCCAGTTCAACCCGTTCCCGCTGCCGGCCGACAGCGATGGTGCGCCCACCTGGCACAACCTGCTGGCTGACCTGCGTGCCCTGCTGGAGATGGCCAAGCCCGAGGTGCTGGTAATGCCGCACCCGCAGCTCGACCCGCACCCGGACCACATCTGCGCCCAGGATGCCGTGCTAGAGGCTTTGCAGGGCCTGGGCTGGAAACCGCAGACGCTGCTCTGCTACGCCAATCACCTGCACGATAACGACCGCTGGCCGATGGGCGACAGCGGCGATGGCGTGGCCTTGCCGCCGCAGTTGAACGCAAGCCAGGCCTGGGCCCCATGCAGCCTGGTCCTTGACCTGGCCACCCAGCGCGACAAGGCCATGGCCTTGGGCATGATGCACGACCTGCAGCCGCCGGCCCCGTTCAAGCGTCGCCTGCGCCGGTTGCTGCAACGCTGGCTGGCCGGGCGTCGCCCGTCGCCTTACGGGGAAAACGAGTTCTTCCGCAAGGCCGTGCGCCGGCACGAGCTGTTCTGGCGGCGTGAGCTGTAAACCTGACCGCGATGGCGCCGAGCGCCCAAGGAACGTAATGAAAGTCCTATTTCTGGTACAGAAGGAGCAGCGGGCTATTCTCGACCGCCTGTACGATGGCGTCGCGGCCAACTGCGAATGCGACCTGCGCTGGCTGACCAGCGAAGACCAGCGCAACCTGCGCCGCTACTTCAAGCGTGAAGTGCAGGTTGAGCGTTATGACCGCATCGTGTTCTTCCTGCGCTTCAAGCAAGAGATCCGTCAGGTAGCGTTCATTCGCACCGTCCCGAACCTGGTCATCCTCGAACACGACGCCTACCAGAACTACATCCCGTGCAAGTACACCGGCAAGTTCAGCGCTCATTACCGCCAGCTGCCATGGGCGCGGGTGATCAGCTCTGGTTACATGGTCAGCGAGCGCCTGCGCCAGGAAGGTTTCGACGCGGTGTTCGTGCCCAAGGGCTATGACGAGCAGTTGTTGGCCGACCAGGGGCGCGAGCGTGATATCGAACTGGCCTTCGTCGGCAGTGTCAACAGCGTGGCCTACAGCGGTCGCAAGGCGCTGCTGGACGAGTTGGGGCAGGTCGAGAACCTGCTGGTAACCCGCACCAAGTCGGGTGAAGACTATTGCAACACGCTCAACCGTATCCGTTTCTTCGTCAGTGCCGACGTGGGCATGGGCGAATACATGATCAAGAACTTTGAAGCCATGGCCTGTGGCTGTGTGTTGCTGGCGTATGACCAGGGCGAGGAAGAAAACCGCGCATTGGGCCTGCAGGACATGCACAACGTGGTGTTCTATGACAACATCCCGACCCTTCAGGAAAAGCTCCGCCGTTTGCGTGCAGACCCTGAACTGGCCCGGCAGATTGCAGAAAATGGCCGCCATCTGGCGGTTTCCCGTTTCAGTTTCGCCGCAGTTGGACGTAGCATCGTCGACCACATGCGCCCAGCGCTCAGGCCCCACCCGCCGTTGTCTGCGTGGCAGCGGCTGCGCCTGAAACTGGGCATCTAAATAAGAGCTTTCGCGCCCAGGAGCGGGTGTTGAAAGCCGCTAGTCGCAATGCGGAGGGAGTCCGGTGCGCTTTTCAGAAGAAAGTGATGTCACGCTTGTCGTGACCAGTTGTGGGCGGTTCGATCTGCTCAAAGACACCCTTGAGAGTTTTGATCGCTACAACACCGCGCCCGTTCGCGAAGTGTTCATCACCGAAGATTCCGGTGACGATGCCGTGCATGGCGCTGTGCCAGAGCACTGGAAACCGTACTGCAAGGTGTTCGTCAACCGGCCCAAGCTCGGCCAGTTGCCGTCAATCGACCTGGCCTACAGCCACGTCAAGACGCCGTACATCTTCCACTGCGAAGACGACTGGCATTTCTACCGCCAGGGCTTTGTCGAAGATTCGCGAGCCATTCTGGAGGTCAGCCCCAACCTGTTGCAGGTGTGGCTGCGCAGCCATGCCCATGACCTGGCCGTCCACAGCCCGTATATCCACTTGGGCGATCGCCAGGTGATCGCTGGCGTGCCGTGTTATCCGCTGCTGTCGGACAAGGCCGAGTGGCAAGCGTTTTCGCTCAACCCTGGCCTGCGTCGATTGAGCGATTACCAGCGCTGTGCGCCATTTGCCGCCTATGCTGGAGAGAAGGCGCTTTCCCGACGCTACGCTGAGTTAAATCTTACAGCGGTCACCCTGGAGGGTGATGCAGTATTGCACACTGGATTTGGCAATCACGTGACCTTGCCCATAGAAGTGGAGCGCAAGGCCAAACGTCGTCAACGTGATCGGATCAAACTGGCATTGACGCTGGTGACAGGTGCCTTGATCGGCATGGGTATCACCCTTTTTGTTCAATGAAGTCGCTGTCCCACCTGACATGAGCGGGAGAGGGCCCATGAACATCGTCAATATGATGTGGGCGGGTGGAACGCCGTACATGTCCATCCACAAGGTGCATCGGCAGGTGTTGTCGAACGCGGGTGCCGATGCCCGGATCAGTAACTGGCTGCTGCTGGGTAGCGGGCTCTGTTGTGGGCTTGGCTCGACCCGGGAGTGGCACATGCCGGCTCGTGCCCTGAAGGGGCGTCATTTGTGGCGCTTGCTGCGGCCATGGTTGCGCATGCGTTTGCGCAAGGCGCTGGCCGAGGCCGGGGCGGAAATCGTCCTGCTCGACGGTATTGGCGTTGCGCGCCTTGTGCTGCCGTTGTTGCAGAGCATTCCCGACGTGCGTGCCAAGGTGCTGTTCCATGGCAAGACGCGGCTCAATGGCAGTGACATTCGCTTGCTGCGTATGTTGCCGGCCGAGCGGCTGAGCATCGCGGCAGTGTCGCAGACGTTGGCCGAGTCGCTGGAGCGTGACCTGGGCAGGCCGGTACAAACCCTGCGCATGGCGCTCGACCCGCTGGCCTTCGCTGCGCCTTTGCTGAGCCGCGACAAGGCCAGGCAGGCGCTGCAGTTGCCTCAGGCCGACGGGGTAATGCTGGGCGCGGTAGGGCGGTTGGTCGAGAGCAAAGGCTTTGAAATGCTGATTGAGGCATTCGCCAGGGCCAGTGCACGGCAACCGGGCCTGCAACTGGCGATCATTGGTGAGGGGCCGCAGCATGCCGCGCTGCAGGAGCGTATTGACGCACTGGGCCTGGCAGATCGCGTTCACCTGCGCGGTCACCGTGAAGACCTGCAGCAGCTGTATCGGGCATTCGACTGGCTGTTGGTGCCTTCGCGGTCCGAAGGCCTGGGGCTGGTGGTACAAGAGGCAGTGATGGCCGATGTACCGGTGGTGTGCAGCGACCTGCAGGTGTTCCGCGAGCAGCTGCGCGACACAGGTGGCTATCTGCCTGTTGCCGACGAGAGCGCCTGGGCTGAGGCGATCGAGCGCTGTACGGCGCTCAGCGCCCCGACGGTAGCCGCAAGGCAGCGTCAGGCACTGGCGCCGGAGCAGGCCTGGCAGGCCTTCTGCAACGGCTCACAGAGCCTGTTGCGCAACTGACGCTCAGCGCGCCAGCAGGGCTGCCTCGAAGGCGGCGAGGGGGAACCGGTCGCCCAGGTTCTCCCGCTCGATATAGCGCACCATGTGCTGCACATTGCGCCGAATCATGCGCGCAGACAGCGGCGGGCGGAGGAAGCGCATGTCGGCCACATCGATCAGGCCCAGCCGCTGGTCAGGGGTAACCACCACATTGCCAAGGTGCAACGAGCGGAAGTACACGCCGCTGCGGTGCAACTGGCGGACCAGCTGGATCAGTTGGGGCAGGTACGTGTCCCAGCTGAATCCTTCATCGCGCGACATTTGCAGCAAGGTACGCCCGGGTAGCGGGCGATACAGCACGGCAGTGCGGCCTGGCAGGTCGAGCTTGTGCTGGCTGATGACTTCGAGGGTGGGAATGCCCAATTGCGCCAAGCGCGCGGCGTTATCGACGAAGCGCTGCGAGTAGGGCCGCAACAGTGCAGATGAAATCAGCCGCTTCCTACGAAAAACCTTGAGGAAATTACCATCCGCGAGCAGGTAGACTTTGGCGCCATGGCTGTCTGCCTCAAGCACCTGTGCGCCTTGTGTCAGCTGATCGAAGTCGACCTGGGTGAGCCGGGAGCATTGCATGAATAGAGCCTTGTCGTCTGGCGAGCAAAATGACCGGCAATAATGCCGAAAATAATGCGGTAGCACCATGGATGGTGTCTTTGATTCATCGGGGGAAAAGGATGTTGTATCAAAAAAACTGGGCACGGGCCTGGTTGGGGTTGGGTCTGGTCTGGTTCCTGGCGGCGATTGCGCTGGCACCGAGCAACAAGATTTATCAACAGGGTTTGGTATTGTTCCTGTGGCTGCCAACGCTGGTGCTCGCGTGGTCGGCCCGTGAGGTGCTGGTACAAGCCTGGAAGCGCCAGCCGGCGCTGTGGGGGAGTGTGCTGCTGCTGTTGGCCTGGAGCGGGTTGAGCCTGGCGTGGTCGCCCGCAGAAGAGCACGGGCGCGAGATCAAGCGCCTGCTCTACATTCTGGTGTTTCTGCTGGCGTTCCCATTGCTGGCCCAGCTAGGCCTTGCCCGCATTCGCCAGTTGTTGCTGCTCGGCAGCGCATTGCTGGCCGTTGCCGCGCTGGTCTCCATCATCAATTTCTACGGGCTGCAGCGGATGCCTTTACTGGCCAGATTGGGGGGTATCGGTGAGATATCCCACCCCATCCTGGGCGCCTATGTGATCGGCTCGGCTGTGCTTTTTCTTCTCTACGAGCCGCCCCGGCAACGCGGCCTGCAGCTGTTGTGGCTGGCGGCACTGGTCTGCCTGGGTGCATTTGCCATGCTCAGCCAGAGCCGTGGGGCGATCCTGGCGCTGGTGATCACTGTGGTGGTTGCGCCGCTGTGGTTCCGTGATCGTCACAGCCGGGTGTTTTCCATACTGGCAGTCATTGCTACCGGCCTGGCCTTCTTCGCCGTGTACGACATTATCGCCAAGCGTGGTTCGTCCTACCGGCCGGAAATTTTCCATGCTGTGGTCGACATGATTGCCGCGCACCCCTGGACCGGGCTGGGCCTGGGTGCTGACTATGAAGTAAGCGCTGTCGGCAAGCACTTCGACCACACCCATAACATGTTCACCCACGTCGCCGTGGAAATGGGCTTGCCCGGCATGTTGCTCTGGGTCGCCGTGTGGCTGTACACCCTGGCTGCAATCGTGCGCGCACGCGGTACGCTGTTCGGCAAGATACTGCTGGGTTTCTGGGTGTACTCGACCCTGGCCATGCAGTTCGATGCCGCCAGCCTCACCGGCACGCCACGTGCCGAATGGTTTATCAGCTGGCTACCTGTCGGCCTTGCCATGATGCTGCCATGGGGGCGTGCCGAAAATGACGCCTGTGGTAAAATTTCCGGTTCAACCTGAACAGCGAGCTCGATAATGGCCGAAACACCGCGACCAGCGGAGCACACCTCCAGCCTGAAGATCTACTTCCGGCTGTTGAGCTATGTGAAACCCTATCTCGGCATTTTCCTGCTGAGCATTGTCGGTTTCGTGATCTTCGCCTCCACCCAGCCGATGCTGGCCGGCATCCTCAAGTACTTTGTCGACGGGCTGAGCAACCCTGAAGCGGTGTTGTTCCCCACCGTCCCGTACCTGCGCGACCTGCAATTGCTGCAGGCGGTGCCGCTGCTGATCATCCTGATCGCTGCGTGGCAGGGCCTGGGTTCGTTCCTCGGCAACTATTTTCTGGCCAAGGTTTCCCTGTGCCTGGTGCACGACCTGCGCGTGGAGTTGTTCAACAAGCTGCTGGTACTGCCCAACCGCTACTTCGACAACCACAACTCCGGGCACCTGATTTCGCGTATCACCTTCAACGTGACCATGGTCACCGGTGCTGCCACCGATGCTATCAAGGTGGTCATCCGTGAAGGCCTGACCGTGGTGTTCCTGTTTGCCTACCTGCTGTGGATGAACTGGCACCTCACCTTGGTCATGGTTGCCATCCTGCCGGTGATTGCGGTGATGGTCAGCGTTGCCAGCAAGAAATTCCGCAAGCAGAGCAAGAAAATCCAGGTGGCGATGGGCGATGTCACCCACGTCGCCTCGGAAACCATCCAGGGCTACCGCGTGGTGCGCAGCTTCGGCGGCGAGGCCTACGAGGAGCAGCGTTTCAGCAAGGCCAGTCAGAGCAATACCGACAAGCAACTGCGCATGACCAAGACCGGCTCGTTGTACACGCCGATGCTGCAGCTGGTGATCTACAGCGCCATGGCCGCGCTGATGTTCCTGGTGCTGTTCCTGCGGGGTGAGTCTACCGCCGGTGACCTGGTGGCCTACATTACCGCCGCCGGCTTGCTGCCCAAGCCGATTCGCCAGTTGTCGGAAGTCAGCTCTACCATCCAGAAAGGCCTGGCGGGTGCAGAGAGCATCTTCGAGCAACTGGACGAAGAAGCTGAAGTGGACACCGGCACCGTAGAGAAAGAGCGGGTGGAAGGGCGCCTGGAAGTACGCAACCTCAGCTTCACCTACCCGGGAACCGAACGTGAAGTGCTGAGCGATATCAGCTTCACTGCCGAGCCCGGGCAGATGATCGCCCTGGTCGGCCGCTCCGGCAGTGGCAAGTCGACCCTGGCGGCGCTGATTCCACGCTTCTATCACCACGACCAGGGGCAGATCCTGCTCGATGGCGTGGAGATCGAAAACTACCGCCTGCGCAACCTGCGCCGCCACGTTGCGCAGGTGACCCAGCACGTCACCCTGTTCAACGACACCGTGGCCAACAACATCGCCTACGGCGATCTGGCAGGTGCCCCGCGCGCAGACATCGAAGCCGCTGCGGCCGATGCCTACGCCAAGGAGTTTGTCGACAAGCTGCCGAAGGGCTTCGACACCGATGTGGGTGAAAACGGCGTGCTGCTCTCCGGCGGCCAGCGCCAGCGCCTGGCGATTGCCCGGGCGCTGCTGAAGAACGCACCGCTGCTGATTCTCGACGAAGCCACCTCGGCGCTGGATACCGAATCCGAGCGGCACATCCAGGCGGCCCTGGACCATGTGATGCAAGGCCGTACCACACTGGTGATCGCCCACCGCCTGTCGACCATCGAGAAGGCCGACCAGATCCTGGTCATGGACCAAGGCCGTCTGGTCGAGCGCGGCACCCATGCCGAGCTGCTCGCGGCTAATGGCCATTATGCCCGCCTTCATGCCATGGGCCTGGATGAGCCGGTCAAGGCCGATATCACCTGAGTCCTCCCTGATCGGGGCCGTAACGGCCCCGATTGTCACGGGAATTTTCCGGGGGCGATCTGGCCATAAAGCCGTCGTCTACCCTGTGCTAATATCCTGCCCCTGTTCATTATTTCCATATGGGTTGCCCATGAAGTTGTCCATGCCGCGTTTCGATCAAGCCCCGGTTCTGGTGGTCGGCGATGTCATGCTCGACCGCTACTGGCATGGCGGTACTTCGCGTATCTCGCCTGAAGCGCCAGTGCCGGTGGTCAAGGTCGATCAGATCGAGGATCGCCCCGGCGGCGCGGCCAACGTTGCGTTGAACATCGCCGCCCTGGGCGCACCGGCTTCGCTGATCGGCGTTACCGGCCAGGACGAGGCCGCCGACAGCCTGGCCAACAGCTTGCAGGCTGCGGGGGTTCGCTCGGTGTTCCAGCGCATTGCGCACCAGCCGACCATCGTCAAGCTGCGGGTCATGAGCCGTCACCAGCAACTGCTGCGTATCGATTTCGAAGAGCCGTTTGCCACCGACCCGCTGTCGCTGGGTGCAGAAGTCGATAGCCTGCTCGAAGGCGTCAAGGTGCTGGTCTTGTCGGACTACGGCAAGGGCGCACTGAAGAATCACCAGAGCCTGATCCAGGCGGCGCGGGCCAAGGGCATTCCGGTGCTGGCCGACCCCAAGGGCAAGGATTTCTCCATCTACCGTGGCGCCAGCCTGATTACCCCCAACCTCAGCGAGTTCGAGGCCATCGTTGGCCGTTGTGCCGATGAGGCTGAACTGGTCGCCAAAGGTTTGCAGTTGCTGCAGGAACTGGACCTGGGTGCCGTGCTGGTAACCCGTGGCGAGCATGGCATGACCCTGCTGCGCGTTGGCCAGCCGGCGCTGCACCTGCCGGCGCGGGCGCGTGAAGTGTTCGATGTGACCGGTGCCGGTGATACCGTCATCTCCACCCTGGCAGCGGCCATTGCCGCTGGCGAGGACCTGCCCCACGCGGTGGCCTTGGCCAACCTGGCGGCAGGCATCGTGGTCGGCAAGCTGGGTACGGCTGCTATCAGTGCCCCCGAACTGCGCCGGGCAATCCAGCGTGAGGAAGGCTCCGAGCGCGGCGTACTGGGCCTGGAGCAACTGCTGCTGGCCATCGATGACGCGCGGGCGCACAACGAGAAGATCGTCTTCACCAATGGCTGCTTCGACATCCTGCATGCCGGGCACGTCACTTACCTGGAACAGGCGCGGGCCCAGGGCGATCGCCTGATTGTCGCGGTCAACGACGACGCTTCGGTCAGCCGCCTGAAAGGGCCGGGCCGACCAATCAACAGCGTCGACCGGCGCATGGCCGTTCTGGCCGGCTTGGGTGCGGTAGACTGGGTAATCAGCTTCCCCGAAGGTACGCCGGAAAACCTGCTAAGTCAGGTGAAGCCGGATGTACTGGTCAAGGGTGGCGACTACGGCATCGACCAGGTCGTGGGCGCCGATATCGTCAAGGCCTATGGCGGCACCGTGAAGGTGCTGGGGCTGGTCGAGAACAGCTCGACCACCGCCATTGTCGAGAAAATTCGCAAGAACTGATGCTTTGGGGCTGCTGTGCAGCCCTTCGCGGGCACGCCCGCTCCCACATGTACGGCGCAGGCTTGAAGGTTGCACCGTCCCTGTGGGAGCGGGCATGCCCGCGAAGGGCCGCATAGCGGCCCCAATCATTTGTGAAGTGATGTTCGCGCCCGTTCCAGCAACTGCCGCGCCTTGTCACCAAACCGCTGCAGGTGCGATGCCCGCACCGGCTTGCTCTCGACCAACCCCTGCTGCTTCACCCAGTCCTTCCAGCGCACCCGCTCGTCCGTCACTACCCAGCCTTCCTGCCGGGCAAAACTCTCGGCCAGATATAGCCCGCGGGTACTCGCCGGCACCAGCTCATCCTTTTTCAGCGTATACAGCTCAGCCAGCGGTTGACCGTCCTTCAAAGGCATCAGGTACAGGTCTGGCCGTTTGCGGTTGAGCCGCGCCACCAGCTGGCCACCCTCCAGCCGCTCATCGACGTGAAACAGGCTGAGTTTCTTGGCTTCACGGGGCACCTGCAGGCGCATGTCGTAGATCAGTTGCAGCGAGGCGGTGGGCAAGTGCACATAGGCCCGTGGCCGCTCCAGCAGCATCAGGTTGCCGCAGTGCACGGGCCGGGCGGCGCCGGACTCCGGGGCCAGCAAGAAGTGCGGTGTTTCGCGATAGTGCAGGGCTGCGGCGTACGGGACAGGCAGCCAGGTATCGTTGAAGCGCCCGCCCAACCAGCCTTCCGGGGTTTCCAGCAGGCATTCCTCTGCCACTTCCTGAACAGCCGTGTGCAACGGCAGGTTCAGCTCCTGCGCGGGTACGTAGCCAGAAATCAGTTTCAGCACCACATCGCCCCGGTCTTGCCGACGCTGACGTACCAACACCCAGTAATCGCGGTTTTGCCAATGCAGGGTAAGGCGCACCGACACACCCAGGTTGGCCAGTTCGACCACGAAGCGCTGCGTGTCGGGCAGCTGGATGGCCTTGCGCCGCTGTTGGGTCTGGGCAAAGTTCAGCGGCATGCCGATGCTCTGGTAGACCAGGCCTTCGGGCGTGGCTTCGACATGCAGTGGCAGTGTCTTGAAGTTGCTCGGGTTCTTGCGGATCAGCGTTCGCGCCACGAGGCTCCTCCTTGCGTCGGGTCATTCTCCTGGCCCTTGGGCCAGAGGCAACTCAGTGCTGGCCCAGGATACGGGCGACGGTGGCCACGTTGTGGGCCAGGTGCAGCGGATTGATGGTGCCGACGATAGCACTGCTGACGCCCGGGTGGGCAAACAACAGCTCGAAGCTTGCCTGCACCGGGTCAACGCCCGGGGCCAGGCAGATATGCCCGCTGGCCAGGGCCTTTTTGACCAGAATGGCCTTGCCGTGTTCGGCAGCGTAGTCCAGCACCGGGCGTTCTGCCTGTTCGTTGAGGTTGTAGGTGACCATGGCGCAGTCGCCTTGCTCCAGTGCTTTCAGGCCGCCGGCGACGGTCTTGCCGGACAGACCGAAGCCGAGGATCTTGCCCTCGCGCTTGAGCTCCGCCAGGGTCTGGTAGACCTCCTGCTGTTCGAGTATCGCCAAGTCGTTGCCGTCGGAATGCACCAGCACCAGTTCGATGCGGTCGGTTTCCAAGCGGCGCAGGCTGCGCTCCACCGAACGACGGGTGTGGGCGGCACTGAAGTCGAAGTGCGACAGGCCGCTGTCGAATTCTTCGCCGACCTTGCTGACGATTACCCACTCATCGCGTTGGCCGCGCAGCAGCGGGCCCAGGCGTTCCTCGCTGCGGCCATAGGCGGGGGCGGTGTCGATCAGGTTGATGCCCAGTTCGCGGGCCTGGGCCAGCAGCATGCGGGCTTCGTCATCGCCGGGGATGGTGAAACCGGTGGGGTACTTCACACCCTGGTCGCGGCCCAGCTTGACCGTGCCCAGGCCCAAGGGGGACACCTTGAAGCCGGTACTGCCCAGCGGGCGGTGGAAGTCATGCAAGGTTGGCAGGCTCATGGCAGCAGTTGCTCCCAGGCCGGTACGCCCAGCGGTGGGCGTGGCAGGTCGGCCAGGTCGGCTTGCGCCTGCGGGCGGATGCCGTCGCGCTCCAGGTGGCTGATGACCCGGTCGCTGAAGTCCGGTGCCAGCGCCAGCTTGGTCGGCCAGCCGACCAGCAGGCGCTGCTGGTCGGCGAGGAAGGCGTTGTCCGGGCGTACCAGGCCGGACTGCGCAGGTTCGGCACGGTCGACCCGCAGGGTGGCCCAGCGCACTTGGCTCTGGTCGACCCACGGCAGCAGGTTGGCGATTTCCTTTTGCGCCGCAGCAATCTGCGCGGCAGGCTCGCGAGCGACGCCGTCCGCTTCGGCAAGGTCGCCGCCCAGATACCATACCCATTGCCCATCCGCAGCCGGATGGGTAGTGACCGTTACCCGCGGCTTCGGCCCACCGCCCAGGCAGTGTGCGTAAAGCGGCTTCAGGTTGGCGCCCTTGGCCATGACCATGTGCAGGGGGCGGGTTTGCATCGCGGGCTGGTTCACGCCGAGGGTGTGCAGCAGGTCTTCGGTGCCGGCACCCGCACTCAGCACAACGCGCTGGGCACGGATTTCGCGACCGTCCACGCAAAGGCCGACCAGTTCGTCGCCTTCGCGCAGCGGTTCGATGCGTTCGCCCGCCAGCAGGCTGTCACCGGCCAGTTCGGCCAGGTTGGCCAGCAGGCTGGGCACGTCGATAACCAGCTCGGCCAGGCGATACACCTTGCCCTTGAAGGCACGGTCCTGCAGGGCCGGTGGCAGTTGCTCGCCCTTGACCTGTTCGACACGGGTGCGCACGGCCTTGCTGGCGAAGAAACTGGTGAGGTTACCGGCCAAGGTGCCCGGCGACCACAGGTAGTGGGCGTCGGAGAGCAGGCGGGTACGCCCGAGGTCGAGTTCGCCGTCGCCAGCCAGGGCCTCGCGCCAGCGGCGCGGCATCTCGGCGATGGCTTCCGAGGCACCAGTCAGGGCGCCGTGCAGGGCGTACTTGGTGCCGCCGTGGATGATGCCCTGCGACTTGATAGTCTGCTCGCCGCCAAGGCTGGCGCGTTCCACCAGCACTGTCGAGTAGCCCTGGCGGCGCAGGCGGGCATTGAGCCAGAGGCCTGCGACCCCGGCACCAACGATCAGCACGTCAGTGGAAATGGCAGATGGCATGGCGGTACCTCGAAGACTGGGACAGCTGGCAAGTATACAGGCTATACCTGTGGGGGCCCTATCGCCGGCACAGGTTGGCTCAATGCCCGGCTGTCTTCGAGAACAGCTGAATCACCACCACCCCACCCACAATCATGGCCATGCCCAGCATCGCAGGCACATCCAGCTTCTGCCCGTAGATCACCAGCGCCGCCACACTGATCAGCACGATCCCCAGCCCCGACCAGATGGCGTAGGCGATCCCCACCGGAATGCTGCGCACCACCAAGGTCAGCATCCAGAACGCGATGCCGTAGCCGACCACCATCAGCAGCAGCGGCAATGGCGTGCTCAGGCCCTTCACCGCTTTCATCGAGGCAGTGGCGATAACTTCGGCGCAGATGGCGATAGCGAGGTAGGTGTAGGCATTCATGGCAGGATCCTCCGATAACTGGTCGGGCATTCTAGACGTTACCTGGATGGGGTAAAGTCATTACCTATCAATAGGGGAGATAGGTCGATGGCCGAGCAGTGGAACCTCGAGCAGTTGCGAACCTTTCTGCGCGTTGCCGAACTGCGCTCGTTTTCTGCTGTGGCGCGCGAGCAGCGCAAAGCCCAGTCGGCAGTCAGCAGCGCCATCGCCCTGCTCGAAACTGACCTGGGTGTCACCTTGTTCGAGCGCAGCAGCGGCCGGCAGCCAAAGCTCACCGAAAATGGCAGCGCGCTGCTGGAAGATGCCCGCGAACTGTTGCGCCAGTGCGAGCGCCTGGATGGCCGCGCACTGGCGTTGATGCGCGGGCAGGAGGCCTTGCTGCGGGTGGCGCAGGACGAAGCCATGCCCTATCAGCCGGTGATCGACAGCCTCGATGAACTGGCCAGCCGCTACCCGTTCCTGGAGGTGCAGCTGGCCAGTGGCGCCCAGGGCGATGTGGCGCGCAAGCTGGTGGAGCGTCGCGCTGACCTCGGCCTGTTCTTTCACCACGAGAGCATCCCGGCCTCGCTGGAGCGGCGTGCGCTGGGCAGTGTGGAAATGGTCACGGTGTGTTCGATCGACCACCCGTTGGCCCGCGAGCAGCGCGTTACCTGCCAGCAGCTGGCCCGCCACCGGCAATTGCTGATTACCCCGCAGCAAAGCGGTTATCCAGGTAGCGAAGCAGCCAGCCCGCAGGTGTGGCGTGCCGACAGCTTCTACGCCATGGCAGAGTTGCTGATGCGTGGCCTGGGCTGGGCCTGGTTACCACGCCATGTGGTGCAGTACCCGACCTACCAGGCGCACATGGTCGAGCTGGACAGCGAATGGCGCCCACCGGCGCTGGTAGCGGAACTGGCCTGGCGGCGCGATGAGCCCTTGGGGCCGGCGGCGCAGTGGCTGGCCGAGCGCTTTGCGGTGCACCTGCGTGCGATCGGGTAAACTCCGCCGCCATGAACAGAACACTCTATACCTTGCTGTTTCACCTGGGCCTGCCGCTGGTTAGGCTGCGCCTGTACCTGCGTGCGCGCAAGGCGCCAGCCTATGGTCAGCGTATCGCCGAGCGTTTCGCCTGCAAGCTGCCAGCCATGCGCCAGGGTGGCATCTGGGTGCATGCGGTGTCGGTGGGCGAGAGCATTGCCGCCGCGCCCATGGTGCGCGCCTTGCTCAAGGCTTACCCCGAGTTGCCGATCACGCTTACCTGCATGACACCTACCGGTTCCGAGCGCATTCGCGCCATGTTCGCCGATGAACCGCGCGTGCAGCATTGCTACCTGCCCTACGACCTGCCGTGGGCGGCCGGGCGTTTTCTCGACCATGTGCAGCCGAAGCTGGGCATCATCATGGAAACCGAGCTGTGGCCCAATCACATTCACCAGTGTGCCAAGCGCGGCATTCCGGTGGCGCTGGCCAATGCGCGATTGTCCGAGCGTTCGGCCCGTGGCTACGGGCGCTTTGCCAAGCTGACGCGGCCGATGCTGGCGGAGATGAACCTGATTGCCGTGCAGACCGAGACCGAGGCGCAACGCTTCCGTGAACTGGGTGCGCGGCCGGAGTGTGTGCAGGTCACAGGCTCGATCAAATTTGATCTGAAGATCGACGAGCAACTGCTACCGCGTGCCAGGGCCTTGCGTGAACAGTGGGGTACCACGCAGCGCCCGGTGTGGATTGCCGCCAGTACCCACGAGGGTGAGGATGCCTTGATCCTGCAGGCGCACCGGCAATTGCTGCAGGTGCATGGGGATGCCTTGCTGATCCTGGTACCGCGCCACCCCGAGCGCTTCAACGCGGTGCATGCGCTTTGCAGCGAACAGTTCACGACCGTGCGCCGCTCTGCCGGCACGCCGGTCGATGCGCAGACGCGGGTACTGCTTGGCGACACCATGGGCGAGTTGCTGTTCCTCTATGCGCTGGCCGACATTGCCTTTGTCGGCGGGAGCCTGGTGCCTACCGGTGGGCACAACCCGTTGGAGCCGGCAGCGTTGGCGTTGCCGGTGATCATGGGGCCACATGTGTTCAACTTCCTCGAAATCAGTGCGATGTTGCGCGAGGCGGGGGCGTTGCAGCAGGTGGACGATGCCGACGGGCTGGCCGGGGAAGTGCGGCGGCTGGTCGAGTTGCCGCAGGCTGCGCAGCGCATGGGCGAGGCGGGCAGGGCGGTGATGCGGGCCAATCAGGGGGCGTTGCAGCGCTTGCTTGATGGCCTGGCTGCGCTAATGCGCTGATATTTGCGTTGGCTTCTTCGCGGGCTCGCCCGCTCCCACAGGATTTATGCAGGGTTTGAGGGCTGCGCAATCCCTGTGGGAGCGGGCGAGCCCGCGAAGAACTCAACACCTATCTCAAGGGCGGCGCTCGAAGTTCTTGGCCGCAGCAGCAGCCAAATCCGGCGGCAAGAAGTCCTTGTCCGGGTTGTAGTCCGGTTTCAGGTAGCGCTTGAGGTCCTGCAGGTCTTGCGGGCTTAGCGTACCGGCCGCCTGCTTCAGGCTCAGGTTGTCGAGGATGTAATCGTAGCGGCTGTTGTTGTAATCCCTCACCGAGGTATACAGCTGGCGCTGGGCATCGAGCACGTCGACGATGTTGCGGGTACCGACCTGGTAGCCGATTTCGGTGGCTTCCAGCGCGCTCTGGTTGGAGATGATCGACTGCTTGCGCGCCTGCACCTGTTCCACATCAGTGTTCACCGCGCGGTGCAGGTTGCGCGTGTTCTCCACCACTTGGCGGCGCAGGCTTTCGCGCTGCTGTTCGCTCTGGCTCAGGCGCTGGTAGGCCTCGCGTACCTGCGAGCTGGTCAGGCCGCCGCTGTAGATCGGGATGTTCAGTTGCAGGCCAACGCTGGTCTGTTCGACATCGCCGCTGTAGCGCACGCCCAGTTGCGAAGGGTTGGTGAAGCCGAGGCTGTCGTTGTCGCCCTTCTGGTACTTGGCCACTGCATCCAGGGTCGGTGCATGGCCGGCCTTGCGCTGGCGCAGGGTTTCTTCGGCAGCGGAAACCGCATAGTTGGTGGCCAGCAGATTGAGGTTCTGGCGGCCAGCGGTTTCGACCCAGGCCTTGGCGTCGTTTGGCGTTGGCACCTGGACGGGCAGGGTATGCACCACCCCTTGAATCGAGGTGTATTCACGGTTGGTCAGGGTGACCAGCGCCTCGAAGGCATCCTGCACCTGGCGCTCGGCGATGATCCGGTTGGCCCGGGCCGTGTCGTAGCTGGCCTGGGATTGCAGCACGTCAGTCTTGTCCGACAGGCCCACATCGAAGCGTTCGTTGGACTGGTCCAATTGGCGCTTGAACGCGGCTTCTTCAGCCTTGGTGGCGGCCAGGTTGTCCTGCGCGCGCAACACGGCGAAGTAGTTCTGCGCAGTTTGCAGGATCAGGTTCTGTTCGGTGGCCGACAGCTCCAACGCCGCCTGTTCGTTGACCGCTTCGGCTGCCTGCAACTGGAACCAGCGGTCGGCGCGGAAGATCGGCTGGGCCAGGGTCGCGCTCCAGGAGTTGCCGCTGCGGTTGGAGGTAATGGACGGCTCATCGAGCTTGGTGCGGGTATTCATCATCTCGGCACCAGCCGACAGATTCGGCAGCAAACCGGCGCGGGCCTGTGGCACCACTTCGCGGCGGGCGCCGTAATCGGCGCGTGCCGCTGCCAGGTCGGCGTTGTTGTCGACCGCTTCCTGATAGACGCTGACCAGGTCGGTCTTGACCGTAGAGGGCACGTCCGCTGCCCAGACCACTCCGTTGGACGCACAAGACACGGCTATCGCCAGTGAGAGTTTGCGCAGCATAGAGGCAATCCTTGTACGAAATTTAATTACTGAACTGTTGAGTATCGAGCGACGGGCCAGTGTAGTGCCATGCGCCCCTGGCAACAATCGCCCGGTGTGCCTTTCATCAACCGCGCATTTAGCTGCTTGGCTTTGCCGACCACTCCAGTCTAGACTGCGCATGTTCTTGTCGGGGTGCCTTGAAGCAAAGGCTGAGATCGCAAAGTTGCGGATCCCGTTGAACCTGATCAGGTTAGCGCCTGCGTAGGGAACAAGATTGCTCACCTTCCCGGGGAGCCTCTTGTGCCAGGTCCGGGATTTTCGTAGCTGTAAACAGCTATGGGCACCCCATATCCGGCACTGCATCCGTCTCAGGGTGCGTCCGCGTCTTTCAGGTTCTCCCCCGACATTCCATCCGCTAGGAAGCTGTCTGGAGAGCCCGTGATGAGCAAACAAGAAAAAACGATCAATCTCAGCGAATCGGCACAAGTCGATCAGCAGTCCGTGCAACCGCTACCGCGTTCGCGCAAGGTTTATGTCGAAGGCTCGCGCCCGGACATTCGTGTCCCCATGCGTGAGATCAGCCTGGACGATACCCCGACCGATTTCGGCGGCGAAACCAACGCCCCGGTGCTGGTCTATGACACCTCCGGCCCGTACACCGACCCCAATGTGATCATTGATGTGCGCAAAGGCCTGGCTGATGTGCGCTCGGCCTGGATCGACGACCGTGGTGATACCGAGCGCCTGGGCGGCCTGAGCTCCAACTTCGGCCAGCAGCGCCTGAACGATGCCGAGTTGAGCAAGCTGCGTTTCGCCCATGTGCGCAACCCGCGCCGGGCCAAGGCAGGGGTCAACGTTTCGCAGATGCACTATGCCCGCCAAGGCATCATCACCGCCGAGATGGAATACGTTGCCATCCGCGAGAACATGAAACTGCAGGAGGCCCGCGCTGCCGGCCTGCTCGACCAGCAGCACCCTGGCCACAGCTTTGGTGCCAGCATTCCGAAAGAAATCACCGCCGAGTTCGTCCGCGAGGAAGTCGCCCGTGGCCGCGCGATCATTCCGGCCAACATCAACCACCCGGAAGTGGAGCCGATGATCATTGGCCGCAACTTCCTGGTGAAGATCAACGGCAACATCGGCAACAGCGCCCTGGGCTCTTCGATTGAAGAGGAAGTGGCCAAGCTGACCTGGGGCATTCGCTGGGGGTCGGACACGGTCATGGACCTGTCCACCGGCAAGCACATTCACGAAACCCGCGAGTGGATCATCCGCAACTCGCCAGTGCCGATCGGTACCGTGCCGATCTACCAGGCTCTGGAAAAGGTCAACGGCGTGGCCGAAGACCTGACCTGGGAGCTGTTCCGCGACACCCTGATCGAGCAGGCCGAGCAAGGCGTGGACTACTTCACGATCCATGCCGGCGTGCTGCTGCGCTATGTGCCGCTGACTGCCAAGCGCGTCACCGGCATCGTCAGCCGCGGTGGCTCGATCATGGCCAAGTGGTGCCTGGCGCACCACAAGGAAAACTTCCTGTACACGCACTTCGACGAAATCTGCGAAATCATGAAGGCCTACGACGTCAGCTTCTCGCTGGGTGACGGCCTGCGCCCCGGCTCGATCGCCGACGCCAACGACGCCGCACAGTTCGGCGAGCTGGAAACCCTCGGCGAGCTGACCAAGATCGCCTGGAAGCACGACGTGCAGTGCATGATCGAAGGCCCCGGCCACGTGCCGATGCAACTGATCAAGGAGAACATGGACAAGCAGCTGGAGTGCTGCGACGAGGCGCCGTTCTACACCCTCGGCCCGCTGACTACCGATATCGCCCCGGGTTACGACCACATCACCTCGGGCATTGGTGCGGCAATGATCGGCTGGTTCGGTTGCGCCATGCTTTGTTACGTCACGCCCAAGGAGCACCTGGGCCTGCCGAACAAGGACGACGTGAAAACCGGCATCATCACCTACAAGATCGCTGCGCACGCCGCCGACCTTGCCAAGGGCCACCCGGGTGCGCAGATCCGTGACAACGCCTTGTCCAAGGCGCGCTTCGAGTTCCGCTGGCAAGACCAGTTCAACCTCGGCCTGGACCCGGACACTGCCCGCGCCTTCCACGACGAGACCCTGCCGAAGGAGTCGGCCAAGGTCGCGCACTTCTGCTCGATGTGCGGGCCGAAGTTCTGCTCGATGAAGATCACCCAGGAAGTGCGTGAATACGCCGCCAGGATCGAGACCGTGGACGTGTCGGTCGAGCAAGGCATGCGCGAGCAGGCCGAGCGGTTCCGCCAGGAAGGCAGCCAGCTGTACCAGAAAGTCTAAGACCGTCATTTCCCTTTGTGGGAGCGGGCTTGCCCCGCGAATGCGTCAGCTGCGCCAACGCGTTTGGCAGGCCTGGCACCTTCGCGGGGCAAGCCCGCTCCCACAATGGGTCTGCGAAGCCCCATAAATTCTTCCGGCGAACATAACAATGACCACCCCCAGCCAATTCTCCCCCGACCACCCGGTCCCCAACCACCAGCGTATCTTCGGCGCCCGCGACCTGTTCTCGCTGTGGTTCTCCCTCGGCATCGGCCTCATGGTGCTGCAGGTCGGCGCCATGCTGGCGCCAGGGCTTGGCCTCGCCGGCGCGGTGCTCGCCATCGCCCTGGGCACCGGTGTCGGTGTGCTGTTGCTGGGGGCCGCCGGGGTTATCGGCAGCGACACTGGCCTGTCTGCCATGGGTACCCTGAAACTCAGCCTGGGCAGCCATGGCGCCCGCTTGCCCGCGCTGCTAAACCTGCTGCAACTGGTAGGCTGGGGCGCGTTCGAGATCATCGTCATGCGCGATGCAGCCAGCCTGCTGGGTGCACGCACGTTTGGCGAAGACAGTGCCTGGAACAGCCCGATGCTCTGGACCCTGTGTTTCGGCACCCTGGCCACCCTGCTGGCAGTCAGTGGGCCACTGGCGTTCGTGCGCAAGGTGCTGCGCGCCTGGGGTATCTGGTTGCTGCTGGGCGCGTGCATCTGGCTGACCTGGAACCTGTTCGCCAAGGCCGACCTGGCTGCGCTGTGGAACCGCGCCGGGGACGGCTCGATGTCGCTGGCGGTGGGCTTTGATATCGCCATTGCCATGCCGCTGTCCTGGCTGCCGCTGATTGCCGATTACTCGCGCTTCGCCCGCAGCGGCAAGCATGTGTTCGGCGGCACCGTCGTGGGCTATTTCATCGGCAACACCTGGCTGATGAGCCTGGGCGTGGCCTACACGCTGGCCTTTGCTGGCAGCGGTGAAGTCAATGCCCTGCTGCTGGCCCTGGCCGGCGCCGGCATGGGTATCCCGCTTTTGCTGATTCTGCTGGACGAGTCCGAAAAGGCCTTTGCCGACATCCACTCGGCTGCAGTTTCCACCGGCGTGCTGCTGCCGCTGAAGGTCGAGCACCTTGCGTTGGCCATCGGCGCGCTGTGCACCCTCATCGCCCTGCTGGCGCCGCTGGCGCAATACGAAAACTTCCTGCTGCTGATCGGTTCGGTGTTCGCGCCGCTGTTCGGCGTGGTGCTGATGGACCACTACGTGATACGTCGCCGCCGCCTGCCGGCACAGGTCGATGGCTTGCACTGGCAAGCGCTGGTGGCGTGGTTGGTGGGGGTGGCGGCCTATCACCTGATCGCCGCCAATGCACCGGAGCTGGGTGCAACCCTGCCAGCATTGCTGCTGGCGGGTGTACTGCATGGGCTGCTAAGCCTTAGCCGCGGCCGGGAAACAGTTCAGGCTTGAGAACGCCATTCAGGCGCGGGTACGGGATTTTCAGTTCCACGTGGCCCATGGAATAGGGCGCGATGGCGTAGACCTCGTACTTGACCACCACCGCGCCGTACGTCAGGGCGATGTGCGGCGACTTCTTGAACGGCCAGGTTTTGACGAACTCGGCGTCCTTGTCCATGCCCACGCTCATCAGCCAGGCACGGTGTGACTCCTCGACGGTTTTCCAGAAGGTGTCCTCCTGGCCAGGCACCAGCATGTCCTGCAAGGTCAGCACTTTGTCCAGCTTGCGCGAATAGTTGATGAAGCCGCGCCCGGGCATGCCGTGGGCGCCACCGCTGTCCAGATAACTGGACAACTCGATGATCACCAGCCCGTCATGCTGCTCGCGTACCTTGGCTTGCAGGTAACTGCTGTTACGTTTGTCGGCACTGGCCAGATATTGCTGCTCGTAGGCCTGCAAGGTGCTTGGCGCGGTGCCATGCTGATTGTCGTCGGTCAGTTGCAGCAGGCGCTTCTCGACGATGCCGTCGAGCTTGGGCAGGGCCGGGAAGTGGACCATGTCGATGTTTACCAGCGGGCAGTCGCTTTCGCTGCAGCCGGGTTTGACATGCTCCCAGGCGTCGCGCTTGACCTCCAGCGGGGCCCGGTAGTTGGGCGTGAACAGGCTCTGGCAGGCGCCCAGCGCGAGTGCCAGCACGGCCACGGAAGTCAGTTTGACAAGTGTCATGATGATCCTTGCAGAACAGGGAAAAGTCGGCCTTTGACCGTCTGCGCGGCCTTCAGTTCGCCACTAAGCTAACAGAGTGAAGACGCGCTGTCCCGAGTGTGCGAACGGTTGCCGGAAAGGGGTGAAACGGGCAAGCGTGCAGAGTAGGATGGCGCGATGCGGTAATTGAGGTAACGAGGATTTCCATGTCAGACACGTTGAATTCGGTGCCCAAGGCGGTCGAGATCGTCAAGCGGGCCAACTGCTTCCAGGGCTTCTACAAGCTCGACAAGGTGCACCTGCGCCACGAGCTGTTTGCCGGGGGCATGGGCCGCGAGATCAGCCGTGAACTGTTCGTGCGCCACGATGCAGTGTGTGTGCTGCCTTACGACCCGTTGCGCGATGAAGTGGTGCTGATCGAGCAGTTCCGTGTCGGCGCGCTGGACAAGGTCGGTAACCCCTGGCTGATCGAGATGGTTGCCGGGCTGATCGACAAAGATGAGCAACCCGAGGAAGTCGCCCACCGCGAAGCCGAGGAAGAAGCCGGCCTGACGTTCAGCGCCTTGTGGCCGATGACCCGCTACTTCCCGTCGCCCGGCGGCAGTGACGAATACGTTCACCTGTTCCTTGGCCGCTGCATCAGCGAAGGCGCAGGCGGCTTGCATGGCCTGGAAGAAGAGGGCGAAGACATCCGCGTGCGCGTGTGGTCGTTCGAGGATGCCTTGCAGGCGGTGCGCGACGGGCGCATCTGCAATGCGGCGACCATCATTGGCTTGCAATGGCTGGCGCTGAACCGTGACGAAGTACGAGGTATGTGGAAGTGAACCTGCTGCGCGAGCGCTATCGAGTCGACCTGGTCGGGCTGCAGGCCGCCTGCGAGGCCAACTACGCCCGGTTGATGCGCCTGTTGCCCGACATGCGCACCACCCAGAGCTCGCGCCGCATCGGCATGACCCAAGGCGACCAGATGCTCGGCGTGCTGGTGCTGGACGTGGTGCTGGCCTGCCCCTACACCACCACCTTGCACGTGCGCCAGGAGCACAGCCTGCCGTGGCTGCCGGTGCCGCACCTGGAAGTGCAGGTTTACCACGATGCACGCATGGCCGAAGTGGTCAGTGCCGAGCACACCCGGCGCCTGCGCAGCATCTACCCGTATCCGAACGAGGCCATGCACCAGCCGGACGAAAAGGCCCAGCTCAACCTGTTCCTCGGTGAATGGCTGAGCCACTGCCTGGCTTGTGGCCACGAACTGGCAAGCGTTCGCTGACATGCACTCAGACCACACGCGCCCTGTATATGTGGTGCAACTGACCGACGCCCATCTTTTCGCCGACCCGGCCGGCAGCATGCTGGGCCTCAATACCCGCGACAGCCTGCGCCATGTGGTCGCGCAAGCGCGGCGTGAGCAAGCGCTTGTCGACTTGCTGCTGTGCACGGGTGACCTGTCCCAGGACGCCAGCGTGGCGTCTTATGAAACGTTCCGTGAGCTGACTGCACCGTTTGTCGTGCCCACCCGCTGGTTGCCGGGCAACCATGACGAAGCCAAGCTCATGGCTGAAGTGGCCCCGGAGCTGGTGCAAGCCGTAACCGATGTTGGCGCCTGGCGGATTGTCATGCTCAACACTGCGGTGCGGGGGGCGACACACGGCCTGCTGGAGGACGACCAGCTGGCATTGCTGGAAGCCGCTTTGAAAGAAGCGGGTGAGCGGCATTGCCTGGTGTGTTTGCACCATCAGCCAGTGGACATCGGCTGCGCGTGGATCGCGCCGATCGGCTTGCGCAATGCCCAGGCGCTGTTCGACATCATTGAAGGTTATCCACAGGTGCGGGCGTTGCTGTGGGGGCATGTGCACCAGGAATGGGATGAAGTGCGCGACGGCCGGCGTTTGCTGGCTACGCCGTCTACCTGTATCCAGTTCGCGGCGCGCAGCGAGGACTTTCAGGTGAGCGAAGAGAAGCCAGGGTACCGCTGGTTGCGCCTGCATGCCGACGGGCGGTTGGAAACCGGGGTGGAGCGGGCCACGGACTTTGAGGTGAAACTCGACTTCGATAGCCCGGGTTATTAGAGGTATTCAGGCCTGCTCCATCCATGTGGGAGCGGGCATGCCCGCGAACACGGGCGAAGCCCGTGCCATCCACCGCGTCGCTTGCTTCGCGGGCAAGCCCGCTTCCACAGGGATCGCGCAGGGGCTGGTACTGGCAATTTGAAGAAATTATTGCGATACCCGTTGTACTGCGTCAAAACCCGGCGAACGCGCTACACTGCGCGTCCCTGCGCCCGCATCATCCGGCGCGAAGCCACAGATTCCGGGGGCAGCATGTCGGGTTCCATCCTCTATATCCATGGCTTCAACAGCTCGCCGCTTTCGACCAAGGCGCGCCAACTCGAAGCCGTGATGCAGCAACTGGGCCTGTCGGCGCAGCTACGCGTGCCCGCCTTGCACCACCACCCGCGCCAGGCCATCGCCCAGCTCGAAGCAGCCATCGCCGAACTCGGCGCGCCGTTACTGGTGGGCAGTTCGCTCGGCGGCTACTATGCCACCTGGCTGGCCGAGCGCCATGGCCTCAAGGCTTTGCTGATCAACCCTGCGGTAACGCCGCACAAGCATTTCGACGGCTACCTGGGCACTCAGCGTAACCACTATAGCGGTGAAACCTGGGAGTTGACCCACGATCACGTGCAGGCCCTGGCCGAGCTGGAAGTGCCGGCCCCGTCAGATGCCAGCCGCTATCAAGTGTGGCTGCAAACCGCCGATGAAACCTTGGACTATCGCCACGCCGAGCGGTATTACCGCGCATGTGCCCTGCGTATCCAGGCCGGTGGCGATCACAGCTTCCAGGGCTTTGCCGAGCGCCTGCCGGCGCTGTTGGCTTTTGCCGGCATTGCTCGCGGGCAGTATGCGGCGCTCGATTTTTCTGTATTTTGACTTTTTTTGCATTCACCAGACTGACGACGAGACCCTATGGCCAATCCCAGCGCTAGCGCCTATAACGCAGACGCCATCGAAGTCCTCTCGGGCCTTGACCCGGTCCGCAAGCGGCCGGGCATGTATACCGATACCAGCCGCCCCAACCACCTGGCCCAGGAAGTCATCGACAACAGTGTCGACGAAGCCCTGGCCGGCCACGCGCGTTCGGTGCAGGTCATCCTGCATGCCGACCATTCGCTGGAGGTCAGCGACGATGGCCGCGGCATGCCGGTGGACATCCACCCGGAAGAGGGTGTGTCCGGGGTCGAGCTGATCCTTACCAAGCTGCATGCCGGCGGCAAGTTCTCCAACAAGAACTACCAGTTCTCCGGTGGTTTGCACGGTGTGGGCATTTCGGTGGTCAACGCCCTGTCGACCCAGGTGCGGGTGCGCGTCAAACGTGACGGCAACGAATACCAGATGACCTTCGCCGATGGCTTCAAGGCCAGCGAGCTGGAAGTGGTCGGTTCGGTCGGAAAGCGCAACACCGGCACCAGCGTCTACTTCAGCCCCGACCCCAAGTATTTCGACTCGCCCAAATTCTCCATCAGCCGCCTCAAGCATGTGCTCAAGGCCAAGGCCGTGCTGTGCCCGGGCCTGCTGGTCAGCTTCGAAGACAAGGCCAGCGGCGAGAAGGTCGAGTGGCATTATGAAGACGGCCTGCGCTCTTACCTGGTCGATGCGGTCAGCGAGTTCCAGCGCCTGCCTGACGAGCCGTTCTGTGGCAGCCTGGCGGGCAACAAGGAAGCCGCAGACTGGGCGTTGCTGTGGTTGCCGGAAGGTGGCGACAGCGTGCAGGAAAGCTACGTCAACCTGATCCCCACTGCCCAGGGCGGCACCCATGTCAACGGTTTGCGTCAGGGGCTGCTGGATGCCATGCGCGAATTTTGCGAGTTCCGCAGCTTGCTGCCGCGTGGCGTGAAGCTGGCGCCAGAGGACGTCTGGGAGCGCATCTCTTTCGTGCTTTCGATGAAAATGCAGGAGCCGCAGTTCTCCGGGCAGACCAAAGAGCGCCTGTCGTCGCGCGAGGCGGCTGCCTTCGTTTCCGGCGTGGTCAAGGACGCTTTCAGCCTGTGGCTCAATGCCCACCCTGAGCTGGGCATGCAACTGGCAGAGCTGGCCATCAGCAACGCCGGGCGCCGCCTCAAGGCCAGCAAGAAGGTCGAGCGCAAACGCATTACCCAGGGCCCGGCACTGCCTGGCAAGTTGGCCGACTGTGCCGGCCAGGACCCGATGCGGGCCGAACTGTTCCTGGTCGAGGGTGACTCGGCCGGTGGTTCGGCGAAGCAGGCACGGGACAAGGAGTTCCAGGCGATCCTGCCGCTGCGCGGCAAGATCCTCAACACCTGGGAAGTGGACGGTGGCGAAGTCCTGGCCAGCCAGGAAGTGCACAACATCGCCGTGGCCATCGGTGTCGACCCGGGTGCCACAGACCTGGCGCAACTGCGCTACGGCAAAGTCTGCATCCTTGCCGACGCCGACTCTGACGGCCTGCACATCGCCACGCTGCTGTGTGCGCTGTTCGTCCAGCACTTCCGGGCGCTGGTCGAGGCCGGGCATGTGTACGTGGCCATGCCGCCGCTGTACCGCATCGACCTGGGCAAGGAAATCTACTACGCCCTCGACGAAGCCGAGCGTGACGGTATCCTCGACCGCCTGGTGGCCGAGAAGAAGCGCGGCAAACCGCAGGTGACCCGCTTCAAGGGCCTGGGCGAGATGAATCCGCCGCAACTGCGCGAAACCACCATGGACCCGAACACCCGGCGCCTGGTGCAACTGACCCTGGACGATGTTGAGGCCACCTGCGAGCTGATGGACAAGCTGCTGGCCAAGAAGCGCGCCGGTGACCGCAAGAGCTGGCTGGAAACCAAAGGCAACCTGGCTGAGGTCATGGTTTGATTCGGCAGGTACTTGCCGTTTGCCTGGCGCTGGTTGCCCTGCCTGCCTTGGCGGGTAACTGGCCGGAGCTGAAGCTGAGTGCCGAGCACCCGATCGACGGCATGCGCAGTGGTAACCTGTCCGGCCTGGTGCAATGCCGGGGCGGGCTGTGGGGCGTGTCCGACCGCGACGACGACCGCATTTACCGCTTCGACCAGCAGAACCAGACCTGGCGCGCGCAACCGTTGACCTTCACCCCGCCACCGCCGCCGGAAAGCGGCCTGCCGTGGGGCCTGAAGTCGCGCAACTGGGCGGCGTCGTACATTCGCGGTGGTGAGCTGGATTTCGAAGGTATCACCTGCGACCAAGCGGGTAACCTGTACCTGGCCAGCGAGGCCCATGCTGGCGTGTTGCAATTGCCGGTGGACGGCGAACCGGCCTGGTTGAAGATCGACCCGGCCATGGTGCGCCAGGCCCGCGCCAGCGGCATGCTGCTGAACTTCAATGCCTTGTTCGAAGGCCTGGCAATCAACCCTGCGGGTGACCGCCTGTGGCTGGCGGCCGAACGTGAGCGCCGTGGCCTGGTGGCTATCGAGCGCCAGCAATCGGTGTGGACTTGCGGGCGCAGCTGTGTGCTGCTGAGCGAGGCCGGGGTCGAGATGCAGCCGGCGCAAATGCCCAATGCCCGGGCACTGTCGCGCGATTTTGCCGACCTGGCCTTGTTCGAGGGCAAGCTGTTCACCCTCGAACGCAATGCCTACCGGGTTTGCCGGCGTGATACCAACACCGGCAAGGTCGAGCGTTGCTGGTCATTCGCCGCCGAGGCGCTTGAGCCCATGCGGCGCTATGACCAGCCGTTCGGCCTGGCCGAAGCGCTGGTGATCGACACCAAGGGCGCCTGGATCGGCCTGGACAACAACAACGGCGACCGCGCCGATGGCGAAAATCGGCCAATCGTGTGGCGCTTCGATGCACCGGAAGGTGGCTGGAGCGCCAAGCCATGAGCCAGGCGCCGGGCAAGCGGGCGGGCAGGGTACTGATGATCCTCGCCTGGGCGGCGGCGATGTTCCTTGCCACGCGCTTTTTCGGCCAGTGGGAAGACCGCCAGCGAAACCCCAATGCCCAGGTGCAGTCCGAGCACGGCGAAGGCTTTGTCGAAGTGCGCCTGTTGGGCAATGGCCAGGGCCATTTCATGGTGGATGGCGCCATCAACGGCCAGGCGGTGCATTTCATGCTCGATACCGGCGCCACCGATGTGGCGATCCCTGAGGTGTTGGCACGTGGGCTGAACCTGGAGCGCGGCAGCCCGGTGCTGCTCAGCACCGCCAATGGCCGCACCCAAGGCTACCGCACGCGCCTGGCCAGCCTGCAACTGGGCGATATTCGCCTGCAGGACGTGCGCGCCACCGTGGTGCCGGGCCTTGACGGGCAAACCGTATTGCTGGGCATGAGTGCCCTGAAACAACTTGAATTTACCCAGCGCGGCGGCACCATGCTGTTGCGCCAGAACCTGAAATGACGAGGCCCGCATGAGCGACTCACTGGAACTCAGCCTGGACGGCGTCGAACGCCGCTCGTTGGCTGACTTCACCGAACAGGCCTACCTCAACTACTCCATGTACGTGATCATGGACCGCGCCTTGCCGCACATCGGCGACGGCCTGAAGCCGGTGCAGCGACGCATCGTCTATGCCATGAGCGAGTTGGGGCTCGATGCCGACTCCAAGCACAAGAAGTCAGCGCGTACCGTCGGTGACGTGCTCGGCAAATTCCACCCCCACGGCGACTCGGCCTGCTACGAAGCCATGGTGCTCATGGCGCAGCCGTTCAGCTACCGCTACACCCTGGTCGACGGCCAAGGCAACTGGGGTGCGCCGGACGATCCGAAGTCGTTCGCCGCCATGCGTTACACCGAGGCGCGGTTGTCGCGCTACGCCGAAGTGCTGCTTGGCGAAGTTGGCCAGGGCACCGTGGATTGGGTACCGAACTTTGACGGTACCCTGCAGGAGCCGGCTGTGTTGCCGGCGCGCCTGCCGAACATCCTGCTCAACGGCACCACCGGTATCGCCGTGGGCATGGCGACCGACGTGCCGCCACACAACCTGCGTGAAGTGGCCAGCGCCTGTGTGCGCCTGCTCGACGAGCCCAAGGCCACCATCGAGCAGTTGTGCGAGCACATCCAGGGGCCGGATTACCCGACCGAGGCGGAAATCATCACGCCGCGGGCAGAAATCCTCAAGATGTACGAAAGCGGCCGCGGCTCGATCCGCATGCGTGCCGTGTACAGCGTCGAGGATGGCGACATCGTCGTCACTGCTCTGCCGCACCAGGTCTCCGGTGCCAAGGTACTTGAGCAGATCGCCGCGCAGATGCAGGCCAAGAAGTTGCCGATGGTCGCCGACCTGCGTGACGAATCGGACCACGAGAACCCCTGCCGCATGGTGATCATTCCGCGCTCCAACCGCGTGGATGCCGATGAGCTGATGCAGCACCTGTTCGCCACTACCGACCTGGAGAGCACGTACCGGGTCAACGTCAACATCATCGGCCTGGATGGCCGCCCTCAGTTGAAGAACCTGCGTGCATTATTGGTGGAGTGGCTGGAGTTCCGTACCAACACGGTTCGCCGCCGGCTGCAGCACCGCCTGGACAAGGTGGAAAGGCGCCTGCACCTGTTGGACGGTTTGCTCACCGCATTCCTCAACCTGGATGAAGTGATCCACATTATCCGTACCGAGGAGCATCCCAAGCAGGCCCTGATTGCCCGGTTCGAGCTGAGTGAGATCCAGGCCGAGTATATCCTCGAGACCCGCCTTCGGCAGTTGGCGCGTCTGGAAGAGATGAAAATCCGCGGCGAACAGGATGAACTGCTCAAGGAGCAAGCCAAACTGCAGGCCCTGCTGGGCAGCGAGGCCAAGCTGCGCAAGCTGGTGCGCAGCGAACTGATCAAGGATGCCGAAACCTACGGCGATGCACGCCGCTCGCCAATCGTCGAGCGCGTCGAAGCCAAGGCCCTGTCGGAAAACGAACTGATGCCGACCGAGCCGGTCACCGTGGTGCTGTCGGAAAAGGGCTGGGTGCGTTGCGCCAAAGGCCACGACATCGACGCCACCGGCTTGTCGTACAAGGCCGGCGATGGCTTCAAGGCTGCGGCAGCGGGGCGTTCCAACCAGTTTGCGGTACTCATCGACTCTACGGGCCGCAGCTACTCGGTGGCTGCTCACAGCTTGCCGTCGGCTCGTGGTCAGGGCGAGCCGCTGACCGGCCGCCTGACGCCACCGCCAGGGGCCACCTTCGAGTGTGTGCTGTTGCCGGACGACGACGCGCTGTATGTGGTTGCCTCGGATGCGGGCTACGGCTTTGTAGTCAAGGGTGAGGACCTGCAGGCCAAGAACAAGGCCGGCAAAGGTTTGCTCAGCCTGCCCAACGGGGCCAAAGTCATGACCCCGCGCCCGGTGGCCAATCGGGAGCAAGACTGGCTGGCAGCGGTTACCACCGAAGGCCGCCTGCTGGTGTTCAAGGTCAGCGACTTGCCGCAGCTGGGCAAGGGCAAGGGCAACAAGATCATTGGCGTGCCGGGCGACCGGGTAGCCAGCCGTGAAGAATTTGTCACCGACCTGGCTGTGATTGCCGAAGGCTCGACCCTTGTATTGCAAGCCGGCAAGCGTACGCTGTCTCTGAAGGTGGACGACCTGGAGCATTACAAGGGCGAGCGCGGACGGCGAGGCAGCAAGCTGCCACGCGGCTTCCAGCGCGTCGATGGTTTGCAGGTGGAAGTGCCGGCGTAACGGGCAGAAATGTCTGGAACGGCAATTTCAGCGCCGTTCCGGGCAGAAATGCTGGAGTCGGGCGGTTATTTCGCGGATGATATGGCCCCTGCGGTGCCGACGTAGTCGTGTGCCCGTTTGAATTTATATGTATCACTGCGGTGTGCCTTCAGGCGACCGCCTGGATGGGATGATGAAACTTCTGCGCCTTCCATTTGCGCTGTTGATGACTGGCCTGCTGGGCCTTGGCGGGTGCACCATGCATCAGCCGGTTGCCCTGTACCAGCTCGACAGTGGTGATCCTGGCCAGCCTTCGCAGAGTGCAGGCATGGCCGTGGTACTTGGCCCGGTATCGGTGGCCGATTACCTTCAGCGTGAGACGTTCTTGCAGCGCCAAGCCGATGGCAGCCTGACTTCGGCGACCGACGGTCGTTGGGCCGGTAGCCTTTCGTCGGATATCGACCAGTTGCTGGTGCGCCAGCTTGCCTGGCGCCTGGACAGCCAGCGTGTGGTGCTGGCACCAGCCACCACCGGCTTCAGCCCGGACGTGCAAGTAGTGCTGTCTATCACCCGCCTGGATTCGGGTACCAACCAGCCGGCAGTTCTGGATGCCCAGTGGCGCCTGCTGGACCGCCGTGGCCATGTGCGTGATAACCGCATCATTCACCTTGAGCAGCCGCATGAGGGCAGCGAGTCGTCGCAGGTTCAGGCCCAGGGCCAACTGCTGCAGAAACTGGCCGAACAGTTGAGCACCGCGGTCAAGCCGCTGGCCAACCAGCCGGCGATCGTCGAAGAGCCACCGAAAAAGCCTGCTGCGCCGGTGCAGGTGAAGAAGGAACCGGAGAAATCCAAGATCCCGATGGCCTCGCCGATTCGTACCGATATGGAAGTCTATCGGTTCTGACCGAATAGCCAGATACAAAAAAGCCCGCGATCATGCGGGCTTTTTTGTGGCTGGCTGTTCATGTGTTGCCCGTGCTGGCCTCTTCGCGGGTAAACCCGCTCCCACAGGTTTGGCGCAAGGCTCGAGGGCGGTGACATCCCTGTGGGAGCGGGTTTACCCGCGAAAAAACCACCTCGGTTTCAGGCCCGGCGCTCGTGCATGCGCGCCAGTTGCCTTTCCAGCATCGACGGGTATGGCTCCATCAACCGTTCCACGCAGCAAGCACCCTCAGGGCTGGCAATCGGGCGAATACGGGCACGCTGGCGAATCAGTGAGTCATCGCTGATCTGCCGCTCCACCAGCAACAAGTTGCGGCTGTGCTGCGACAGCGCCAGGGCATCCTGGGCCTTCTCGGCCATCAACAGGTCAACCAGCTCCAGCCCATGCAGGTCATTACCCAGGGCCAGGCCCAGCTGCAGTTGCAGGGTGATGCCGCTGTCGGCCACTTCGATCTGCAGGGCATGACCCAAGGCACGCAGCAACTCGCCACAGCAAATGGCGTTGGTCAGGTAGTCCTCGCCACACACGCGGCTGTGGAACAGCACCAGGGTGCTGCCGTCGTTGAGCGTGTGGGTTTCGCCGTCATAGAGCGAGGCAGCATGCTCCAGGCAATCGCGGTAGCGGTCGGTCAGCTCGGTCAGGCGTGTGCGCGGCAGGCGGCGCAGTTGTTCCTGCGAGCCCAGCTGTACGGCAAGTACGGCGCTGTACTGTGGCTCGTCAGACTCGATCGGGGCGGCCTTGGGTGCGCTTTCATCGTCCAGCAGGCCGGCGAAGGCCTCGTCGTCGTCCTCGTCTTCGAGGGCGGCAACCTTGGCTCGGGGCGCGGCCTTGGGCGCCGGGGCGGCATCGTGCGGGTCGTCGAACTGCTCGTCGTCCTCTTCTTCGAACTCCGGCTCCGGCGGTGGCGGCGGGGCCAGTCGCGCATGCAGTTGGCGGGCGATGTCGCCGATCTCGTCCTGGCGGTCGGTTGCCGGGGTATAAGGCTGCGGATCGCGCAGCCATACCCGCAGTTGCAGCAACGGCAGGGTGATGTGGCGGCCTTGGCGCAGGCTCAGGGTCAAGGCCAGCACCAGCAGGATGGCGGCAAGGATACCCATGCTCTGCAGGCTGATCAGCATCGGCTGCTGGAACTGGCTCATGTCCAGGCTGATGCGCAGTTGCCCGGCAGTCACATCCTGGAAGCTGATCTTGGTCTGGTACACGCCCTCGGCCTCGCCCAGCAGGCTGTTGCGCGGGCGCTGGCCGGCCTCGGCGAGGATACGGTTGTCCACACTGTAGATCGCTGCATGAGCCACCAGCGGGTTTTTCACCAGGTTGCCCAGCAGTACATTGAGGCTGAGGATATCGTTGGCTACCAGCAGTTCGGTCGCCGAAGTGGCCGTCTGGGTGGTGAGGCTCTGGCCCAAGGCATCGGCCTGCTCGTGCATGGCCTGCTTGAACTGCAGGCCCATCACGCAGGCATAGATCACCAGCGCCAGCGCGACCAGGAAGATGTTGGTGCAGGCGATGCGCAGTGCCAGCGGCACGCGACGTTGACTCAGGGCACGATAGATCATCAGGAAGAAATTGTCTGGTTTGACGGGCGTGGGCCGGTTCACTGAGCTCGGCTCTTAATGGCAGAAAGTGTGGGGCAGTATAGCGACCCGGGTTTTGTCGGCAAAGTGTCGTTGGCGCCCGATGGTCACGGAAAATCGGTAGAATGCGCATTTTTCATCGAAGTCGGAGCCAGGTTGTGCGCGAAATCGTCCTGATCAACATCACCGGTGAGGACCGTCCCGGTCTCACTGCGGCTATCACCGGCGTCCTGCTGCAGGGCGGTGTGAGCATCCTCGACATCGGCCTGGCAGTCATGCACGGCACTTTGTCGTTCGGTATCCTGGTCGATATCCCGGACAACGAAGTGGCTACGGCCCTGTTGCAAAGCGTGCAGGCCAAGGCCCACGAACTGAACCTGCAGGCCCGCTACACGCCAATTTCCGAGGCGGACTACCAGCATTGGGCTGACGGCCAGGGCGAAGCGCGCCACATCGTCACCCTGCTCAGCCGCAAGATCACCCCTGAGCAACTGCAGCGGGTGAGTGCGGTGATCAGCCAGTATGGCCTGACCATCGAGCGCATCGAGCGCCTGTCGGCACGTGTGGCGTTGGAAGCCGAAACTGACAAGGGCAAGGCGGCCATCGAGATCTCCGTGCGTGGCACGCCGAGCGATGCCCAGGCCCTGCGTGCCGACTTCTTTGCCTTGGCCGAAGCGCTGAGCATCGACATCGCCTTCCAGAAGGACGACCTGTTCCGCCGCAACCGTCGCCTGGCGGTGTTCGACATGGACTCGACGCTGATCGAGGCCGAAGTCATCGACGAACTGGCCAAGGCGGCCGGCGTGGGTGAGCAGGTGGCGGCGATCACCGAGCGCGCCATGCGCGGTGAACTGGACTTCCGCGCCAGCTTCAAGGAGCGCATGGCGCTGCTCAAGGGCCTGGATGTGGGTGTGCTGGACGAAATCGGTGCCTCGCTGCGCCTGACCGAGGGTGCCGAAAACCTGTTCGCCGAGCTCAAGCGCCTGGGCTACAAGACCGCGATCCTGTCCGGTGGCTTTACCTACTTTGCTCGTCAGGTGCAGGCGCGCCTGGGCATCGACTACGTGTTCGCCAACGAACTGGAAGTGGTCGACGGCAAAGTGACCGGTGTGGCTGTGGAGCCGATCGTCGATGCTCAGCGCAAGGCCGAGCTGCTGCAGAAGCTGGCCAACGAAGAAGGCTTGCAGCTGGAGCAGACCATTGCCGTGGGTGATGGCGCCAACGACCTGCCGATGCTGTCGCTGGCCGGTCTGGGTGTAGCGTTCCGCGCCAAGCCGCTGGTGCGCCAGTCGGCCAAACAAGCCATTTCCACCCTGGGGCTGGATGGCGTGCTGTACCTGCTGGGCCTGCGCGACCGCGACGCGCGCGGCTGATCTGAAAATCCGGGGCCGCACAGCGCCCCCAATAAAAAGGCCCTGCATATGCAGGGCCTTTTTCATATGGCGCGAATCAAGCCTGCGCAGGCGCCGCCAACAGCTGCCCCATGCGCACTGCGGAACCAGCACCCAGGTTTTCGGCCCACTTCACCTGCTCTGGCCCGAACAGCACGATGGCGGTCGAACCCAGCTTGAAGCGGCCCAGCTCGGCACCTTTCTCTAGGTGGATCGGCGCACGGCTGGCTTCGTCGTAACGGAAAGTCTTCAGCTCACGCTTGGGTGGGGTCACCAGCCCGGCCCACACGGTTTCGATCGAGGCGACGATCATCGCACCCACCAGCACCACGGCCATCGGCCCACGCTCGGTGTCGAACAGGCAGACCACGCGCTCGTTGCGGGCGAACAGCTCGGGAACGTTCTCTGCGGTGGTCTGGTTGACCGAGAACAGGCGGCCCGGCACATAGACCATTTCGCGCAGGGTGCCGGCCAGCGGCATGTGCACGCGGTGGTAGTCCTTGGGCGACAGGTAGATGGTTGCAAACTCGCCGCCCATGAATGGCGCTGCCATGGCCGGGTCACCGCCCAGCAGCTCTTGCGCACTGAAACCGTGGCCTTTGGCCTGGAAGATGCGACCGTGCTCGATCGGGCCGAGCTGGCTGACGGCGCCGTCGGCCGGGCACAGGATGGCGCCCGGGGTTTCGTCCAGCGGGCGGGCACCGGGCTTCAGGGCGCGGGTGAAGAACGCATTGAAGTGCTCGTAGGCGCTCAAGTCCTCGACCAGTGCTTCGCTCATGTTGACCTGGTAGCGCTTGGCGAACCAGGCGGTGAAGGCGTTCTTGAACCAGCGGGCGCGGCACTCGGCGATGCAGCCGGCCAGCCGCGACAGCAGGTGGTGCGGCAGCAGGTACTGGCTGATGATGAACAAACGGGATTTCATGCAGGTTCCTTAAACTTCTACAGGCGTGTCCGGGTGGTTGCCCCATTCGCTCCACGAGCCGGCATAGGCCTTGACGCGTGGGTAGCCGAGGGCCTTGGCCACCAGATAAGTGAAGCCGGAGCGGCGGTGGGTCTGGCAGTGGGTGATCACTTCCTTGTCGGGCGTGATGCCCAGGTTGTGCAGGACTTCGGCGATGTCCTGGCGAATGCGCAGGTGGTCGTTGAGGTCCATGCCAGCGGTCCACTCGAAGTTGATCGCACCGGGAATGTGGCCGCCCTTGGCTGCCAGCACTTTCTCGCCGCTGAACTCCTGCGGGCCGCGCGCATCCCAGATGACCAGGTCCTCGCTGTCCAGGCGGCTTTGCAGGTACTCGCGGGTGGCCGTGGGTTCACTGTCGATGTGCAGGTGCACTGCGGCGTTGCCGCTGGCAGGCACTTCGGTGGAAAGCTTGTCCGCCGGCCAGGCCTGGATGCCGCCATTGAGGTAGTGATAGCGCTTGTGGCCGATCACGTCGAGCAGCCAGATGAAGCGCCCGGCCCAGCCACCGCCTTCATCGTCATACACCACATACACGGCATCGTCGCGGTGGCCGAGTTCGCTGAACAGCTTTTCCAGCTCGCCCAGGGCCGGCAGCAGGCCCGGCGCAGGTGGCTGGCCAAGCTGGGTGCGCTTGCCTTCGACAAAGCGCGCGCCGGGGATATGCCCGCTGACATAGCGGTTGGCGTTGCTCAGGTCGACCAGGATCAGCTGTGGCGAACCCAGCCGCGGCAACAGGTCCGCGGCTTCGATCACCAGGGGCAGGCCGGAAAAGTCAGTCATCCACGGTCTCCAGTGTGGAAAGAGGGGTGATTGTAGCTCAAGGCTCAGCCCTTGCGGTTGACAAACACTGACAGCGCCCGCTCGGTGCATTGCGCGGTTTTGCCAAAGGCCTGCACGCTGATATCGGCCAAAGGCCGGCAACCCTGGTCGGCCACCATCAGCATCAGCACCTGATCGTTTACTGCAAGCGAGCGCAGCAGCACGTGCTCGCTGCGAAACAGCGCACGCAGCGGGGGTGGCAGCAGGGCCGAGAACTGGGTGTGGTTTTCCGGGGTGATACGCAGTTGCCCGGCCTGGGCCATCAGCTTTTGCAGCAATTTGTTTTGTGATACCTGCAGGGCCAAGGCCCCGGCCTCTTTGGGCAAGCCGGCGATCTGCTGCACGCGCAGGTAGTCGCTGGCCTTGTCCAGGCTCAGCAGCATGATGCGTTGCATGCCGCAGGCCAGCAGTGCTTCGCCGGCCTGGGTGGCCAGGTGCACGGTGTTGGTGAACGGGCTGGGCTGGGCCAACAGGTCCTGGCACAGCTTGCGCCAGCGCGCCAGGTCGTCGCTGCTGGGCGGTGGCGGGGCCAGCATGTCCGGGTGCGGGCGGCGCTGGTGCCAGGGCCAGATAAGTGCTTCAGCCGGGTGGAACAGGGCATGCCTGGCGTGGCGGCGGGCGCTGGCGGCCGCCTGCTGGTGTACTTGCTGCTGTACGTCTTCCAGCGAGGTCTGCAGGTACAACGCAGTCAGCAGCTGCCAGCGCAGCAGGTGCGGGTTGTCCCAGCCTACCTGCGCGGCCAGCGCAAGGTTGTTGGCCAGCAGCACAGTGTTGGCCGGCTGGTTGAACCAGCGGCGCAGGCCGGGCTCGGCGTCCAGGCGGTGTTGCTGGCTGAGCAGGTCTTCGTCGCGGGCGATACTGAGCACCAGGGCCAGTTGTTCGCGCTCTTCCAGCAGCAGGCGGTAACCCTGGGTCACCCACTGCGGCAGGCGCCAGTACTCTGCCATGGTCTGGCACAGCGCCATGATGCGCACGCCAAACAGCTCTTCCTCTACCTGGGCGGCGTCCTCGCCCTTGTGGATAACCCGAAGCTCCCAGGTGTCCAGCAGCTTGGGGTAAGCCAGCGCCAGCGGCCACAGCGGTGACAGGAAAAGCAGGCTTCCCCAGTGAATTTCCTGCCACAGCCGTGCCAGGCGGCTGGCGAACAGGCCGCTGGCCTGTTGCGAAGCGTGCTGGCTGATCAGTTGAAACTGGCTGAGCACCGGCGGGATTTCTTCGACGGGCAGCGAGGGCAGGCGCTTGAGCAGTTGCTCGCTGCGCTCCAGGCCCAGGCGGTTGAGGGCGACTTCCAGGCTTTCGGCGGGCTCTGCCTGGCTGGCGTTGGTGGGGTGATTCGCTTCGCGCATCACCGAAAGCACCAGTGCCGGGCTATCCTGCATCAGTTCGGCGATATCGCGCAGCGAGCGGCGGTTATCGTGGATGGCAGCCATGACCCGGTCGTAGCTGTGCTTCGGCACGGGTATGCGAACACTCTCGAGCAGCTTTACCCAGGCCTCTAGCGTACGTGGGGCCTGAGCGGGCACCTTGGTTTCAATTGGCATTTTGACATCAGTCCGAACTGGCTTTTCGCATTGAGTGGCTATAGTCTGGCGCAGTTCTGCCGATAAGTAGAAGAAGAGTTTTAAAGCTCCCGTCTCTCACCCCGACCACGACAGCAAGTGCTTTGAACCTATGGCTAAAATTATCGGCATCATTGTCGTATTCGCGAGCGTGCTCGGCGGGTACGTGCTCTCCCACGGCAAGATCGCTGCACTGATCCAGCCGTTTGAAGTACTGATCATTGGCGGCGCAGCCTTCGGTGCATTCCTGCAGGCCAACCCCGGCTACATGACCATGCACGTCATCAAGAAGTCGATGAAGATGTTCGGCTCGCGCTTCACCCATGCCTACTACCTGGAGGTATTGGGCCTGGTGTACGAGATCCTCAACAAGAGCCGTCGCGAAGGCATGATGGCCATTGAGGCCGACATCGAGGACGCATCTGCCAGCCCGATCTTCGCCAAGTACCCGACAGTGCTGGCCGACGAGCGCATGACCGCGTTCGTCTGCGACTACCTGCGCATCATGTCTACCGGCAACATGGCCCCGCACGAGCTTGAGGGCCTGTTCGACATGGAACTGCTGAGCATGAAGGAAGAGCTCGAGCACCCCTCCCATGCGGTGACAGGCATTGCCGATGGCATGCCTGGTTTCGGTATCGTTGCGGCGGTACTGGGTATCGTGGTGACCATGGCTTCGCTGGGCGAGGGTGATCAGGCTGCCATCGGCATGCACGTGGGTGCGGCGCTGGTCGGTACCTTCTTCGGTATTCTGGCTGCCTACGGCTTCTTCGGCCCGCTGGCCAAGTGCCTGGAGCACGATGCCAAGGAAGAGCTGAACCTCTACGAATCGATCAAGGCTTCGCTGGTTGCCTCGGCCTCGGGCATGCCACCTTCGCTGGCCGTCGAGTTCGGGCGCAAGGTGCTTTACCCCAAGCATCGCCCTAGCTTTGCCGAGCTGGAACAAGCAGTACGCGGTCGCTGATTCATGGAAAACAATCAGCCCATCATCATCAAGCGCGTCAAGCGCTATGGCGGCGGCCACCATGGCGGCGCCTGGAAAATCGCCTTCGCCGACTTCGCCACGGCGATGATGGCCTTCTTCCTGGTGCTGTGGCTGATGTCCACCGCCACGCCGGAGCAGAAGATCGCCATTGCTGGCTACTTCAACGACCCGATCGGTTTTTCTGAAAGCGGCACGCCATACGTCATCGACCTGGGCGGCACGCCTGAGATGGCGCCGGACAAGACCATCAATCCGGAAGTGAAGACCGAGCCGATGCAGGAGAACCCGGTCCAGCTGAACAAGGACCAGGTCGAAACCATGGCCGAGCAGGTCGAGCGCGAGCGCCTGGAACTGCTGCTGCAGGAACTGCAGAACAAGGTCGAAGAGAACCCGCAACTGCAGAAGTTCAAAGACCAGATTCTGTTTGAAATTACCCAGGACGGCCTGCGCATCCAGATCATGGATGCCGAGAACCGGCCGATGTTCGACATCGGTAGCGCCCGTTTGCAGCCGTACTTCGAAGACATCTTGCTGGCCATGGCCGATACCATCAAGGCGGTGCCAAACAAGATCAGCGTCAGTGGCCACACCGATGCCAAGCCGTATGCCGGCAGTGGCGAGTTCGGCAACTGGGAACTGTCGGCCAACCGTGCCAATGCTGCGCGCCGTGCGCTGGTGGCAGGTGGTTACCCGGACGGGCAGGTGGCGCGGGTGGTGGGCTATGCCTCGTCGTCGCTGTTCGACCGCAAAAACCCGTTCAACCCGGTCAACCGCCGTATCGATATCATCGTGCTGACCAAGAAGGCCCAGCGCAATATCGAGGGTGAGCAGGGTTCGCCGGAGGCTCCTGCCACCGAGCCTGCCGTGCCGCCGGCCAGTGGCGCTGCGCCAGGGGCTTCGGCACCCGTTGCGCCAACTGCACCGGGGACGGCTGCCGAGACAGAGCAAGCGCCGATGCAGCCGCGCGAGCTGCGCCAGAAGCTGAACATCTTCGAAGATGGCACGCTGAAGATGGATGAGGCCAAGGAGCAGTAACGCAGTCGCGGCCCGGGGGAGGGCCGCTTCTACCGCTTACGCTTAGTAGCTGTCTTGCGTCAGGCTGGCGATGATCGAGCGGTAGCTGTTCATGCGTTGCGGCTTGATGCGCCCCTCGTCCAGGGCCTTGAGCAGGGCGCAGCCCGGTTCGCGGTCATGTTTGCAGTCGCGGAAGCGGCAGGTGCCGAACAGGTCGCGGAACTCGATGAAGCCTTCCTCCACGTCGTCGCGGCTGACATGACCAAGGCCGAACTCACGGATGCCCGGCGAATCGATCAGGTCGCCGCCGTTAGGGAAGTGGTACAGCCGCGCGGTGGTGGTGGTGTGGGTACCCTGGCCCGACCATTCCGACAGGTCGCCGACACGGGTGCCGGCGTCTGGCAGCAGGCTGTTGACCAGCGACGACTTGCCCACCCCCGACTGGCCGACGAACACGCTGATGTGGCCATCAAGTTGCTGCTGCAGGCGCTGCATGCCGTCACCGTGGTGTGCCGATACTTCCAGCAGCGGGTAACCCAGATCGCGGTAGACCTCCAGCAGCGAGTGCAGGGCGGGGCCGTTCTCGTCGTTGATCAGGTCGGCCTTGTTCAGCAGCAGCAGTGGGCGCAGGCCGGCGTGCTCGGCAGCGACCAGATAGCGGTCGATCAGGTTCGGGTGCGGCTCCGGCGCCGGGGCGAACACGATCACGATCAGGTCAACGTTGGCTGCCACCGGTTTCAGCTGGCCGTGGTTGTTTGGCCGGCACAGCTCGGTGCTGCGGGGCATCTGCGCCACGATCACGCCGATGCCCTGGTTACCCGCACGCCACACGACACGGTCGCCGGTGACCAGCGCCGGCAGGTTGGCGCGCAAGTGGCAGCGGAACACCTGGCCTGCAGTTTCGCCATCCTGGGCTTCGACTTCTACCTGCACGCCAAAGTGCGCGATCACCAGGCCCAGTTGCTCTGGCCCCAGGTCGCCGCCCTCCAGTTCCTGCAGCGCATGCTGCTCGCGTTTGGCGGCGCGAGCGGCGCGCTCACCCTGGATTTTTTCGATCCGCCAGTTCTGGCGGCGATTGAGCTGGCGTTTGGCCATGAAGGTACCGTGAGAAAGGCCCGGGTAGGGCATTGAAAACGGCTGGCAGTTTAGCACGCCAGGCGTTGGACTATTTCGCTTACCTTTGTTGCGCGAATGGGCGTGCTTTGGCCGCTAGGCTAATATGACGGCCTATATGAGGAGCCCTGCATGCAAAACCCACAGAACCTGATCTGGATCGATCTGGAAATGACCGGCCTGGATCCGGACAGTGATGTCATCATCGAGATGGCCACCATCGTCACCGACAGCGAGCTGAACACCCTGGCCGAAGGCCCGGTAATCGCCATCCACCACAGTGACGAAGTGCTGGCGCGTATGGACGAATGGAACACCCGCACCCATGGCGGTTCGGGGCTGACCCAGCGCGTGCGCGAGAGCAAGGTCAGCATGGCTGAAGCCGAGGCGCAGACCATCGCCTTCCTCGAACAGTGGGTGCCCAAAGGCAAGTCGCCGATCTGCGGCAACAGCATCTGCCAGGACCGCCGCTTCCTCTATCGCCACATGCGCAACCTGGAAAACTACTTCCACTACCGCAACCTGGATGTCTCCACTCTGAAGGAGCTGGCCGCACGATGGGCACCGGACGTGCGTGACAGCTTCAAGAAGGGCAATACCCACCTGGCGCTGGACGACATCCGCGAATCGATCGCCGAGTTGCGCCACTACCGCGAGCACTTCATCAAGGTGTGATCCGAAACGGCGCAGTTATTGTAACTGCGCCCCCTTTTGGTGCCCTTGGCAACTGGTTAGACTGCGCGCCTTTCCCGCACGGACCCGCACCATGTTGTTGATGCTCTATCTCATTGCAATCACCGCCGAAGCCATGACCGGCGCGTTGTCTGCCGGGCGCCGCGGCATGGACTGGTTCGGCGTGGTGCTGATTGCCTGCGTCACCGCCCTGGGTGGCGGCTCGGTACGCGACGTGCTGCTCGGGCATTACCCGCTGACCTGGGTGAAGCACCCGGAGTACCTGGTGCTGACCAGTTTTGCGGCGTTGCTGACGATTTTCATTGCGCCGATGATGCGCCGCCTGCGCTCGCTGTTCCTGGTGCTCGATGCCCTGGGGTTGGTGGCCTTTACCCTGATCGGCTGCATGACCGCGCTGGAAATGGGGCAGGGCATGCTGGTGGCGTCGATCAGTGGGGTGATCACCGGGGTGTTTGGCGGGATCTTGCGGGATATCTTCTGCAACGACATTCCACTGGTGTTCCGCCGTGAGCTGTATGCCAGCGTGTCGTTTGCGGCAGCGTGGTTCTACCTGGGGTGCGTGTATTTCAAGGTGCCGGCAGAGCAGGCGATGCTGCTGACCTTGTTCGGCGGGTTCCTGGTGCGCTTGCTGGCGATCCGCTTCCACTGGGAAATGCCCAAGTTCCATTACAACGACCAGCAATAATCGCAGGGCTGAGGCGCTACCCGGTCTCTGTGGGAGCGGGCTTGTCCCGCGAAGCAGGCGGCGCGGAGCATGGCACCGGCTTCGCCGGTGTTCGCGGGGCAAGCCCGCTCCCACAAGGTAATGTGTTGTTACTGGAAGCCGTGCCGGGCCAGCGCCCACTCCACATGTTCGCGCACCAGCTCTGATTCGTTCTCGCGCCGGGCCTTCAGCGCCTCGATCACAGGGATGGTGGAGGGCGCATTGCCCAACCCCACCGCCAGGTTGCGCAAAAACCGCTCATACCCCGCCCGCCGCAACGGCCCACCCTCGGTCTTGCGCAGGAAGGTGCGCTCGTCCCACAGGAACATTTCCGCCAACTCGGCATTCTCCAGCCCATGCCGTGGCTGGAAGTCCTGCTCCTGGCTGGGCTTGGCAAAGCGGTTCCACGGGCAGACGATCTGGCAGTCATCGCAGCCGAACACCCGGTTGCCCATCATTGCGCGCAACTCGACAGGAATCGCGCCCTTCAGCTCGATGGTCAGGTATGAGATGCAGCGCCGGGCATCCAGCACATAAGGCCCGACAAACGCCTGGGTCGGGCAGATGTCCAGGCAGGCCTGGCAGCGACCGCAGTGCTCGCTGGCAGTCGCTTCGTCCACCGGCAACGGCAGGTCGACAAACAGCTCGGCAAGGAAGAAATAGCTGCCGGCCTTGCGGTTAAGCAGCAAGGTGTTCTTGCCGATCCAGCCCAGCCCGGCCTGTTCGGCCAGGGCCTTTTCCAGCACCGGGGCGCTATCGACGAATGCGCGATAGCCGAACGGGCCGATGGCCTCCTGGATACGGTCTGCCAGGAACTGCACGCGCTTGCGCACCAGCTTGTGGTAATCCCGGCCCAGCGCATAACGCGAGATGTAGGCCTTTTCCGGCTGTGCCAAGCGCTGCGCCATCTGGGTGTCGCCAGACCAGTAGTCCATGCGCAGCGAAACCACTCGCACCGTGCCGGGAATCAGTTGGTCGGGGTGCGAGCGCTTGCTGCCGTGCGCGCCCAGGTACTCCATCTCGCCTTGATAGCCGGCATCGAGCCAGCGCTGCAAGTGGTGTTCGTGTTCGCCAAGGTCGACCCCGGCGATGCCGACATGGGCAAAACCGAGTTCCTGGCCCCAAATCTTGATCGATTGGGCCAGTTGGGCGAGGTCAGGTGTGCAGCTGGACATGGATGGGCAAGGCAATACGGGCTCAGGTGCGTATAATTCTGCCAGACATTGGAGCCTTTGACCCCATGCCGCAGACCAAACACACAAGCCATGCCCCGCAACTGCTCAGCAGTGTGACCGTTGCGCACCTGCCAGCGCGGGCCGCGCATGCCCATAAAGGCGACTTCGGCCATGTACTGGTGGTCGGTGGCGATCTTGGCACCGGCGGCGCTGTGCTGTTGAGCGCTGAGGCCGCCCTGCGCTGTGGCGCCGGGCTGGTCAGCGTGGCGACGCGCCCTGAGCATGTTGGCGCGAGCCTGGCCCGCCTGCCCGAGACCATGTGCCTGGGTGTCAGCTCGGCCAATCAGTTGATGGGCGTGCTGGAGCGCGCCTCGGTGCTGGTGGTAGGCCCAGGGCTGGGGCAGGCGGCGTGGGGGCGTAGCCTGCTGTCGGCCGTGGCCAACGCCGAGCGGCCGCAGGTGTGGGACGCCGATGCCCTGAATTTGCTGGCGTGTACCCCGCTGGCCCTGCCCAGTGGCAGCATCCTCACCCCGCACCCGGGGGAGGCGGCGCGGTTGCTGGGCATTTCCACCGAAGCGGTGCAGGCCGACCGCCAGGGCGCTGCGCGCAAGCTGGCGCGCCGTTACAACAGCGTTTGCGTGCTTAAGGGGGCTGGCACCCTGGTGGCCGACCCGGCCGGGCAACTGATGCTGTGCGAGCGAGGCCACCCGGCGATGGCCGGGGCCGGCTTTGGCGATGTGCTGACCGGTGTGCTGGCAGCGTTGTTGGCTCAGGGGCTGGATGCCTGGCAGGCTGCTGGCCTGGGGGTGTGGTTGCATGCCTGCGCAGGCGAGCGGCTGGGTGTAAAAGGTAGAGGCCTGGCGGCCAGTGATCTGGCGCCGGTCATTCGTGAGTTTCTGGAGGAGCATTCTGCGTGTCTGGCATAACCCTGTTTCTGGCCGATGAAGACGCCACGGTCAAGTTTGGCGCAGCACTGGCCGCGGTGACCGGCGGTCGCGGCGTGATCTTTCTTGAAGGCGACCTGGGGGCGGGCAAGACTACGCTTTGCCGAGGGCTGATCCGCAGCCTGGGCCATACGGGTGCAGTTAAAAGCCCGACCTTCACCGTGGTCGAACCCTACGAAATCGGTGACGTTCGGGCGTTCCATTTCGACCTTTATCGCCTGGTCGATCCGGAGGAACTGGAGTTCATGGGTATCCGTGACTATTTCGAGGGCGACCCGCTGTGCCTGTTCGAGTGGCCACAAAAGGGTGCGGGCGTTTTGCCAAAGCCTGACCTGACCATTACCATAAGCCCCCAAGCGGGCGGACGCTCGCTGATCCTTTCGCCGCAGGGGGCTCGCGGCGAGGCCTGGTGCATGTCACTGGCCAAACACTATAAACAGTAAGTGGGGTAGGTATGCGCATACGCGCACTGGTCGCCATCGTTGGGCTGCTGCTGACAACGGTGACCGTTGACGCTCTAGCCGTCACTCAAGTAAAGAGCGTGCGCCTGTGGCGCGCGCCAGACAACACGCGGCTGGTCTTCGACCTGTCTGGCCCCGTGCAGCACAGCGTCTTTACCTTGAGCGCGCCTGATCGCCTGGTTATCGACATCAATGGCGCGACCTTGGCCGCGCCATTGAACGTGGCCACCTCCAACACGCCGATCAGCAGCGTGCGTTCGGCCCAGCGCACGCCAACCGACCTGCGCGTGGTAGTCGACCTGAAAAAGTCGGTTACCCCGAAAAGCTTTACCTTGGCGCCCAATGCCCAGTATGGCAATCGCTTGGTGGTGGACCTCTACGACCAGGAAGCGGACGCCATCGCGGCCACTGCGCCGCCGCCAGCACCCGTCTCGGTACAAACGCCTGCGACCACGCCTGCAGTGCCGGTGAGTCCGGCCCAGCCTGCCATCAAGCTGCCGCCAGTGCCGAGCGGCAAGCGTGAAATCGTCGTTGCCATCGACGCCGGTCACGGCGGCGAAGACCCTGGGGCGTCAGGCTCGCGCGGCCAGCATGAAAAAGACATCGTGCTGCAGATCGCCAAAGAGTTGCAGCGCCAGATCAATAGCGAAAGGGGCTTCCGTGCCGAACTGACCCGCACCGGCGATTATTTCATCCCGCTGCGCAAACGCACGGAAATCGCCCGCAAGAAAGGCGCCGACCTTTTCATCTCGATTCACGCTGATGCCGCACCGTCCCGGGCCGCCTTTGGCGCCTCGGTGTTTGCGCTGTCCGACCGCGGTGCCACCTCCGAGACCGCGCGCTGGCTGGCCGATACGGAAAACCGTTCCGACCTGATCGGTGGTGCCGGTAACGTCAGCCTCGACGACAAGGACCGCATGCTGGCCGGTGTGCTGCTCGACCTGTCGATGACTGCCACGCTCAGTTCCAGCCTCAATGTTGGGCAGAAGGTGCTGGGCAACATGGCTCGCGTCACCTCGCTGCACAAGCAACGTGTGGAGCAGGCGGGTTTTATGGTGCTGAAATCGCCTGATATTCCGTCGATCCTGGTGGAAACCGGGTTTATCTCGAACAACAATGAAGCCGCCAAGCTGGCCACCGCCAGCCATCAACAGGCCCTGGCGCGTTCGATATACACCGGTGTGCGCCAGTATTTCCAGCAAAACCCGCCCCCTGGCACCTACATCGCCTGGCTGCGCGACACCGGCAAGATAGCCGCTGGCCCGCGTGAACATACGGTGCTCCCAGGCGAGACCCTGGCGATGCTCGCTGTGCGCTACCAGGTCAGTGTGGCCAGCCTGCGCAGCACCAACAGCCTCAAGACCGACGAGTTGAAGGTTGGCCAACGCCTCGACGTACCTGCTACCACATTGGCTTCGCAATGAGTGGCGGTTCGCGCATTGAGCTGCTCAGCCCGCGGCTGGCCAACCAGATTGCCGCCGGCGAGGTAGTCGAGCGGCCGGCTTCGGTGGCCAAGGAGCTGCTGGAAAACAGCTTGGATTCCGGCGCCCGGCGCATCGACGTGGAAGTGGAGCAAGGCGGCGTCAAGCTGTTGAAGGTGCGGGACGATGGCAGCGGTATTTCCGCTGACGACCTGCCGCTGGCCCTGGCCCGTCACGCCACCAGCAAGATCCGTGAGCTGGAAGACCTCGAAGGTGTAATGAGCCTGGGCTTCCGGGGCGAGGCGCTGGCGTCGATCAGCTCGGTGGCCCGTTTGACCATGACTTCGCGAACTGCCAGTGCCACCGAGGCTTGGCAAGTGGAAACCGAAGGCCGCGACATGACCCCGCGGGTGCAGCCGGCTGCGCACCCGGTGGGTACTTCGGTGGAAGTGCGCGACCTGTTCTTCAATACCCCGGCCCGGCGCAAGTTCCTCAAAGCCGAGAAAACCGAATTCGATCACCTGCAGGAAGTCATCCGCCGGCTGGCGCTGGCACGTTTCGACGTCGGCTTCCATCTGCGCCACAACGGCAAGAGCATCCTCAGCCTGCACGAGGCCCATGATGAAACCGCCCGCGCGCGGCGAGTGGGTGCCATCTGCGGCCCGGGCTTCATGGAGCAGGCGCTGCCGATCGACGTCGAGCGTAACGGCCTGCGCCTGTGGGGCTGGGTGGGTCTGCCGACCTTCTCGCGCAGCCAGGCAGACCTGCAGTACTTCTTCGTCAATGGCCGCGCGGTGCGCGACAAGCTGGTCGCCCACGCTGTGCGCCAGGCCTACCGTGACGTGCTGTTCAATGGTCGGCACCCGACATTCGTGCTGTTCCTTGAGCTGGAGCCCAATGGCGTCGACGTCAATGTGCACCCGACCAAGCACGAAGTGCGCTTCCGTGAGGGGCGCTCGGTGCACGATTTCCTGTATGGCACCCTGCACCGTGCGCTGGCCGATGTGCGTCCGGAAGACCAGTTGGCTGCGCCTGCCGCTGTATCCGAGATGATCCGCCCCACTGGCCAGCAGGCCGGTGAGTTCGGCCCCCAAGGCGAAATGCGCCTGGCCTCGCCAGTGCTGGAACGGCCCCAGACGCCGCAGCATGCAATCTCCAATGGCGGCAGTGGCGCCGGTTACCAGTATCAATACACCCCACGCCCGTCGCAGCCGTTGCCGGCCGCCGAGGCCCAGGCGGTGTATCGCGAGTTTTACAAACCGCTGGAAGACGGTGCGGCACCGGTAACGGCGCTGCCCGAAAGCCAGGGTGACATTCCCCCGCTGGGCTACGCACTGGCGCAGCTCAAGGGTATCTACATCCTGGCCGAGAACGCCGTTGGCCTGGTGCTGGTAGACATGCATGCTGCCCACGAGCGCATCATGTACGAGCGCCTCAAGGTGGCCATGGCCAGTGAAGGCCTTAGCGGCCAGCCGCTGCTGGTGCCTGAAACCCTGGCCCTGAGCCAGCGTGAAGCGGATTGCGCCGAAGAGCATGCGCAGTGGTTCCAGCGCCTGGGTTTTGAACTGCAGCGCCTCGGCCCCGAGACCCTGGCAATACGCCAGATCCCGGCTTTGCTCAAGCAGGCCGAGGCCAACCGCCTGGTTCAGGATGTGCTCGCCGACCTGATGGAGTACGGCACCAGCGACCGTATTCAGGCACACCTCAATGAACTGCTCGGCACCATGGCCTGCCACGGCGCCGTGCGCGCCAACCGGCGCCTGGCCATTCCCGAAATGAATGCCCTGCTGCGCGACATGGAAAACACCGAGCGCAGTGGCCAGTGCAACCATGGCCGTCCCACCTGGACCCAGATGGGCCTGGACGATCTGGACAAACTTTTCCTGCGCGGTCGATGAAATGAGCGGCAAGCCCCCTGCAATATTCCTGATGGGCCCGACGGCGGCCGGCAAGACCGACCTTGCTATCGAGCTGACCAAAGTGCTGCCGTGCGAGCTGATCAGTGTCGACTCGGCGCTGGTCTACCGCGGCATGGACATCGGTTCGGCCAAGCCGTCGAAAGAAATACTGGCTGCCCACCCGCACCGGCTGATCGACATTCGCGACCCGGCCGAGAGCTATTCGGCCGCGCAATTTCGCGCCGATGCCCTGGAGGCCATGGCCGACATCACTGCGCGGGGCAAGGTCCCGTTGCTGGTGGGCGGCACCATGCTCTACTACAAGGCGTTGATCGATGGCCTGGCCGACATGCCGGCAGCCGATGCTGCGGTGCGCGCCGACCTGGAAGCCCAGGCCCAGGCGCTGGGGCTGGCCGAACTGCACCGCCAGTTGGCCGAGATCGACCCGGAATCGGCGGCGCGGATTCACCCCAACGACCCGCAGCGGTTGATCCGCGCGCTGGAAGTGTACCGGGTGAGCGGCGAGAGCATGACGGCTCATCGCCAGCGTCAATTCGCGGAAAGTAGCGGCGCAGACGCAGGCGCTGGCGGACATTTGCCCTATACTGTCGCGAGTTTGGCGATTGCTCCTACAGATCGTCACATTTTGCATCAGCGAATTGCGTTACGATTTTCGCAGATGCTGGAACAGGGCTTCGTTGACGAGGTCCGATCGCTGCGAGCCAGAAGTGACTTGCACGCCGGGCTGCCGTCTATACGGGCAGTGGGGTATCGCCAGGTCTGGGATTATCTGGATGGCACGCTAAATGAGAATGAGATGCGAGAACGCGGTATCATCGCTACCCGGCAGCTGGCCAAGCGGCAGTTCACCTGGTTGCGTGGCTGGCCTGATGTGCACTGGCTTGACAGCATGGCCTGCGACAATCTGTCCCGCACCTTGAAATACCTTGGGGCCATCTCCATATTGAGCTGAGTCCCTGCTGATTGCCGTCTATTCTTGCGAAGGGGCGGCCTAATTTATCGATTTTCTTGATTTTCTATTATTTATCCTTACAGGAGTGCGGCATATGTCAAAAGGGCATTCGCTACAAGACCCTTACTTGAACACCTTGAGAAAAGAAAAGGTTCCGGTATCCATCTATCTGGTCAACGGCATCAAACTGCAGGGCTCGATCGAATCGTTCGATCAGTTCGTGGTTCTGCTGAAGAACACCGTCAGCCAGATGGTCTACAAACACGCCATTTCGACAGTGGTTCCGGCCCGTCCGGTCCGCCTGCCAAGCCCGACCGACGGCGAGCACGGCGACAGCGAGCCAGGCAACGCCTGATAGGAGCCTGCATTGTTCTTTGAGCGCCACGGTGGTGGTGAGCGGGCGTTGCTCGTTCACTTGGAAGGTCAGAACCCTGAGGCGCGCGAAGACCCGCAGGAGTTTCAGGAACTGGCATTGTCGGCCGGTGCCGACATTGTTTCGCTGGTCACGGTGTCAAGGCATCAGCCTTCCGCCAAATACCTGATTGGCAGTGGCAAGGTCGAAGAGCTGCACGACCTGGTCCATGCCGAACAGGTAGACCTGGTGATTTTCAACCATACCCTCACGCCCAGTCAGGAGCGCAACCTTGAACGAGTGTTCGAGTGTCGTGTGCTCGACCGTACCGGGCTGATCCTCGATATTTTCGCCCAACGGGCGCGTACCCATGAAGGCAAGCTGCAGGTCGAACTGGCCCAGCTTGATCACATGAGCACGCGGCTGGTGCGCGGCTGGACTCACCTTGAGCGACAAAAAGGTGGTATCGGCCTGCGTGGCCCGGGTGAAACACAGCTGGAAACCGACCGCCGCCTGCTGCGCGTACGCATTCGCCAGATCAAGTCACGCCTGGAAAAAGTACGTAGCCAGCGTGAACAGGCGCGTCGCGGGCGCAAGCGCGCGGATATTCCTTCAGTTTCGCTGGTGGGCTACACCAACGCCGGCAAATCCACGCTGTTCAACGCCCTGACCGAATCCGAGGTGTACGCCGCGGACCAGCTGTTCGCCACCCTCGACCCGACCCTGCGCCGGCTCGAGCTCAACGACCTGGGGCCGATCGTGCTGGCCGACACCGTCGGCTTCATTCGCCATCTGCCGCACAAGCTGGTCGAGGCATTTCGGGCTACGCTCGAAGAGTCGAGCAACTCCGACCTGCTGGTGCATGTGATCGACGCCCATGAGCCTGAGCGCATGGAACAGATCGAGCAGGTACTGGCCGTGTTGGGCGAGATTGGCGCTGAAGGCTTGCCGATCCTCGAGGTGTATAACAAACTCGACCTGCTCGAAGATGTCGAGCCGCAGATCCAGCGTAATGCCGATGGCAAGCCGGAGCGGGTCTGGGTATCGGCACGCGATGGGCGTGGCCTGGAGCTGGTTGGCCAGGCGATTGCCGAGTTGCTGGGGAATGATCTGTTTGTCGGTACCTTGTGCCTGGAGCAGCGTTTTGCCCGTTTGCGCGCGCAATTCTTTGCTTTGGGTGCAGTGCGCAGTGAAGAGCATGATGAAGAAGGGCGTAGCCTGCTGAGCGTGCGACTGCCCATGGTCGAATTGAATCGCCTGGTCAGCCGCGAAGGCATGGAGCCGCAAGTGTTTGTCGAGCAACACACTTTGCAATAAATGCCCGTCGAGGTCGCCGGGCAGCAGTGACAGGCATTCTGTAGCATTGGACGGCGCGCCGTGGGCGCGTCTTTGCTTTATCAGATGGAGAGCGCTATGGCTTGGAACGAGCCGGGTGGCAACTCGAACAATCAGGATCCCTGGGGCGGCCGCCGTGGTGGCGGTGGCGGTGGTGGTGACAAGAAAGGTCCGCCGGATCTGGACGAGGCCTTCCGCAAACTGCAGGACAGCCTGAACGGCATGTTCGGCGGTAACAAGAAACGTGGCGGCGGTGACCGCAATGTCGGCAAGGGCGGTGGCCTTGGCCTGCTGGGCATTGGCCTGGCGGTGCTGGCTGCCATCTGGCTGTACAGTGCCGTGTACGTGGTCGACGAGCAGGAGCAGGCCGTGGTGCTGCGCTTCGGCAAGTACCATGAGACGGTCGGTCCCGGCCTGAACATCTACTTCCCGCCGATTGATCGCAAGTACATGGAAAACGTCACGCGTGAGCGTGCCTACACCAAACAGGGCCAGATGCTGACCGAAGACGAGAACATCGTCGAGGTGCCGCTGACCGTCCAGTACAAGATCAGCAACCTGCAGGACTTCGTGCTTAACGTCGACCAGCCTGAGGTGAGCCTGCAGCACGCGACCGACAGTGCCCTGCGCCATGTGGTGGGTTCCACCTCGATGGACCAGGTGCTGACTGAAGGCCGTGAGCAAATGGCCGTGGATATCCGCGAACGCCTGCAGCGCTTCCTCGACAACTACCGTACCGGTATCACCGTTACCCAGGTCAACGTACAGAGCGCGGCAGCCCCGCGTGAAGTGCAGGAAGCCTTCGACGACGTGATCCGTGCCCGCGAAGACGAGCAGCGTGCCCGCAACCAGGCCGAGTCCTACGCCAATGGCGTGGTGCCGGAAGCCCGTGGTCAGGCCCAGCGCATCATCGAGGACGCCAACGGTTACCGCGACGAAGTCATCGCCCGGGCCAAGGGTGAGGCCGACCGCTTCACCAAGCTGGTTACCGAGTACCACAAGGCACCTGACGTGACCCGTCAGCGTCTGTACCTGGAGACCATGCAAGAGGTCTACAGCAATTCGAGCAAGGTCATGGTGGCAACCAAGGACGGGCAGAACAACCTGCTCTACCTGCCGCTGGACAAGATGGTCGAAGGCAGCCGCAACCCGGCCGCGCCAACCTCCGGCGTGTCGCCATCGGTCAACGATGCGGCCGCCCGTGCGGCGCAGGACCTGCAACAGCAACAGCCGGTGCGTACTAGGGAGAGCCGCTGATGAGCAATAGATCGCTGATCGCCCTGATCGCCGCCGTCGTTCTGGGCATCGTCGCCTGGAACAGCTTCTACATCGTGTCCCAGACAGAGCGTGCGGTACTGCTGCGCTTCGGTAAGGTGGTCCAGGCGGATGTTCAGCCAGGCCTGCACGTGAAGATTCCGTACGTGAACCAGGTGCGCAAGTTCGACGCCCGCCTCATGACCCTCGACGCCCCGACCCAGCGGTTCCTGACCCTGGAGAAGAAAGCGGTGATGGTCGACGCCTACGCCAAGTGGCGCGTCAAGGATGCCGAGCGCTTCTACACCGCCACGTCGGGCATGAAGCAGATCGCCGACGAGCGCCTGTCGCGTCGTCTGGAAAGCGGCCTGCGTGACCAGTTCGGTAAACGTACCCTGCACGAGGTGGTTTCCGGTGAACGTGACGCACTGATGGCTGACATCACTGCATCGCTGAACCGCATGGCCAGCAAGGAGCTGGGTATCGAGGTGGTCGACGTGCGCGTCAAGGCCATCGACCTGCCGAAGGAAGTCAACCGCAGCGTGTTCGACCGCATGAGCACCGAGCGTGAGCGTGAAGCCCGCGAGCACCGTGCCAAGGGTAACGAACTGGCTGAAGGTATTCGTGCCGATGCCGACCGTCAGCGACGTGTGCTGCTGGCCGAAGCTTATCGCGAAGCAGAAGAAACCCGCGGTGACGGCGACGCCCAGGCGGCCGCCATCTATGCCAAGGCCTACAGCCAGGACGCTGATTTCTATGCGTTCCACCGTAGCCTGCAGGCATACCGCGAGAGCTTCTCGAGCAAAAGCGACGTGTTGGTCCTGGACCCGAAGAACGAGTTCTTCCGCTACCTGGACAAGAGCAAGCCGTGATGCTCAGGCCCTGATTTTCATGCAGCGGCGCCCCGCCTGGCAGCTAAAACACCAGGCGGGGTGCATCCTGAATGAAAAGGGGTGTATGATGAGGCAGCCGGGAAATTTCCCGGCTTTTTTGCGTCTGAAAGGTTGATTGGCAAAGCGCCAGTTGACGGTTTGGTCAGCTCGCAAGGCAATTTGAGGGTGTCGGGTACGGTGGCTGCGCTGGGATCAGTGCTGCCCGCTGCTGTGCGCGATACCGGCTTTACTGACGGCTCGCCTGCTGGCAAGTCGCCCGGACCAGAGGGGAAATGGCGTAATGGCAACGGTAGACCGCTGGCTGCTGCCAGATGGCATCGAGGAAGTACTGCCACCTGAGGCTGCGCGCATCGAGATCGCGCGCCGCCAGGTGTTGGACCTGTTCCAGAGTTGGGGTTACGAGCTGGTCGTCACTCCGCATATCGAGTACCTGGAGTCGCTGTTGACCGGCGCCGGCCAGGACCTGGATCAGCGCACCTTCAAGGTAGTGGACCCACAGTCCGGCCGCCTGATGGGCTTCCGCGCCGACTTCACCCCGCAGGTGGCGCGTATCGACGCACACACCCTGCGCCGTGAAGGCCCGAGCCGCCTGTGCTACGCCGGCAGCGTGCTGCACGCCCAGCCGCGTGCGCTGTCCACCTCGCGCAGCCCGATCCAGTTGGGCGCCGAGCTGTATGGCGATGCCAGCCCGACGAGCGACGTGGAAGTCATCAGCCTGATGCTGGCCACGCTGCAACTGGCTGATGTGCCGGACGTACACATGGACCTGGGCCACGTCGGTATCTACCGCGGCCTGGCCCGTGCTGCCGGCCTGTCCGGTGCGGTCGAGCAGCAGCTGTTCGACGCCCTGCAGCGCAAGGCCGTCGATGAAGTGCAGGCGCTGACTGCCGACCTGCCGAAGGACCTGGGCAACATGCTGCGCGCACTGGTCGAGCTGTGCGGTGGCCGTGAAGTGCTGGCCGAAGCTCGCGTGCGCCTGGGCCGTGCCCCGGCCGGCGTGCTGGCGGCGCTGGACGACCTGCTGTCGATCGCCGATCGCCTGGCGTCGCGCTACCCGGACCTGCCGCTGTACTTCGACCTCGGCGAGCTGCGCGGCTACAACTATCACACCGGCGTGGTGTTCGCCGTGTTCGTGCCGGGCGAGGGTCAATCGATCGCCCAGGGCGGGCGCTACGACGACATCGGCGCCGACTTTGGCCGGGCACGGCCGGCCACCGGTTTCTCCACGGATTTGAAGACCCTGGTCACACTGGGGCGAGCGGAGGTCGTATTGCCAACGGGCGGCATCTGGATGCCGGACAGTGGCGACGCGGCCCTCTGGCAGCAAGTCTGCCAGTTGCGCAACGAGGGCCAGCGTGTGGTCCAGGCCCTGCCTGGCCAGCCGTTGAGTGCTGCTCTCGAGGCGGATTGTGATCGGCAATTGATTCAGCAAGACGGGCGCTGGCAGGTTCTGCCGCTGGCCCAGTGAGTTTCTGCGTCGGCAACAGGCCGGCAACCAAGTTTGCGTGAATGAGGACCAATGTAATGGGTAAGAATGTCGTCGTCCTGGGCACCCAATGGGGTGATGAGGGCAAAGGCAAGATCGTCGATCTGCTGACCGAACATGCTGCCGCCGTAGTGCGCTACCAGGGTGGCCACAATGCGGGTCATACTCTGGTGATCAACGGTGAAAAGACCGTTCTGCACCTGATTCCGTCCGGCATCCTGCGTGAAGGCGTACAGTGCCTGATCGGCAACGGCGTGGTCGTTGCTCCGGACGCCCTGATGCGCGAAATCACCAAGCTGGAAGAGAAGGGCGTACCGGTGCGCGAGCGCCTGCGCATCTCCCCGGCTGCGCCGCTGATCCTGTCGTACCACGTGGCCCTGGACCAGGCCCGTGAAAAAGCCCGTGGCGAAGCCAAGATCGGCACCACCGGCCGTGGTATCGGCCCAGCCTACGAAGACAAAGTTGCCCGCCGTGGCCTGCGTATCGGTGATCTGTTCCACCGTGAGCGTTTTGCCGCCAAGCTCGGTGAGCTGCTGGACTACCACAACTTCCAGCTGGTGAACTACTACAAAGAGCCGGCCATCGACTTCCAGCAGACGCTGGACGAATGCATGGAATACGCCGAACTGCTCAAGCCGATGATGCTCGACGTCACTGCCGAGCTGCACAACCTGCGTCGTGCTGGCAAGGACATCATGTTCGAAGGCGCCCAGGGTTCGTTGCTGGACATCGACCACGGTACCTACCCGTACGTCACCAGCTCCAACACCACCGCTGGTGGCATCTCCACCGGTTCCGGTGTTGGCCCGATGTACCTGGACTACATCCTGGGTATCACCAAGGCTTACACCACTCGCGTTGGTTCCGGTCCGTTCCCGACCGAACTGTTCGACGAAACCGGCGCTGGCCTGGCCAAGCGTGGTCACGAGTTCGGCTCCACCACTGGCCGTGCCCGCCGTTGCGGCTGGTTCGATGCCGTCATCCTGCGTCGCGCCATCGACGTCAACAGCATCTCGGGCATCTGCCTGACCAAGCTGGACGTGCTGGACGGCATGGAAACCATCAACATCTGTGTCGGTTACAAGGACGCAAACGGCGCCGTCAATGATGCCCCGTCCGACGCCGACAGCTACATCGGCCTGGAGCCGGTGTACGAAACGATGCCAGGCTGGAGCGAGTCGACCGTGGGCGCCAAGTCCCTGGAAGCCCTGCCAGAAGCTGCTCGCGCTTACATCAAGCGCATCGAAGAGCTGGTTGGCGCGCCGATCGATATCATCTCCACCGGCCCGGACCGCAACGAGACCATCGTGCTGCGTCACCCGTTCGCCTGATCTGCCCTCCAGGCTGATCTGACGCCGTGGCCCTGAAAGGGGCTGCGGCGTTTTTGTTTATGGATTAATCCTGTGCCGGCCTCTTCGCGGGCTTGCCCGCTCCCACAGGACCTCCACAGGTTTCAGAATATGTGCAATTCCTGTGGGAGCGGGCGAGCCCGCGAAGAGGCCGGTACAGGAAAGCCCATTGCTAGACCTTGGCGCATTTGCCTGCTGCCCCCGGCACAACCCTTGCTGTAAGAAGTTTCTGTAGATGCCATCAAAATAGTGGCGCCAGAAAACACGAGGGTTACACCGTGTCTGCCATCCTCTCACTGTTACGAAGCCGCCTTTTGCGGCCTGTGTTTGTTGCCCTTGGTATCGCTCTTTTGGTGCAGGTGCTGGTTGCCGTTGCGCTCACTCGAAGCACGGTCACTGCCTTGGAAGCCGACCTTGGCGAACGTCTGGGTAACGACAGCCGGCAGTTGGCCAGCGACCTGGAGCAGGCCGGGCAGGATGTACGCTCGGGTCTCGACGGCCTGTCCAGCAGCACCCGCCAGCGCCTGAGCGCCGGGTTGTCGGAGCGCCTGCAAAGCGAACAGCAGCAACTGCGCAACACCTTGGAAAAGAACCTCAAGGACTCCGCCAACGACATGGCCGAGCTGCTGGCTTCAGTCGCCCCGAGGGCGATCTGGGACAACGACGTGCCGGTGCTCTCGGACTTTGCCCGGCGTGCCCAGCGCAACCCCAACGTGCTGTTCGTGATCTACGACGACGCCCAGGGCCAGCACCTGACCCGCTACCTGAACCGGCAAAACCCGATCAATCAGGCGCTGATCGAGAAGGGCCAGGGTGAGCGAGCGCTGGACAAGGTGCTCGAAGCTGCGCGCCGCGATCCGTCGGTGTATTTCGTCGAAGCCTCGATCAACCCCAATGGTGCCGAGATCGGCAAAGTCCTGATGGGTGTTTCCACCGCCGGTGTTGATCAGGAGCTCAAGGCCCTGGATCAACGCTTTGCGGCACTGATCGCCAGTGGTGAACAACTGGTTGGTGACAGCCTGGTCGGCGCTGCTGCCGACAGTGGCAAGACCCTGCGCGAACGCCTGGAGAAGGCCCAAGGCAGTGCTGCCGCAATGCAGGCCAATACCGCTCAGACCGTGCGCGAAGCCGCCGCCGAGCTGCGCTGGCGCATCGGTCTGGGTCTGGTGCTCGTTGGCGTGGGCGTGCTGCTGGTGGTGGCGCTGGTGCTTGGTCGTCGCGTGTTGAGCAAGCTGCGTTTGCTGATTGGCGCCCTGAACGATCTGGCGGCCGGTGAAGGTGACCTTACCAAGCGCGTGCCGCTCGACAGCCGCGATGAAATTGGTGATATGGCATCGGCGGTGAACCGCTTTGTCGACAAGCTGCAACCGATCGTGCGCGAGGCGGGGGAAGTGGCGCAGCGCACCGGCGTGGAAATTGGCGCGATGGCTCAGCGCAACGCCGGTGCCGACGCTGCTGCTGCGCTGCAGCGCGATGAAGTGGCGGCCAGCCTGCGCGACCTTTCGAGCATGGCCGACGAAGCCCAGGCCGAAAGCCATGCGATGCAGGCGGCGTTGCAGCAAGTCGTGGATATCCGCCAGGCCACGGATGAAAACAGCCGCACGTCTACCCAGCTGGCCGGTTTGATCGAAAACCTGGCTGGCCAAGTGGATGCTGGCTCTCAGGTGATCGAGCGCCTGGCCAAGCAGAGCGAGCAGATCGAAGTGGTGCTGACGGTGATCCACGGCATTGCCGAGCAGACCAACCTGCTGGCGCTGAACGCGGCCATCGAAGCTGCCCGGGCAGGTGAGACCGGGCGCGGGTTTGCCGTGGTGGCCGATGAGGTGCGGGCGCTGGCGAGCAAGACGCAAAGCTCAACGGGTGATATCCAGTCGCACATCGCGGCGCTGCAGAAGGGTGCCAAGGAGGCCGTGGCCACCATTAGCCAGGCCGGGCTCAAGGCCAGTGAAGGCTTGTTGGTACTACGTGACAACGAGCGCCGGCAGCAGTCTGTGCAGGCGGCGGTGGAGCAGGTGCATGCGGCCATCGGCCTGGCCACCCGAGCGGCTGAGCAGCAGGCGAATGGTGCCCAGGCGGTGCGGGGGCGGGTAGAGACCATCCATGCCCAGGCTGAGCGCTCGGCTGAAGTGGTGATGCAGACTACGGCCAGCAGCAAGGTATTGGATGAGCTGGCGGCACAACTGAGGGCCAGCCTGGGGCAGTTCAGGGCTTGAGTTGGGGGCTTGGGGGTGTTCGACCTGTCTTTTCCTGTGCCTGTGAGATCGAGCGCCGCCCGCGCGGCGCTTCGCGGGGCAAGCCCGCTCCCACATTTGTTGCAACGTGGCCATGCCTGTTAAAGAGGCGGCGCTCGCCTTGGTGCATGCCTCTAGACAGGTAGGGCGGCGCTAGCGCCAGCCAAGAGGTCAAGTCAAGCCAACAAGGTGGACAACCATGGCCTGACAGTTTTGGCACGTTGCAACAAATGTGGGAGCGGGCTTGCCCCGCGAAGCGCCGCGCGGGCGGCGCTCGATATACGCGTCGGCAAAGCACTCACGGCGTACCCATCACGCCTTGTTCAGATACATCCGCGTAGTCAGCAGATAAACCGGCAGCCCCGACACCACGATCAGCAACGCCGCATAAGGCGCCGCCGCCGCGAATTCGACGTTGGCTGTATGCGCCCAGACCTCGGTGGCGAGGGTGGTCATCCCGGTCGGGCTCAGCAGCAGGGTAGCCGTCAGCTCTTTCATGGCATCCAGGAACACCAGCGCAAAAGCCGCAGCCATCGCGGGGAAGATGATCGGCAGGGTGACCCGGCAGAACGCAGCAAAGCTGCTCGCACCCAGCGTACGCGCAGCTTCCTCCAGCGTCGGCGAGGCCTTGTTCAGCGCGGTGCGTACCGGCGACTGCGCCAGAGGCAGGAACAGCAGCGCATAGGCCAGCAGCAGCAAGGCCGTGGTCTGATACAGCGCCGGCACGTAGTGCAGGGCGAAAAATACCAGAGTGAGCGCGATTACCAGGCCGGGCAGGGCGTGCAGCAGGTACGGCAGGCGCTCGGCCCAGATCGCCAGGCGACCCTTGTAACGCACCACCAGGAAGCTGATCGGCAGTGCCAGCAGCACGCAGAAGCCGGCACCGCCCAGCGACACCGACAACGAGGTGAACAGCGCTTTGGAGATGGCGGCCACCGGAAACGCTGCCGATGAACCCACGCTCAACCAGTAGCCGAGCATGGCCAGCGGGATGCCGCTACCCAGCACCGCCAGCCCTACGCAGAACAGCTGCGCCAGCGGCGCCCAGCCACGCAGCCGCACCGGTTGCGCGCGGCGTGCCACGCCTTGGCCGATGCGCACATGGCGGGCCTTGCCGCGTACGCGTAGTTCCAGCCACAACATCACCAGGCACATCGCCAGCAATACCGCAGACAGCATGGCCGCATTGGCATTGCTGAACTCCAGTTCAAACTGCTGGTAGATGGCCGTGGTGAAGGTCTGCAGGCCGAGGATCGACAGCGCGCCGAACTCCACCAGCATATGCAGGGCAATCAGCAGCGCACCACCGAGCATTGACGGCCAAAGCAGCGGCAGGGTGACTTTGGTGAACACGCTCCAGCGGCTGCAACCCAGGGTGCGCGCCGACTCCTCCAGCGAGGTGTCGACGTTACGCAGGGTCGCCGCCACCGGCAGGAACACCAGCGGGTATTTGGACAAGGCCATGACCAGGATCGCCCCGCCGAGGCCTTCGAAGTCCGAACTCAGCGACACCCAGGTGAAGCTGCTGACGAACGATGGTACGGCGAACGGCAGGCACAACACCACGCCCCACAGCCGGCGGCCTGCCAGGTTGCTGCGCTCCAGCAGCCAGGCCAGCGCCAGGCCGACCACCATGCAGGTCAGCGTCACCCCGACCATCAGCATCAGGGTGTTGCGCATCAGCCCCCAGACAAACGGGCGCCACAGCAGGTGCAGGGCTTCGCGCCAGCCGGCTTCCCAGGCTTTGATGGCGACATAAGCCAGTGGCAGCAGGCTCATCGCCACCAGGAACAGCACAGGCAGCACTACCCAGATGGAGGGGCGCTTGCGGCGCGGTACGAAACGTACCGGCGCCGGCTCGGACAGGGCGGCAGTCATCAGAGCAGGCCGACCTCGCGCTCAAGCTGGATGGCTTCCTCGGCGTTACCCAGGTCGGCCGGCGAGATGTTCGGCGGGCGCAGTTCGTTGAACGGCTTCAGGCCACGGTCAGAAACCATGCCCTTGTGCAGCGGGTACTCGGCAGTGGTCTGCGTGATCACGCGCTGGCCTTCTTCACTGGCCATCCAGTTGAGCAGGGCCTGGGCTTCTTTCGGGTGCTTGCTGGCCTTGACCACGGCTGCGCCCGAGATGGTTACCAGGTTGCCGGCATCGCCGTCCGCCAGGTAATAGAGTTTGGTGTCCAGTTTGCCGCGTTCGCGTTCAAGCGCGTACCAGTAGTAGTTGTTGACCAGCACCGCAGCCACTTCGCCTTTTTCAACGGCTTTGAGGGCGACCATGTTGTTGGTGTAGGTCTTGCCGAAGGCTTTCAGGCCGGTCAGCCATTCTTCGGTGGCCTCACGACCGTGCATTTTCAGAATGGCCACGGCCTGCTCCTGAAACGCACCACTGGTGGGTACGTAACCGACGCGGCCTTCCCACTCAGGGTTGGCGAAGTCCATCACTGTGGTTGGCAGGTCTTTTTCGTCGACCTTCTTCGGGTTGTACACCACGATGCGTGTACGGGCCGTGATACCCATCCAGGTACCGTTGGCGCCTACGTACTCCTTGGGCATCATGTTCGCGGTGGCGTCGTCGATCTTCGCCAGCAGGCCCAGCTCGCCCAGGTTGTTCAGGGGCGGGGATTCTTCGGTGTAGATGATGTCGGCGGGCGAGCGGTCGCCTTCCTCGATGATCTGGCTGGCCAGCTGGTTGCTGCTGCCCTTGCGGATATCGATGTGAATACCGGTCTTGGCCTCGTAGGCCTTGGCGATGGCTTCGCCGATTTCCTTGTGCTGACCGTTGTACATGGTCAGGTTGACGGGTGCGTCTGCCATGGCGGCCGGAGCGCCGATGACCAGACTCAGCACGGCGGCGGCCAGGGTGCGCATCAGCGGTTGCGGGCGGATCGTCATGCGGGTACTTCCTCGCTTACGGCTACATATTTGGAAACAATGGTAAACGAAATCGTTTCTCAGGTGGCCGGGTGACGAGAAATTCATGAGCAGACTATCGGCTGCATCGGCTGCATTGGCTTCATGGCTCGCCTTTACCCGTAACGGAGACCAAGCCGACGTCCTCGGCCAGCAATGCCTGTGTACCGGCGGCGATACCCCTGCGAACCCGCCAGGCCAACAGCAGGGCCAGAAGCAGGCCCGCGCTAAGGCAGGCGAGCATGCCATGCTGGCCAAGCCGATCAAGCAGCAAGCCAGCGCCCACCGGGGCGGCCAAGCGTGTAACGACAAACAGGCTCGACTGCAGACCGTAGTCGCTGGCATTTTGCCGGCGCCGGCTGAAGAACAGGGTCAAGCCGAACATCAGTGCCGATACCGCGCCCATGCTTGCTGCCAGGCACAGCACACTGGCAGCCAGCCAGCCCGGGCCCAGGCGCAGCCACACGCTGATTGTGAGCAGCAGCATGGCCAGCAGCGCGGCCAGCAGATACAAGACGATTGCCCGAGCAGTGCCAAGCACGCGAGCCAGGCGGCCGCCAAGCAGGCTGAACACGGCACCGGTTGTGCCGCCTGCGATACCCACCAGCCAGGCCACGTCTTCCATGGGCATACCTTGGTCGAGCATCAGGGGTTTGAGGTATAGCCAGGCCGCACCAATAAACGGAAAGGCGCTCAGCAACAGCCAGCTCCATTGGGCGGCGCCAGGCTGACTAAAAAAGCTAAACCAGTCGGCGACCAAGCCTGTCCGGCTTTGATGCTCGGCTTCGTTTGGCTGTGCCCGTCGGCGCAGCGCCCACAGCGGCAGTGCTCCGACCGCCAGAGCCGTCCCCATGATCAGGAAAGGTGCCTGCCAACCCAGCCTGGCCTGCACCAGCAACATGGCGCCGCCGCCGATGATCGCGCCAAGGAACAGGGCTGCCGAGCGAATGCTGCCGGCCCGCAGTTGTTCACTTCGCGGCAGCCATTGCACCGCCAAGGCGTTGAGCGGGATGTCCATCCAGGTGGCGATGATGCTGATGGCAAAGGTCATGGCGAACAGCGGCAAGCGTTGCTCAATCAGGTTCTGCCGGCCGATCAGCCAGTACAGCACCAGTAGCACGGCGCCCAGCAGTAGCATCCAGTGCACCATGTGCCCTTTGCCCAGGCGTACCCGCTGCACGGGCACGGCCATCAGGAACTTGAACACTGCCGGCAGCCCGGCCAGTTGGAACAGGCCGATTTCGGTGCCGCTCCAGCCATACTGGCGCATCACCAGTGGCATGCCGAACATCAGGTAGATGCTGGGCACTGCCAGCGCCAGGTTGAGCCAGCCGAACAGCAATTGCAGGCCGGCATTACGGGTTGCATTCATGAGTTCACACCAGAGGTCTGCGAGCGATGACCGCGTTCACCGGGGTTACCGGAAAGCGTAGGCCGTTAAGTTGTTGCACCGCGTTCCAGCCTGCGTCCTGGAGCATGCGCGCCAGTTCGCCTTCGGCCAGGATGTGGCGGCCTTGCAGGCGCATGTGCAGGTAGTAGGGCAGTACGTGTGCAGCGTCCTGGCGCGCGCGCGGCACTTCGGCCTGGCAACACACCAGCAGGCCGCCGGGGCGCAAGGCGCTGTGCAGGCGTTGTAGGGTGGCGGGGAGGTCGTTGACGAAGTGCAGCACCGAGGAGCACCAGATCAGGTCGTAGCCGCTGCCGATGTCGTCTTCGTTGAGGTCGCCGCCAACGGCTTGCAGGCGTTGGTCAAGGCAGGCGCTGCGAATGTTGCCACGCGCCACTTCGGCGGCCTCGGGATATTCGAAAACTACCCCCTGCAAGGCTGGCAGCCGCTGGGCCAGGGCAATGGCGACCAGGCCGGGGCCACCGCCCAGGTCGAGCATTCGTTTCAGTTGCGGGTACTCCGGCAAGCCCTCCAGCAGTGCGCAGGCTACCTCGCAGGTGACCGCGCGCTGCTCTTGGGCAATTTGTACCCGTGCGGCATTGGCCCAGCCTTTGGCCAAGGCGGCCGGGGCAACGGGTAATTGCGGTAGGCCATTGCGTAGGTAGTCGCCAAGCTGGCTGCCAGTATGGCGCAGCACTTTGTGACGAAACAGCAGGGCATCGCCGCAGTAGCCAGCGGCGTCAGCGCGCAGGTGTAGGTCGGCCAGCGGCAGGTTGCGGTAGCGCGGCGGCTGTTGCCCGTCGTGCTCCAGCAGGCCCAGGCTCCACAACAGTTCAAGCAAGTAACCCGTGGTGCCCGGGTCGAGGGCGAGGGTGGCGGCCAGCGGCTGCGCAGCGGTGAATGTGCTGAGGTGGTCGAACACGCCGCATTCCAGCGCTACCTGCAAGGCATCGGCGCCCAGCCCGTTCAACTGCAGGTCCCAGCAGGCCTGCAAGGGGTGAGGGCTACTCAAGGCTTGATGATGGGGACTGGCAAGTTTTGCACGTTGAGGCACGGTAACTCCCTGTACTTGACCACCTTGGTGAAGCGAAACAAGGCATGGCCGAATCACTGAAAAAGGTGATATATACTAAATGAGAATCATTCACGCCAAGTATGCGAGCCGGAGCCGTTTCTATGCGAAGCGCTGGCCGCGGGTGTTCAGGGATGCCGTCATGACCACAGTGAAAGGAAGTTGCCGCCTCGGCATGGATCAACCCCGGCACCGTTCGGTTGGCCAGGACGGGCGCATGCGCATGCAGCTGGGCGAAGACCTCGGCCAGTGCCATGCCGAGTTGTTGCAGTTGGAACAAGGCTTGTCGCTGGGGCGCCTGCACTATCACCCGGTGCGCACCCTGATCGAAGAAACTTGCGGCCCCCATGACGGCCACGTGATGGTGGTCACCGTGGGTTTGCAGGGTAAGTCGGGCTTCCTCGGCCAGGATGGCAGCAACCTGGCCTTCGAGGCAGGGCACACCACCATCACGGCCTTCCGCGCAACGCCCGGCGAGCGCCGCTACCAGGCCAACGAGACGGCTTCACAACTGCGGGTGGTGATCGACCAGCCAACCTTGTGCAAATACGTCGGCGAGGAGCGGGCGGCACAGGTGTTGGGCAGCGGGCGGCTCAACCGCCTGGATTTTCGCCGCAGCTCCAAAGCTGCCCAGGCCCATGCAGCGGCCTTGGTGCGCTACCTGCAAGCCGGTGAGCTGAACCCGTGCAACCGGCTGGACCTGCATATACATACCCTCAGCCTGCTGTCGGAGCAGTTCAACCTGCTGGCGCCGCAGGAGGGCGCAGCCTCGCCGCTGGGCACCCGCGACATCGAGCGCATCGAGCGGGCCCGCAACATTCTCTGTGATCAGTTACATACGCCGCTGACCGTGGACTACCTGGCGACCGCTGTGGGGATGAACGAGCACAAGCTTAAGGAAGGCTTCCGCCACCTGTTCGACACCACCCCGGCACGCATGCTGCTGGACCTGCGCATGCGCAAGGCCATGACCCTGCTCGAGTCCGGGCAGCAAGTGGCCCAGGCCGCGTGGCAAGTGGGCTACAAGTACCCGAACAATTTCACGGTCGCCTTTACCCGTTACTTTGGGCGTACGCCTAAGTCCATCTTTGGCAAAAAGCGCTGAAGACCGAGGCCCTGAGCGCATAGGTATTTTTGCGAAAAGCATACAAAGCTAAACGAGATTCATTTGCGTTTATCGGTAGTATCACATCGCCGCCGCAGAGTGGCCATGAAACTGCCATGTACCGATAAACACAGGTCTCGCCATGCCCTTGCTTACCACAACGCCCTCGCCAATGCGCCTCAAGCCGCTGGCCTGGTCCGTCCTGCTGGCGCTTGCCAGCCCCCTTGCACTGGCCGAGGGCGAAGCGGCGGCCGCGCCATCTTCCGCACCCAGCATGGGGCCGATCGAGATCGAGCTGCCGGCCGGATATGAAGAAGAGATGAGCAAGGCCGGCACCTCGCAGAAAGGCCTGCAGGTGCTGGAAGCGTTGGAGGTGAAAGGGGAGTGGGAAGACAAGGATGAGAAGGGCAAGAGCGACGTCTACCGCAAGGACATTTCTGGCGCCTATGTCGGCAAGAAGGAGCTTGAGCGCTACAAAGGCGCATCGGTCGGGGATGTTTTCCGTGGGCTGAATGGGGTTTACAGCGGTGATGCCCGCAACAGCGGTGCATTGGACCCGAATATTCGCGGTATCCAGGGTGAGGGGCGTATTCCGGTCACCGTGGACGGCACCGAGCAGGCAAGCTCGGTGTGGATGGGGTCGGCGGGCGTCTCCAACCGCAACTATGTAGACCCCAGCATGATCGGCAGCATCGCTGTGGAAAAGGGGCCTTCCATGACCCCGGGTGTGAAGAGTGGCGTGGGCGGCTCGGTACAGATCAAAACCCTGGAAGCCGAGGATATCGTGCGGCCCGGCGAGCAGTTTGGCCTGGAGATCAAGAGCGAAACCGCCACCAACTCGGTCAAGCCCGACGAAACGGCCATGGATTACTTCGGCAAGGACTACCGCGATATCGAGGGTGTTTCTTCTGGCTACAACGGCCAGCTGGCGGTAGGCAACAAGGCCATCATGCAAGTGTCGCCACACACCCAGAACCGTGGCACCGATTTCGACTTTAACGACAACGCCTTCCGTATCGCTGCCGGCGCCCGTCATGATGACTTCGATTTACTGGCGGCCTACAGCTACCGAAAGAAGGGTAACTACTACAGCGGAAAGGGCGGCAGCCAGCGTTATCAGACTGACAAATGGTGGGACGAAGCGAGCGCTGTGCAAGGCGGGAATGTGTCGGGCGCTGTTGCGACAGGTTACGTTGCCAACCTGTACGCACCTGGGCAGGAGGTGGTCAACACATCCAGCGAAATGCGCACCTCACTGTTGAAGGGCACGTGGTACCTGCCTGACCAGCAAAGCCTCAAGTTGACGTATATGCGCAGCGAGCAGGAGTTTGGTGAAAGCGTTCCGTACCTGATCAGTTACATGGTGAGAAACAAACCCGAAGGTGAGGATTATGCGCTGCAGTTCCCCTACAGCGAGATCAAGCAGGACACCTACAGCCTGACCTACAACTGGAACCCTGATGAAAACCCCCTGATCGACCTGCAGGCCGGGGTGTGGATGACCCAGAACAACTCGCGCCGCCACCAGAACGGTGACGAAGTGTATGGCATCGCGGCCACCTTCGTAAGCGACCAGGATGTTGGCTACAACAACTACGTTCGATGCATGGCGGCCGGCACTGCCGCCAGTTGCGGTGCAGCGCCGCAGCGCCTGCCCAATACCGATGGCCGCTTCAATGTATTGGCCAGGGCATTGCAGGTTTCCGACCACGACCGCTGGGGCGTGAACCTGAGCAACCGTATGCAGCTTACCGATTCGTTGGTGCTGACCCTGGCCGGTAACTTCAGCGACGAGAAGCTGGCCCAGCAGGCAGCTGCTGACGTGGGCTCTACCAACCTGGCCGCCTGGGTAGGCAATTTTGTGGGCACACGCAGTGGTAGCCGGCAGGAGTTCAACTTCACGTTCAATAACGAATGGTCGGCTACGCCTTGGCTGGTGCTGAACGCTGGCGCACGGTTTGCCGATTACAGCGCGTTCGATGATGGCCTGGCCAAGCACCGCAAGAACAAGGATGCCGGCTGGGGGGATACGTCGGCGGTTGTGGGCCAGGCGTTCAGCTACCGGGAGCTGATGACGGCAACGGAGGCGCAGGCGTTCCGTGATGGCTTGCGGGCGGAGGTTGAGTCTTGGGGTTTGCCTGACGAGATGGTCGATGAAATGGTGGAGATAGAACTGGCCAATACCACCGTTGATGGCTACCTCTATAAAAATAAAACTTCGTTTACTGCCGATTATGACGGCTTCAGGATTGACACGGCGACCAACAAGTTTCGTAACGGTGAAGTTGATCTGAAAGAGACAGTCTCCAATGCCCAGGGTGGCAATGGCAATGCCTTGCGTTATGTCGGGTACGCTAATGAAGGCGCGGTGGTTGAAGAAGTCAGCGAAAACGACCGCTGGAGCAAACCCGACAAACTGCAAGGCACGGCATGGACGCCCATGTTTGGCGCTACTTTTTTGCTGACAGACAGGGCGCGCATTTATATACGTTACAGCGAGTTTGTACGTTTTCCTTCGGTGTATGAAGCGACCCAGTCGACCTTCGGTGGTTTGCGCAGGGCGAGTGCAGTAGGGCCGGAACATTCTTACAACTGGGAGGCGGGTTACGTACACGACCTTCGCGGGTTCATGCCTGATTTTCGCTATGCCGATTTTCGGATAAATTACTATAAGAATGAAATTCGTGACTTCATCGATCGCGATTACTATTTCAATATTGTTCAATTCGACAAAAAGAAATACTCCGGCATCGAGTTACAAACTCGTTTCGATACGGGACGTTATTTTGTCAATCTGGGGGGTACGTACCGCCTCAAGCAGGAGCTGTGTGACAAAGAGTACGCGGCTACCCTGGAGCCCTTCTTCCAACGGGACTACAGCACGTGCGTCACCGCAGGCTTCCCGACCACCTTCGCCCGTACCAGCCTGCAGCCCAAGTATTCCATTGATCTGGATGGCGGCGTTCGCCTGTTCGGCGAGGCCTTGGAGTTGGGTGGGCGCATGACCTACCACTCCAGTGCCAAGAACGAGGACGAAGAAGAGTGGATCCGTAACGGCTCGTTAGCGGTGACCACGGGCAATCGGCCATTCCAATGGCACCCTGTTTGGGTATTCGATGCCTATGCCAGTTACCAGGTCAATAAAAGTCTCGACCTCGAGATGGGCGTTAATAACATCACCAACCGTTATTACATTGACCCGTTGGCGCGCGTCATGATGCCAGCGCCGGGGCGTACGTTGAAGGCCGGATTTACTGTCAGGTTCTAAAGTATCTAAAGTATCTAAAGGTTTTTTGGCTATTTTTTAGTATTAAAAAATAGTGGTTTTTTACATCTTAACTAGGAGGTTGTTGTGAAAAAACTGTTTATGGTTTCTGCCTTGTCGCTTGTGGCATCCACCAGCTTTGCTGCCCCTGTGGCCGGCGGTTCTTCGTCCACGCTGGTTAAAGCGGCGCAATCCAATCTGATGGCCGTGGGTACTGCTGGCATTGCAATGCCGACCAGCAACTCACCCACGCTTGCAGATACTTCCAAGGTCGTCAGTTTTGCCGCTGGCCCTATTAATCAGACTAATGCCGTGATTGCTACCCCAGGCTTTACCTCGGCGCATATCACCTTGGGCGGCGCTACCAAAATTTCTGAAACCTGGAAAAACAACTACGCCTATAACACGGCCGTGTATGCCTACCGCCAGATCTCCAATCCTCAGGAAGGGTTTCCGGAGTTTGGCGGCGAAGTCATCGCCAAGGTAACCGGCAACGAGGTTTATTTCGGTGAGTGGGCGCCACGCAAAACCGGCACCCAGCCTGACAACAGCACCGACTTGAACCTGTCCAGTAGCAGCCGTGCAGTGTGGTACTCGGGCGAGAACCCGACCACCGCCATGCCGACCCTGGTCAACGCCAAATACAACGTGGTCGGGGTCAAACAATACAACCCCGGCACCGGCGCAGGCGTTACTTCGGGCGTGCTGACCGCTAACTACGGCTCGGGTTCGGGCACCATCACCGGTACTGTGGGTACTCTCAACTTCGCCGGTACCAGCATTGCCTCCAACGGCACCTTCGCCCGCAGTAGCAACATTGAAGGCCGCTTCTACGGCGCCAACGCTCAGGCGCTGGCAGGTATCTACAAAGGCGCCACCGCCGCCAGCAACATCGCCTTCGGCGGTGCCAAGCAGTAACCCGCAAGCGCAAGAAAGGAGAGGGCGCATAGCGCCCTCTTTTCCTGCTGTCATTTCCTGGCTGGACTTATCCCATGTCGCGTTCTGCGTCCTTGCGCATTCTCTCGCTGTGCCTGTTGGCCACCCAGTGCCCGGCACTGCTCGCTGATGAAGACGATACCCGGCAACTGTTGAACAAGATCGACCGAAATGTCGATGAACGTGAACGCACCCATGTGCCCAGGGCCGACCCTGCCGAGCATGATGCCTCGCTGATTACCATCGAAGGCCAGACCTACAATGTGCAAAACACGTTGCAAGACCTGGGGCCAGCCATCTATGTGGCGCTCAACCTTCAGCAATGGGAAAAAGCCAGGCAATTTGTAGCGCGCTATCGGCAATTGGCTGGGCATGAAGAGGCGTTGGTGTACCTTGCCGAGGGCATGCTGGCGCGCCAGCAGCGTGAGCATGGGCGTGCTATCGAAGCCCTTCGCCAGGCCATCGCGCTGGAGCCCGGGCATGTGCGGGCCAAGCTGGAACTGGCCAGGACCCTGTTCGAGGACAACCAGTCTGCAGAGGCCCAGGCGCTTTTCGATGAAGTGAAACTGGCCGAACTGCCGGAGGCGGTACTGCCCATTCTGCAGGGCTACCAGCACGCCCTGGACGAGCGCGACAGCTGGCACGGGTCGCTATCGGCAGGCTTTGGCTACAACAGCAATATCAACCAGGGCAACGGCATGCTCACCACCACTCAGGTGTGCTTCGTCCTTGAGTGCGTGGACTACAGCCGCAAGATGCCTGACCCGATCAAATCATCCAGTCTGGTCTACGACCTGGCTGCCGAGCGCCGCCTGCAGCTGAGCGGTAACCACCACCTGCTGGTGCGCGGCCTCAGCTATGGCAATGACTACCACCGGCACAGCGAAGAGGCACCGCAAACCTGGTACGACGAAAACACCAGCGTGCTGTATGCCGGCTACAACTACCTCAGCGCGCTGCATGACGCGTCGTTCACACCATTGTTCGAAACCTACTACAGCAACCACCACACCAAGTACCAGGCCAGCGGCATGAGAGGGGAGTGGAAGTACGCGCTGACCGATCGCTGGCGTACAGGCCTGGTCGGGCAGTACAAGCACTTTCGCTTTCAGGGCGAGCAGCGCGATTATTTCGATGATTTCGACGAACGGACGCTGGGCGGGTCGCTTTCGTACTTGCTCGACAGCCGCACCCTGGTGTTTGGCGGCATTACTTACACCCGACGCACGCAGGCCGAAGCCTCGGCCAGTAACCGCGAATACATGGGTAACCTGGGCGTGTACCGCATGTTCGACGTGGGCGTAAGCCTGAGCCTCACGGCCTTGTACCGGGAAACCCGCTACGACGAGGAAGATGCTTTTCTGGGTGGTTTGCGCAGGGACCGGCAGCAGATTTATATCGCCAACCTGGGCATGCCACGGTTTGCCGTTGCCAGCGTGGTGCCCAACCTGTATGTGAAGCGCACGGTCAATGACAGCAGCATCGACTGGGCGTATGCCTATCGGCAGACTGAGGTAGCACTCAAATTCGAGAAAACCTTCTGAACAGGTTTGCACGGCCCCTGTAGGCGCGGCCTTGTGCCACGAACGGCGGCAGGGGGTAAATCGCAGGCAAGAAAAAACCCACTAGCAAGCTAGTGGGTTTTTGTATGGTGCCCAGGAGAAGACTCGAACTTCCACGACCTTGCGGTCACTGATACCTGAAACCAGCGCGTCTACCAATTCCGCCACCTGGGCAAAGCTTTGCATCATCTGTTGAAGGCGACTATCGTCAGCTTTCACACAGTAGTAACAGATCCTTGGTCATCTGTTACTTGAAAATATTTGGTGCCCAGGAGAAGACTCGAACTTCCACGACCTTGCGGTCACTGATACCTGAAACCAGCGCGTCTACCAATTCCGCCACCTGGGCACACATTCGAGATTAAAAGATGCTTTACAGCGCCGTTCATCTCTACTACAACTTCGGGGTTGTCCGTCGTTGTGGTGCGCACTATACGGACGCTCCCCAGGGCTGTAAAGCCCCCAATCAAAAAAAAATTCAAAAAATTCAACCCGTTGATTCCACAGGCCTAATACTGCTGTCTATGCACCGCAGCGGGGGCTGTCCAAGCCAGACATTTCCGGTTTCAATAGGCCTATGCCAGAATTCATATCTATATACCCCAAGGTGAACCCCTTCTGATGGCCGATTGGCAATCCCTCGATCCCGAGGCCGCTCGCGAAGCGGAAAAATACGACAACCCCATTCCCAGCCGTGAGCTGATCCTGCAGCGCCTTGCCGACCGTGGCGAACCCGCTGCGCGCGAGGAGCTGGCGAAAGAGTTTGGTCTGTATGAAGAAGACCAGATCGAAGCCCTGCGCCGCCGTCTGCGTGCGATGGAGCGCGACGGCCAGCTTATCTATACCCGGCGCGGCACTTATGCCCCGGTAGACAAGCTCGACCTGATCTGCGGCCGTATCTCCGGCCACCGCGATGGGTTTGGTTTCCTCATCCCCGATGATGGCAGCGACGACCTGTTCCTCAGCCCGTCGCAGATGCGCCTGGCCTTCGATGGCGACCGCGCGCTGGCGCGAGTGTCCGGTACCGACCGCCGTGGCCGCCGAGAAGGCGTGGTCGTCGAGGTCATCTCCCGTGCCCACGAAAGCGTGGTCGGCCGTTACTTCGAAGAAGGCGGCATCGGCTACGTGACCCCGGACAACCCGAAGATCCAGCAAGAAGTGCTGGTGACCGCCGGTCGTAATGGTGGTGCGAAGATCGGCCAGTTCGTCGAGATCAAGATCACCCATTGGCCAACGCCGCGCTTCCAGCCGCAAGGCGATGTGGTCGAGGTCATCGGCAACTACATGGCGCCGGGCATGGAAATCGACGTTGCCCTGCGCAGCTACGACATTCCGCACGTCTGGCCCGAAGCTGTGGTCAAGGAAGCGCGCAAGTTCCGCTCCGAAGTCGAAGACAAAGACAAAGAGAAGCGCGTCGACCTGCGCCACCTGCCGTTCGTCACCATCGACGGTGAAGATGCCCGCGACTTCGATGACGCGGTGTATTGCGAGCCGCTGGGCAAGCTACGCATGTTCTCCGGTGGCTGGCGCCTGTATGTGGCTATTGCCGACGTGTCCAGCTATGTGCGCCTGGGCTCGGCCCTGGACGTCGAGGCCCAGCAGCGCGGTAACTCGGTGTACTTCCCCGAGCGCGTGGTGCCGATGCTCCCCGAAGAGCTGTCCAACGGCCTGTGCTCGCTGAACCCGCACGTCGACCGCTTGGCCATGGTCTGTGAAATGACCATGAACAAAGCCGGCCAGATGGTCGACTATCAGTTCTACGAAGGCGTGATCCACTCCCACGCTCGCCTGACCTACAACAAGGTCAGCAGCATGCTTGAACACGCTCGCACCCGTGAGGGCAAGGCGCTGCGCGACGAGTACAAGGAGGTCGTGCCGGATCTGAAGAACCTGTACAACCTGTACAAGGTGCTGCTGGATGCCCGTCATACCCGGGGTGCCATCGACTTCGAGACCCAGGAAACCCGCATCATCTTCGGCGATGAGCGCAAGATCGCGGAAATTCGCCCGACCGTGCGTAACGAGGCCCACAAGCTGATCGAGGAATGCATGCTGGCGGCCAACGTGGCCACCGCCGAGTTCCTGCAGAAGCACGGCGTGCCGGCCCTGTACCGTGTGCACGACGGCCCGCCGCCGGAGCGCCTGGAAAAACTGCGTGCCTTCCTTGGCGAGCTGGGCCTGAGCCTGCACAAGGGCAAGGACCCGTCGCCGAAGGATTACCAGGCTCTGCTGGCGAGCATCGCCGGGCGCCCGGACTTCCACCTGATCCAGACGGTGATGCTGCGCTCGCTGAGCCAGGCGGTGTACAGCACCGAGAACAACGGCCACTTCGGTCTGAACTACGAGGCGTACACCCACTTCACCTCGCCGATCCGCCGTTACCCGGACCTGCTGGTGCACCGCGCTATCCGCAGCATCATCCGTTCCAAGGTCGACACCCCGCACGTCAAACGTGCCGGCGCCATGAGCATTCCCAAGGCGCGCATCTACCCGTACGACGAGAACACCCTGGAGCAGTTGGGCGAGCAGTGCTCGATGACTGAGCGCCGGGCTGATGAAGCCACCCGTGACGTGGTCAACTGGCTCAAGTGCGAGTACATGAAGGACCGCGTGGGCGAAACCTTCCCGGGTGTGATCACCGCGGTGACCGGCTTCGGCCTGTTCGTCGAGCTGACGGATATCTATGTAGAAGGCCTGGTGCACGTGAGTGCGCTGCCGGGCGACTACTACCACTTCGACCCGGTCCACCACCGCCTGTCCGGTGAGCGCACCGGCCGCAGCTTCCGCCTGGGCGACACGATTGAAGTCAAGGTCATGCGTGTTGACCTGGACGAGCGCAAGATCGACTTCGAAGTGGCCGACAAGACGCTGGCTGCCCCGATCGGCCGCAAGCAGCGTGGTGCCGCGCCAGCAACTGACAAGGTTGAGCAGCAGCCGGTAACCGAAGCGAAAGCCACGCCGAAGCCGCGCAGCCGCAAGAGCGAAGCCTCTGAAGCGTACTTCCCGAAAGACGCCGTACAGCGTAACGCCGACGTGCGTAAAAGCCGCGAAATGAAGAAGGCGTTGATGACCGACGCTCGCAGCGGCGCCGGCAGCAAGCCGGATAAAGGCGGCAAGCCCTCCGGCACCGGCAAACCGACCAAGCATCGTAAAGGCCCGCCGAAGTCCGGTGCGCCACGCAAGAGCAAGAGCAAGTCATGAGTCAGCTGGAAAAGATCTACGGCGTGCATGCCGTGCAGGCGTTGCTGCAGCACCATCCTAAGCGGGTCAAGCAGATCTGGCTGTCGGAAGGGCGCAGCGAGCCACGCCTGCAGACGCTGCTGGCGCTGGCTGCGGAAAATCGCGTGGCGGTTGGCCAGGCCGAGCGCCGCGAGATGGATGCCTGGGTCGAGGGCGTGCATCAGGGCGTGGTCGCCGAGGTCAGCCCAAGCCAGGTGTGGGGCGAATTGATGCTCGAAGAGTTGCTTGAGCGCACCGAAACGCCGCCGCTGATCCTGGTGCTGGACGGTGTCACCGACCCGCACAACCTTGGAGCGTGCCTGCGCACGGCTGACGCAGCCGGTGCCACGGCGGTACTGGTGCCCAAGGACAAGTCGGCAACCCTGACACCTGTGGTGCGCAAGGTGGCTTGCGGCGCGGCAGAGGTGATTCCGCTGGTGGCCGTGACCAATCTGGCGCGCACGCTGGAGAAGCTGCAGCAGCGTGGCTTGTGGGTGGTCGGTACTGCCGGCGAGGCCGAGCAGGAGATTTATCAGCAGGACCTGACCGGGCCGCTGGTGATGATCATGGGCGCGGAAGGCAAAGGCATGCGCCGGTTGACCCGCGAGCATTGCGACTTCCTGGTGAAGTTGCCGATGGGCGGTAGCGTCAGCAGCCTGAACGTGTCGGTGGCGACCGGGGTTTGCCTGTTCGAGGCCGTGCGCCAGCGCCAGGCCAAGCGCTGATCTTCAGCCTGTGCTGGCCCTTTCGCGGGCATGCCCGCTCCCACAGGATTTTCACTGTCTTCAAGGCTGTGGGATCTCTGTGGGAGCGGGCGTGCCCGCGAAAGGGCCGGTAGCCTGAGAATATGTTTCAGGCTGTTCAAATAATCACCAATTACCTTGCTTGTGCGCCTTGGCTTCTCTACAATTGCGCCCCTTGCCGAGCTGGCAGGCGCATATGTGCCTCCCCTCCGTGCAAGACATACAGTGTCATTCACTCCTTGTCTGACCAGATTTCCTGGCAGGCTACTAACCCGTAAGGAGCATTCATGCGTCATTACGAAATCATCTTTCTGGTTCACCCGGACCAGAGCGAGCAAGTCGGCGGCATGGTTGAGCGTTACACCAAGCTGATCGAAGAAGACGGTGGCAAAATCCACCGCCTGGAAGACTGGGGCCGTCGTCAACTGGCCTACGCAATCAACAATGTTCACAAGGCTCACTACGTGATGCTGAACGTTGAGTGCACTGGCAAGGCCCTGGCCGAGCTGGAAGACAACTTCCGCTACAACGATGCCGTTATCCGTAACCTTGTCATCCGTCGCGACGAAGCCGTTACCGGCCAGTCCGAGATGCTGAAGGCTGAAGAGAACCGCAGCGAGCGCCGTGAGCGTCGCGAGCGTCCTGAGCATGCTGACTCCGCCGAAGGCGACGACAGCAATGACAGCGACTCCAGCGATAACGCTGACGAGTAATCCACGGACCTTTAGAGGAGCCTATTAAATGGCACGTTTCTTCCGTCGTCGTAAATTCTGCCGCTTCACTGCTGAAGACGTGAAGGAGATCGACTTCAAAGATCTCAACACTCTGAAAGCTTACGTATCCGAAACCGGCAAGATCGTTCCAAGCCGTATCACCGGTACCAAAGCTCGTTATCAGCGTCAGCTGGCTACCGCTATCAAGCGCGCCCGCTTCCTGGCCCTGCTGCCCTACACCGACAGCCACGGCCGCTGAGACCGGGTCGTCGACAAGCAGTAAGGGATTAGCATGCGAGCGTTAGCAAGTTTCATCATGCGCGGTCGTGTGCAGGCCACCCTGGTGGTGGTCATCAGCGCGGTACTGCCGCTGCTGTTCTGGTTGAGTGCCGCTGCCGGCAGCCTTGTGCTGCTGCGGCGTGGGTTCAAGGATGCTACATCGGTCATCGCCGGCGGCTTGCTGGCTGGGCTGGCCGTGTGGGTCATGGGCGATCCCATCACCTTTTTGGTGATTGCGGGTGCCCTTGCCCTGGCCGCCATGTTGCGTGCCGAGCATCCCTGGAGCCGGGTGTTGCCCGTCAGTGCCGTGTTCGCCGTGGCTTTCAGCCTCGTGCTTGATCTGGCGCTGGCGCAAACCTTCGATGTGCTGGCCAAGGCGTTTGCCGAAGCCATGCCGAAAATCGAAGGGCAACCGGTGCTCTCCGGTGAGCTGATCCGCCCTGTGCTGGTCGCTTCCACAGCAGTGACGGTGCAATTGTTCAGTGTGCTGGCGTTAATGCTGGCGCGCTACTGGCAGGCAGCGTTGTACAACCCTGGAGGCTTCGGCCGCGAGTTTCGCGAGCTGAAGTTGCCGAAACAGACCATGGCGGTCTTGGTGGCAGTGATGGTGGTGGCGCCGTTTATCGGCCCGCAGTTCATCGTCCTGGCATCGGCGTCGAGCCTGGTACTGGTACTGGCTGGCATCGCTTTGATGCACGGGCTGGTGGCACAGGGTCGACTGGCCGGTTTCTGGCTGGTGGGCATGTACGTGACGCTCCCGCTGATCATGCAGCTGATTTATCCGTTGCTGGTGGTTTTGGCCATTGTCGACAGCCTGATTGATTTTCGCGGTCGCAAGTCCCCCAAGGGGAATGACTCCGCGAACGGTGAAGGTTAAAAGTTAAGAGGTTTTACCAAATGGAACTGATCCTGCTGGAAAAAGTCGCTAACCTGGGCAACCTGGGCGACAAAGTTAAAGTTAAGGCTGGTTACGGCCGTAACTTCCTGCTGCCATTCGGCAAGGCCACCGTTGCCAACGCCGCCAACCTGGCTGCGTTCGAAGAACGTCGCGCCGAGCTGGAAAAAGCAGCTGCCGACAAGAAAACTTCGGCTGAAAGCCGTGCTGCCCAACTGGCCGAGCTGGAAGTGACCATCACTGCCACCGCTGGCGACGAAGGCAAGCTGTTCGGTTCGATCGGCACTCACGACATCGCTGACGCCCTGACCGCCTCCGGCGTTGAAGTGGCCAAAGCTGAAGTTCGTCTGCCGAACGGCACCATCCGTCAGGTTGGCGAATACGACGTAGCCGTGCACCTGCACAGCGACGTTGAAGCCACCGTACGCGTGGTCGTCGTAGCTGCCTAAGCTGCGCTAACTGGCTGGCTCCTTGCGAGCCAGGCGGTTAACATCGGGCACGGTCCTGTTTTTACAGGCCGTGCCCTTTGTTTTTTTCGTCCCCCAGAATTCTTTCGTGGCCATGAACGAGATAACAACCTCCGAACAGCTTGACCTGCAAACCGCCGCCCTGAAGGTGCCGCCGCATTCCATCGAGGCCGAACAGGCCGTGCTCGGTGGCCTGATGCTGGACAACAACGCCTGGGAGCGGGTGCTGGACCAAGTGTCGGATGGCGATTTCTACCGGCATGACCACCGCCTGATTTACCGTGCCATCCACAAGCTGGTGGACCTTAACCACCCGTTCGACGTGGTTACGCTGCATGAGCAGCTGGACAAGGAAGGTGTGTCGTCGCAGATCGGCGGCCTGGCGTACCTGGCGGAACTGGCCAAAAACACCCCGTCGGTGGCCAACATCAAGGCCTACGCCGCGATCATCCGCGAGCGCTCCACGCTGCGACAGCTGATCAGTATCAGTACTGATATCGCCGACAACGCCTTCAACCCCCAAGGCCGCAACGCCGAAGAAATTCTCGACGACGCCGAGCGGCAGATCTTCCAGATTGCCGAAGCGCGGCCGAAAACCGGCGGGCCGGTGGGCGTCAACGAACTGTTGACCAAGGCTATCGACCGGATCGACACGTTGTTCAACTCCGACAGCGAGATCACCGGCATTTCCACCGGTTACACCGACCTGGACGAGAAGACCAGCGGTCTACAGGCCGCTGACCTGATCATCGTTGCCGGTCGTCCTTCGATGGGTAAAACCACCTTCGCCATGAACCTGGTGGAAAACGCCGTGCTGCGCAGCGAAAAGGCGGTGCTGGTGTTCTCCCTCGAGATGCCAGGTGAATCGCTGATCATGCGTATGCTCTCGTCCCTGGGGCGTATCGACCAGACCAAGGTTCGTTCTGGCCAGCTGGACGACGACGACTGGCCGCGCCTGACTTCGGCGGTCAACCTGCTCAATGATCGCAAGCTGTTCATCGACGATACGGCGGGCATCAGCCCTTCGGAGATGCGCTCGCGCACACGCCGCCTGGCGCGGGAGCATGGCGAGATCGGCCTGATCATGGTCGACTACCTGCAGCTCATGCAGATTCCAGGCTCCGCCGGTGACAACCGGACCAATGAAATTTCCGAGATCTCCCGCTCTTTGAAAGCGTTGGCCAAGGAGTTCAACTGCCCGGTGGTTGCACTGTCGCAGCTGAACCGCTCCCTTGAACAGCGGCCGAACAAACGCCCGATCAACTCCGACTTGCGTGAATCCGGTGCAATCGAGCAGGACGCCGACGTGATCATGTTCGTGTACCGCGACGAGGTCTACCACCCGGAGACCGAGCACAAGGGCATCGCCGAAATCATCATCGGCAAGCAGCGTAACGGCCCCATCGGCTTTGTGCGCCTGGCGTTTATCGGCAAGTACACCCGCTTCGAGAACCTCGCACCGGGCATGTACAACTTCGATGATGACGAGTAATTCCCAAAGGCCGTGACCGTTACTCTGTGGGAGCGGGCAAGCCCGCGAAGCAGGCGCCGCTGTGGATGGCACGGGCTTCGCCCGTGTTCCCGAGCCAGCCCGCTCCCACACAGATCACGCCAGCATTTACAGCTTGAGTTGGAGAGCCACTTCTCATGAACTGTGTCCAGCTCAAGCATTCTGACGGTCGCTGATCCCCACCTGCACCTGGCTGATGATCCGCCCTTCGCACAGGGTGATAACCCGGTCAAATCGTGACAGGGCACTCTGATCGTGTGTCACACAAATCAGCCCTTTCCCTTGGAATGCTTCGAACAACAGATCCCAAGTACGCTCAGCCGAGACGGCATCAAGCCCCGCTGTGGGTTCGTCAAAGAAATTGAATTCCCCTGGCTGATTAAGGACGCGCAGCAGCGTCAGCCTGCGTGCCTCACCGCCCGAAATGGATTCTGCGCGTGCATCCAGGTCAAGTGCATACCAATCTTTGTTCAGGCCCAGTCGTTCAAGCCATCGCTCGACTTGAGCCTGTTCGTGCGTACGCTCGAACAGCACCGCACGGGGCAGTAGGCCGGGTATGAAGTGCGTATCCTGAGGGCAGAGTCGCAACCGGCTGAACTGCTCACCAGCGTCAAGCGCAGCCAGGCATCTGCCGTTTAGATGAACATGCTTGCGCAACTGGAACACCGTGCCTGCGAGCGTATGCAGGAGGGTCGACTTTCCGCATCCGCTGGGCCCTATCAGCGCGACTCGTTCGCCCTTGTGCAGTACCAGGGGTTCTTTGAGTTGCAGTTGAAGTGTGTTCCGAGCGCTCAGGTGGCAGGGGTCGATGCTCAGGCCTGCTTTTTTGTCGTGGGACCCCGTGTCGGTTGGTAGGGTCGGGCCGAACGGGGGGAGTTGCAGCCAGTGTTCGAGTTTGCGTTTGTCGAGCCGGAACTGGTCCAGCAATCGCCAGGCTTCAGCCAGTTGCGCAACCCCTGCCAGCAATCCACTCACCAACGTGAAGAGTGCGACCATCTCGCCCAGGCTTAGCTGTGGTGTTGCCAATGACTGATCATGTATGCCCCACATCAGCAAGCCACCACTGCCCAGGCCAATGAACAAAGTGCGCAAACCCTGTACCCAGCCCCCACTGCGGGCTACCCGCACTGCTGAATCGGCATAGTCCGAGAGCGTCTGGTTGACCGGGAGCATGGCCGCATCCTCGGCCTTCTCCAGCTTTACCGTTGCCGCGCTGGCGAATGTGTCCACCCATTGTTCCGCAAGTTCATCCTCGCGCGCGTTCACCGCCTCGATATGTGGACGACGCCAGCGCACCAGACGATCATTGGCCCACAGATATGCCAGGCTCAAGGGGACCAGGCCGATCAATACCGAAGTAGCTCCCATGTATGCGAAGAGCGTTATCAACACTGCCGCTTCGGCTATCACCGGCCATGCCGAACCAATCAGAAAGCCTAACCACCGCTCCTGTGCTGTAATCCCCCTATCCAGCACCTTCACCAGTGTTCCGCCATGGAGTTGTCCATAGGCCTCGAAGCGTTTGTCCAGCAATACTCGGCACCAGCGGATCGAGAGTTGCCTCACACGCTCCTGGCAGAGCCGCGCCAGGCACCAGGCTTGCAAAGGGGTCATTGAGGCTTGCAGCGCGACAAGGCATATGAAGGCACCGAGCAGAAGCTGGGAAGACGAGGCCGAGGTGGACAAGTTGTCAATGATGTCGGCCAGGATCAGGGCAGGTACGACGGTCGCGACTTTCAGGACTAGTGTTGCGCTGAGGGCGGCGAGGATGCCTGAAAAGATGTGCATAAGGCTCTGGGAACTCTGCGAGAAAAAAGAAGCTGGGCCTGATAGGTGTGAAGGGGCCAAGCCGCAGGAGCCCTCTATCCTTCAGTAAGTTCGGAGGATTGTCTGCCAGCCAACTGTTTGAAAATGTAGCTGGCTGCGGGGCTTGCCATGGTCGGCGTTGTGACTCGGTTTTCGAGGGGATTATCAGTTTTTTCCCGTTGCGTGTAGGCCGTTTCTGAAATAGCTTCCTACCGCCTTTGCGCCATTGCGGTGGTTTTCTGGGCGGCCTAGTCTGGCCCTGTCGTTGCCAAAGCAGCGACCGGGCCTGCAAGCCCGACACAGGAACGAATGTTGTTCACCGTAAGCCAATGGCACGCCATTGGGCTCGCTTGATGGTGGCTGCGTGCGGGAGGTTTTCGAACCTGCCGGTTTTCGTTCTCTGTCCGGTCTTGCAGACCCGTACGTGGCCGCCACCCATCACACTGCAAGTCATGAGTGCGGCTCTTGTGAACCTACAGAGAGCTACAGCATGCTAAAAATTGTCCCCGATCCACCCCACGCTTTTCATTCCCTTGAAGACACCCTGATCCAGGCCACGGGCCAGGCAGCCGAGAACTTTCAGGGAATTGAACAATGACAACACAAGACACCCAGTACACCGTCGGCAAAACTACTTTCTATCAAGGTGAAAACGGCACCCATCCGCTGTTTCGCATCGAGCCGGGCATCCCGTGCAGAGACGCCCGCGAGCAGTCTTCGGAGTTGATGGGCTATGTGCGCGAGCTGACCATCATGGGGTTGATGGATGAGAAACCGATGATGCTCTGGGCAGCGCATTATCTGAGTGCGATGGCCAAGGCGCTGATGGATGATGCGGAGTTGGGGATGAAGCAGTGAGGGGCTGGCTTCAGGTTGCATGAAGGCAGCCATGTGTTCGCCACAACAATTTCAGCGCCAGTGAGATCGAGCGCCGCCCGCGCGGCGCTTCGCGGGGCAAGCCCGCTCCCACATTTGTTTCGGGCCAGTCCCGCCTGTGCCATTGGCGCGCGCCCCATTGTGTGTCCCCTTCTCTATTGAAGGTGTCGCCTCTGCATTTCTGCAATTCCCAGCCATGCACCAGGGTGCGAGTGCGGAGGAAGCAGGAGTAACTGGCCCGAAACAGATGTGGGAGCGGGCTTGCCCCGCGAAGCGCCGCGCGGGCGGCGCTCGATCTCATAGGCGCCGAAACTGCTGTGGCGAACACCCGGCGCCTGCGCTCCAACCCCCAATCCAGCCACCTGACGACCCGCCCCCCCAACCGTCGCCCCACCCACCAATCCCCACGAACACAGTCGGATTTGGTCAAAATTTGTGCTATATTCCGCGCCCGCGATTTCCCTGCACAACAGAACCGGTCACTGACATGCAAGCAGCCAAACCACTCTACGACTATCCCAAGTACTGGGCCGAATGCTTCGGGCCAGCACCTTTCCTGCCAATGAGCAGGGAGGAGATGGATCTGCTCGGCTGGGATTCCTGCGACATCATCATCGTGACCGGGGACGCCTACGTCGACCATGCGTCGTTCGGCATGGCCATCATTGGCCGTTTGCTGGAGGCCCAGGGTTTCCGCGTGGGCATCATTGCCCAGCCGAACTGGCAGTCCAAAGAAGACTTCATGAAGCTCGGCGAACCGAACCTGTTCTTCGGCGTGGCCGCGGGCAACATGGACTCCATGATCAACCGCTACACCGCAGACAAGAAGATCCGCTCTGACGATGCCTACACCCCTGGTGGTCTGGCCGGCAAGCGCCCGGATCGTGCCAGCCTGGTGTACAGCCAGCGCTGCAAGGAAGCCTACAAGCATGTGCCGATCGTGCTCGGCGGCATCGAGGCTTCGCTGCGCCGTATCGCCCACTACGATTACTGGCAGGACAAGGTCCGCCATTCGATCCTGATCGACGCCAGCGCCGACATCCTGCTGTACGGCAACGCCGAGCGGGCCATTGTCGAGGTCGCCCAGCGCATGTCCCAGGGCGAGAAGATCGAGCACATCACCGATGTGCGTGGCACCGCGTTCATTCGCCGTGACACGCCTGCAGACTGGTTCGAGATCGACTCCACGCGCATCGACCGCCCAGGCCGCGTGGACAAGATCATCAACCCGTACGTGAACACCCAGGACACCCAGGCCTGTGCCATCGAGCAGGCCAAAGGCGACCAGGAAGACCCGAACGAAGCCAAGGTAGTGCAGATTCTCGACAGCCCGCGCATGACCCGCGACAAGTCGGTCATCCGCCTGCCTTCGTTTGAAAAGGTGCGTAACGACCCCGTGCTCTACGCTCATGCCAACCGCGTGCTGCACCTGGAAACCAACCCGGGCAACGCCCGCGCACTGGTACAAAAGCACGGCGAAGTGGACGTGTGGTTCAACCCGCCACCCATCCCCATGACCACCGAAGAAATGGACTACGTGTTCGGCATGCCCTACGCGCGTATCCCGCACCCGGTCTATGGCAAGGAGCGCATCCCGGCCTACGAGATGATCCGTTTCTCGGTGAACATCATGCGTGGCTGCTTCGGCGGCTGCACCTTCTGCTCGATTACCGAGCACGAAGGCCGCATCATCCAGAACCGCTCGCACGAGTCGATCCTGCACGAAATCGAAGAAATGCGTGACAAGGTGCCGGGCTTTACCGGCGTGGTCTCCGACCTTGGCGGGCCGACCGCCAACATGTACCGCATCGCCTGCAAGACCCACGAGATCGAGAAGCACTGCCGCAAGCCGTCGTGCGTGTTCCCGGGCATCTGTGAAAACCTCAACACCGACCACAGCTCGCTGATCGAGCTGTACCGCAAGGCCCGTGCCTTGCCGGGTGTGAAGAAGATCCTGATCGCTTCGGGCCTGCGCTACGACCTGGCGGTGGAATCGCCGGAATACGTCAAGGAACTGGTCACCCACCACGTGGGCGGTTACCTGAAGATTGCCCCGGAGCACACCGAGCGTGGCCCGCTGGACAAGATGATGAAGCCGGGTATCGGCAGCTACGACCGCTTCAAGCGCATGTTCGAGAAGTATTCGAAAGAAGCGGGCAAAGAGCAGTACCTGATCCCGTACTTCATCGCCGCGCACCCGGGCACCACCGACGAAGACATGATGAACCTGGCCCTGTGGCTGAAGGGCAACGGATTCCGCGCCGACCAGGTGCAGGCATTCTACCCGTCGCCAATGGCCTCGGCCACGGCCATGTACCACTCGGGCAAGAACCCGCTGCGCAAGGTGACCTACAAGAGCGAAGGGGTGGAGATCGTCAAGAGCGACGAGCAGCGCCGCCTGCACAAGGCGTTCTTGCGTTACCACGACCCGAAGGGCTGGCCGATGCTGCGTGAAGCGCTGGAGCGCATGGGCCGCGCCGACCTGATCGGGCCGGGCAAGCACCAACTGATCCCGCTGAACCAGCCGCAGACCGATACCTACCAGAGCGCACGCCGCAAGAACTCGACCCCGGCGGGCAGCCACAAGGTGGGCAAGGAGCAGAAGATCCTTACCCAGCACACCGGCCTGCCGCCGCGTGCCAGCGATGGCAGCAAACCGTGGGACAAGCGCGAGCAGGCCAAGGCCGATGCGTTTGCGCGTAACCAGCAGGCGGCCAAGGAGCGCAAGGAAGCGGCCAAGGGTGGTGGCAAGGGCAGCAAGAAGCCGCGTCAGCCCGTCATCCCGCGTTGATTTCGAGAGCCGCTTTGCGGCCCATTCGCAGGCAAGCCAGCTCCCACAGGTACAGCGCAAGCCTCAGACTATGTGCAATCCCTGTAGGAGCTGGCTTGCCTGCGATGGACCGCAAAGCGGTCCCATGGATTTCAGCCTTCAATCAGGCTTCTTGTCGACCCACTTCGGCGCCACCGGCGCGACAAAGCTGTCCATCTCGTCCAGCAACTCATCCGGCTGCTGACCCAGCAGCAACATCGCCCGGTGCTGCGGCCGTACAAAGCCTTCCTCGACTATATGATCGAGGAACCCGCCCAGCTTCTCGTAAAAGCCATTTACATCGAGCAGTCCCAACGGCTTGGCGTGATAGCCCAGTTGTCCCCAGGTCCACACCTCGAACAGCTCTTCCAGCGTACCCAGCCCACCCGGCAAAGCGATGAACGCATCGCTCAGCTCGGCCATGCGTGCCTTGCGTGCATGCATGCCATCCACCACTTCCAGGCGCGTCAGGCCCTTATGGCCAACCTCGGCATCCAGCAGGCTCTGCGGGATGATCCCGACCACTTCGCCTCCGGCTGCCATGGCCGCGTCGGCCACCACACCCATCAAGCCGACCGCACCACCGCCATACACCAAGGTCAGGCCACGGCGGGCAATGGCCTGGCCAAGCGCCACGGCTGCTTCACGGTAGGCTGGGTTGGCGCCGATGCTGGCGCCACAGAACACACAAACGGAACGTACGGGCATTGCTCATCTCCTGTCACTGAGCTGTACAGGGTACGGCGCATGCCCGTTGCTTCCAAGGCCGGGTTCATTCCGGGCGGGAGAATTCGCAGATGGCGCCCGTAGCCCCGTGAGCGTAGGCGGCGAGCAGGCTGTTGATGAATGCAGAGATGGGCATTTGGTATTGCTCCTAAATGAGAGGTTGTCCCATCGTCTATTAAAAGGGCATGATGTGCTCTTAGATTGGTTGTATACAATCCATTGAACAATTCTACTGGCTGGCCACTTGACGCCCCCTTTGACCCATATCAGAAAGGGGCTGAACGGTTTCAGGCAGTCTCGCAATTGATAAAACCCTGCCAAGGAGATTCATGATGTTTGCGAAAGCTGTAGCGGTATCCCTGCTGACCCTCGCCAGCGCCTCTGTCTTTGCAGCCGAGTGCTCGGTGACTGTTGATTCGACTGACCAGATGTCCTTCAACACCAAAGAAATCACCGTCGACAAGTCCTGCAAGGAGTTCACCCTCAAACTGACCCACTCTGGCAACCTGCCGAAGAACGTCATGGGTCACAACCTGGTGATCAGCAAGACTGCCGACATGCAGGGCATTGCCACCGAAGGCATGAGCCAGGGTTTGGACAAGGACTACATCAAGGCTGACAACGCCGCGATCATCGCCCACACCAAGATGATCGGCGCTCCAGACAAAGAAACCGAAGTGAAGTTTGACGCTACCAAGCTGGAAGCCGGTGGTGACTACAGCTTCTTCTGCACCTTCCCGGGCCACATCTCGATGATGAAGGGCAAGGTTGTAGTCAAGTGATGCAGTAAGGGAGGGCTTTGCCCTCCATTCGCGGGGCAAGCCCGCTCCCACAGGGATATCACCATTCATCAAGGAGTGGCGGACCTGTGGGAGCGGCTTGCCCCGCGAAGCTTTTAGGGGGCGAACGGCAGTTCGCGCTTGTGCTGGGTCTTGCGGTAGGTAGCTACGATGATGTCAAACGCTGCCTGATCAACCGGCAACCCATGCAGGAAGGCATCGATCTGCTGGTAGGTCACGCCATGGGACGCTTCGTCAGGCTTGCCCGGTTCCAGGTCTTCCAGGTCGGCAGTCGGCACCTTTTCCACCAGTGACTCCGGCGCACCAAAGCTGCGCGCAATGGCCCGTACCTGGTTCTTCACCAGCCCGCTCAGCGGCGCCAGGTCGCAGGCGCCATCACCAAACTTGGTAAAGAAGCCCAAAGCCTTCTACCCCCCTATAAAGTGCACAACACACATCTCTATAAGGCTTATATATAGGGTAGGCATCTGTGCAAAAATCACAACTGCACAACCAGAAAAAAAAGTGTAAATTTTTTTGACCTGCCCATACCCGGTCTAGAAATGGAGCGATGAGGTTAGGGCATAATGGGAACGAGTATCGCAAGATGCCGCTCCCGCCTCCGAGTAAATGGCCACCATTGAGCTTCCCTCCCGAAGCCCAGATCCCCATCCTGGTCGCCACCCCTCCCATCCGGCCCAGCGCTGCATCTTGCCGTCCCGCTCAAGGCATAGGAGGAACCATGCAGAGTTTGAGAGTGGTAATGGCCCAGTTGAATATCCGAGTAGGGGATATTCAAGGTAACGTCGAAAAGGTCATCGAAGCGGCGAAGAAGGCCCGTGATGAGCTCCATGCCCAAATTATCGTTTTCCCCGAACTAACTCTCTGCGGCTATCCGCCGGAAGATTTGCTGCTGCGAACCAGCATGCAACATCGGATTGAGAAGGCTTTAGAGCAAGTTAAAAGCGCTGCTCAAGGCATTGCGATCGTAGTCGGCTTCCCGTGGGTTGAGGAAGGCTCCGGTCACGAAGAACTTCAAAGTCGTCGTTACAACAGCTGCGGGATATTTGCGGATGGGCAAGAAGTAGCGCGTTATTACAAACAGCAGCTTCCGAACTATCGTGTATTCGACGAGAAGCGCTACTTTGTGCCTGGTAGTGAGCCATGTGTAGTTGATTTATATGGAGTCAAGATAGCACTTGGTATCTGCGAAGACATTTGGTTCCCTGAACCGCTGGGTCAAGCATGCAATGCCGGTGCACAACTGATGCTGACGCTGAATGCCTCGCCGTTCCATAGAGGCAAGCAAGCTGAGCGTGAAGAACTTTTAGCTCAGAGAGCAAGTGAGTGCTCGATTCCGATGGTTTACGTCAACCAAGTCGGTGGTCAGGATGAGCTTGTCTTTGACGGGAACAGCTTTGTTGTCGATGGAGATGGCCAGGTTGTTCAGCGTGCTCCGGCCTTCGAAGAGGGGCTGCACGCAGTTGACTTTAAGCTCGATGGTCAGAAAGTTACGCCTGTCTCAGCCGAGAAGTCAGAACTACTGAGCATCGAAGCCAGCGTCTATCTAGCCCTAGTAACTGGCGTGAGAGATTACGTACAACGAAACGGGTTTAAGGGTGTAGTACTTGGTCTTTCAGGTGGTATTGACTCGGCACTTAGTTTGGCTGTGGCTGTCGATGCACTGGGCGCTGAGAATGTAGAGGCGGTGATGATGCCGTATCACTACACAGCACAGATGAGTCAGGACGACGCGAAAGAAGAAGCTGATTTGCTAGGCGTGAAATATAGCGTGATGCCAATTCAGCCGATGGTTGAAGCATTCCTTGCTACTCTTGCACCAGAGTTTGAAGGTTTGGCGAAAGATACCACTGAAGAAAACCTTCAGGCTCGTTGCCGTGGTGTGATTCTGATGGCTATCTCCAACAAGAAACGCTACTTGGTACTGACTACTGGTAACAAGAGTGAGATGGCTGTTGGGTATGCAACGCTATATGGTGATATGGCGGGTGGCTTCGATGTATTGAAAGATGTTCCGAAGACGCTTGTGTTCAAGCTGAGCGAGTACCGAAACACGCTTGGGTACGTAATTCCACAGCGCGTGATTGATCGTCCGCCATCAGCAGAACTTGCGCCTGATCAGAAGGACGAGGATTCGCTTCCTCCGTATCCTGTTCTGGATGAGATTCTGCGTCTCTACGTTGAACATGACTATTCAGCAGATGCGATCATTGAAGAGGGCTTCGATAAAGAGGTTGTGTACAAGGTTATTAGACTCGTTGACCTAAATGAGTATAAACGACGTCAAGCTGCAGTCGGCCCGCGTGTAACCGAGAGAGGGTTCGGTCGAGATCGTCGTTATCCAATTACTTCGAAGTGGAGTATTGGCGAGTAATTACTGTAAGGCTCTAGTAAGACAGCAAGTAAGTAAGTCAGTAAGGAAAGTAAGACAGTAAGCCAGCCCCATCCGCGATGGGGCCAGGCGTAGCGACACACGGTTCCCCTAATCCTCTCCGAGCCGATCTCCAAGGCTAAGCTGGCCCTACACGGGTCGAAGCGATACCAAGCCGTCTCATCCCACGTCTAGTCCTACGTGGTCTCAGGCAGGCCTACAGGCCAAGATCAGAGGCAGCCGCGCGGTGCGCGAATTCGCGACGTTTTTCAGGTTTGGTGCTGAGCAGCGTTTGAATGGTGGGGCGAAAATTCACCATCCTCTGCCAGAACATGCAGCTGAAAGCTCCATCCAGGCTCCATACGCTACCAAGCATCGCTGTTCTGTCTGAGAGCCCTTCGCTCCGGCATCCGACGCCTTGTGCGCGCTGCTAGGCCCTCTAGTGCGATGTCGACCTAGGCTCAATTCTGCAGGCAGTCGCACTGTCGCAATTCGACCTATTTCCTAGCATCATCCGCACATCGAAACGCGGAAGTCGTCACTAGGAGAGTGCATGAGCGGGTCAAAGACAAAAGGACAGGAACTGAAGGCAGTCACCGTCAAGCGGGACGATTTTTCACTCAAGACCATCCAGCGACTTCGAGATAGCGTTGGAAATGTTTGCGCCTTTCCTGGCTGCTCGGTGAATACCCATGGCGCCAACGCTTCGGGTGACGGAGTCGTAAACCTAGGCGTTGCGTGTCACATTAAAGCTGCTGCACCGCTAGGCCCCCGCTACGACCCTGAGCAGACCTCGGATGATCGTAAGCATTTCGACAACGGGATCTGGATGTGTCAAACCCACTCGAGGCTCATTGACGCTGACAAGGACAACTACAGCGTTGATGAGCTCTGGCAGTGGAAGCGCGAGGCTGAGATCAAAGCGAATGCGCAGCTCAACCAGAAGAGTTTTACCGAGAAAGAGTTGAAGTCAGCGCTCAACCAAGGCTCAGCGGAGTTGCTTCAGCGGTTCGTGAACATGAGTGGCGACCCGATCAATGCGCCTATTCCAGAGGTGATTAAGGGGTACGAGGCTAGCCTGGAGAGCCTGGATCCACGTTTCCGGGTTGAGGTGAACAAGAGTGGCGGTCACTACCAGTACTTCATTCAGCCTGTTGGAGATGAGGTCAACCTGCAGCTGATCATCGAAGGTACAGACAAGATTGAAGGCTACCTTGCAGCGGAAAAAGCGCTCCTGGAAGAGGGCAGAGAGCTTGTGATTCCGAGTGACCACTTCAGATTGGAAGGATCCGAGCTAATAGAACAGCTGCACGAAAAGGCTCGAGGAACCCAAAAGGGTACGCTAACGATGGGTGCACCTAAGCGCGAGTTGGCCGGTACCCTCTATGTGCGGACTGAGGAGGGCAGTGAGAAGATCGTAGATACGTTCACATTCTACTACACCTCTGGCACTTTGCGTACAGTGTTTGACGGTAAAGCGTTAGAAGGTCTTGTGGCTATCAGAGCGCACTGTTCCCATGATGGGCAAGACACGAAATTTGATATTTCGATTTCTCTCGATGCTTGGCGTGGAAAGGACATCCTAGAGTTTCCACGATTCTCCCGCTTGCTAAAAGCGGCAGAACTCCTGTCGACAGGTCGGTTAGTATTTGAGCTTGAGATAAAAAATCAGCTCGTGCCATACGACTCGCGTTCTGCTGAGGGCAGTGAGGAGTTCCACTCGCGGATTGACTGGATTATTCACTACCTTGAGTTAGCGCGGAAGGTCGCCGTGAATTGCGATGCTCCTGTTGTGATGCTCAACACGGAGATGAGCCCGGATACTTACTCAATTCTGAGAAAGTACAACAAGCTGATCGAGGGGGCTGTGATTAGTCCTCGAGACTCTAAAATGCTTTGCAAGGGTGAGTTCGATTACACCGAGGGGTGTACGTTTGAATCTCTCGAAAAACAGGGGGCTTTTTCTGCACTCCGTATTTCGGAACCTGCAGGTGTAAAATTCGATCTGTTTGGTCAGTCAATAGAAGCTCCGCGCCTTTCGCACATATTTACGAACGTTGAGTATGTGTTCTATACGGATCTTGAGGCTAAGGGTCAGCCAAAGTTTGAGGTTTACACCACAGAGGATTCTACGATTACTACACTATTGCACCCTGATGATAGTTGGAGCGTAGGCGAGGCGCTCACCGAGACGCCGGAGGCTTTTGATCACGGCGGCTGATACATAGGACGAGAGCCGGCTGCGCCGGATAAGCGACGTATCCATATGAGCGCGGCGAAGGCCGAGATAGCTCTCATAGGCCGATGCAGTCATCCAAGGATCATTCGTCAAAAGCTGTAACCTTTTTCGCGAGCGTGCTGTGCATCCGTACAGTATGCTGATTGCGGATGTCCACGGTGAGTCCAGCGCGGTGATGGTCGGCCCATCTAGCCTGGTCTCATGACTGACGCTCTGAATACCTGCGAGGAAGCGCATGCAGAATGCTCCATTTATCGATCCGAGAATGCCTTGGTTTGAGAGCCTGGCTGAGAAGTACAGCAGCAATCTAGCAAAGATTGGCAAGGGCCTTTTCTGGGGAGGTGGTGCAATTTTCTTGCTGCCGCTGACGCAGTGGACGGCACTTGGCCTAGGCGCAATTCTGATGGGGATCGCTTTCATTCTAGGACGCGCCTACAACCAGCATGTCGATGAGTTCATCAAACTCATCTCGCTTCCAAAGTTGATCAGGCTGTTTGCTCCGACCTGGCGATTCTTGCTCATGACGACGCTGCTGATCGGTGTGGGTATCGGGCTAGAGGAGTGGAGCTTCTTTGCTGAGCACAAGCAGATGTTGATTACCTTGCTTGTCTCGGGCGGGATGTTCGACATGGGCCTGCAAGCCTTCGCAGAATGACGTTGAAGCGATCAGCTAGCACTAGGTGTTCAGTTACCCGCCTAGTGACCAACTTCTGCAACCAGTGTCCAGGGCACGATCATGCTGTCCAGAGGCCCGGTTAAGCTCGTTGCTTCGATTTCATGGGTCAGCTTGAACGGGTGGTATTTTGCCCTCAATTTAAAGTGTACACGGCCAAACTTCCGGTCTGAACGACGCAGCGGGCTTCCCGGTTGAGCGCTAGGGGCACACGCGATCTGATCCGTGCGAGAGCCGTGGTGACCTAACCATGAGATGGAAATGATGGAAAAGAAATACACGATCGAGCGGTCACGGCTTAAGCCTGGCGACATCATCCTTACTGCTGAAAAAGCCGCTGTGAGCAAAGGGGTGAGGGTGGGTACCGGATCTCGGTTCTCGCATGCCGCGATCTGGGTTGGTGGCACCATGATCGAAGCGGTAAGAGAGGGCGTCTTTTCAAAAAATGCTCAGAGGCTGATGCTGGACAAGCCGAGCCACTGCGCAGTGCTTAGAAGTCGGAAGCCGCTGAGCGACCACGAGCTCGACCAGATCTGTTACTACGCTCACTCACAGGTGGGCTCTTTGTACGCCTTGGATGAGGCGATGCTCGTGCTTCCACGGCGCTTGATGAAGCTTGAGTCCACAAAGAAGCAGTTCTGCTCGCGCTTGGTTGCCTTGGCATACACGCAAATCGACTACGACTTCATCAACCTTGGCTCACCTCACTACTGCACGCCGGGAAAGCTCGCGAGATGCAAAGCTTTTGAACGGGTACCAGGGATTGTTCGGGAGGTGCTCCCCGGTGAGGTTGACTTCGCGATGTCCAACGACCCAGTCAAGAAAAATGCGGCTGACACTTTTGAGTGGTTGGCGAAAGTCAGAGACTTGGTCGAATCAGATCTTGCGCTCAAGGCAGTATTCGATATCCAGACCATCAGCGACGTTGCTGACCTCTTGATCAAGCGGCCACAGCTTGATGAGATAGTCGTCGGCTTCCTGCACGAAAATGACTACCTCACCTATTTCAACCATGACATGCAGGCGAGTCCGTTTCGGTACCAGCCGGATTTGATGACGCTTGAGCTGAGGCTTGCAGACGATCTTGAGGGCTTCATCGGCCAAGAGCTAGGGAAGGAGTATAGCTTGGCTAAGCGCCATACCTTGAACATCGATAACTCCATCCAGAACTACCTTTCGACTGGCTTAAGCTTTGTGATGGAGCACCTCAAGCTCTATCAAAATCTCATGAATGGAGTTTGGATTCGGCTGACCAACATCGCCATCGCTTGTGAATCCGTAGGCATGTCTGAGGCTGCGCAGGGAGCCCGGGAGTTAATGCTGGAAATCAAGGAACCTTTGGATAGGGGACAAACCGTTATCGAGAACCCCCACCTTGGATTACCTGCGAAAATAGCGTTGTCCAGGGCTATGGTTTAATCACTGATCCGCCATCCATCTGCCGATACCGTTGATTGAGGGCCTGCCTGTGAAAGCAGGGGCAGTGCTTGCGTCCGGCATCCCATCCAAATCGGCGGCTGACGATCCCTAGTCTACCGATCACCATTCCGGTGCCAGATCTTGTGCACGGTGGAAGCAGGAATCCCCAGCTTCACCGACGTCTCTTTCTGAGTAAGCCCACCGGCTTTGCAGTCAAGGACAGCTTTGATTTTTTCAGCCGAGGTAGCGGGTTTACCGCCTTTGGCTGCGATTAGCACGCCGTCAGTGAACTGACCTGGAACGTTCTCCATGACCTTCATTTCCTGCAGCTTCTCGAGCTCGTTCCATAGATAGGCCATGAACTCTTCGAAGGTCTCGTGGCGCTCGAAGCTGGAAGCGGCTGCCAGGAGTGCTACGGGGTCGACGTCAAGGTGGCCGCTGATACCTTCCAGCATCTTCAACGTCATGTTCGTCGAGCCGTGCTCAACATTGTGCAGGTGCCGGGCGTCCAGCGTTTTCACCAACTGCTCTTGAGATAGGCCTCGAGCAGCACGCACGGTGCGCAGGACTGCTGCGAGGGAGTAGGGCGAGGGCATCAAGACTTCCGCGTAAAGGGAAGGATAAGGCCACATCGCAAAATTCACATCTATGAAATATAGTCAGTGAATGTGAATTGGTGATATCGTGCCTCACCCTCGACTGGTGCGTGGAAAGTTGTGAGCGATGACACTCACCGTCTAAAGGAAAATTGTCAATTTATATGAATTGTTTATGGGCTTAACACTAGCTTAGAGCCCGAGAAGTGAGCGGGGTATCGGCTGTGTTAGTGACTAAGCGGACTGATCTTCAGGGGCAATTTTTGGCGCCGGATCACCTGCGTTTGCTTTGGGATTCGGCGAGCCTGAATGCAGATTCTTATTACTTCATCGTTGAAGGTAGTGGTTTTGTCGACGGGTGCCTTGGGCCGTCTATGCGTATTGTCTCGAGCGTTGAGGCTGTGGATTCGCTGTGTAAGGGGGACGCGGTGGAATTCCTGAGCGTGAACAAGGTTCAGCTGATGGCACCACCGACAATGACGAAACAGGATGAATTTTCCATGCAGGTGCTCTCGGAAATCCGCATTCAGGAAGGCAGTCACCCGAACACCATCTACGAGTTTGTTACACGTGATGGAAAGGTCTACTCGAGCGCGAGGGGGTGAGTGATGGCTGCCTCTCTCGAAGAGATTATGTCCTTCCTATACGGAGCCGGTGATCTGGTGCAAGGGTGGGGTGGTGATCCTGCAGGACTCGTGCATGCGGCCCAGCAGCGGTTTCCTGGCAAACCTTTCTGTTTGGTCAGGCGGTGGATCCTGATCGACGTTGTAGCAAACGAAGGTGAGCTATCGCCGGCAGGAGTTCCGCCAATGGTGATCCTTGCTCATGAGGTTGTTCAGGACAGTCAACGACGTTTCGATCCTGGGCACTGGGTGCGAACCACCTATGCGGTCTCTCAGCCGGAGCACTGCATGTTTGAGACTCGGAGCACTGTCTATTTGCTTCTGGGTGATGGGTATAGCAAGGAAGCGACCCTTGATGTTGTCTTTTCTCTGCAGCCATAGAGCTAGCCCGGCTTTCCTTCGGAGAAGCCTTGGAGAGGCGATCCATTCCGAAACGAGCGGGGCGCGAGCAAGCTTATGAGGATTCTCGTCTACTCCGATCTGCACCTCGAATTCTGTGATTTCCAGCCGCCTACGGCGGAGGTCGACCTGGTGATACTGGCGGGTGACATTTCGGTGCGCAGTCGCGGTGTAACGTGGGCCAACGAAGCGTTCAAGTGCCCAGTGATCTATGTCTGTGGCAACCATGAGCACTACAAGGGGCACATCTCGAAAACGCTGATCAAGATGCAGACAGCGGCGGCGAAGCACGTCCATGTTTTGGAGAGCCAGAGCCTGATTGTCGGCGGCATCCGCTTTCTGGTTGCGACAGGGTGGACGGACTTCACTTCGACGGGAGACTACAAGGCGGCGATGAGGGATTGCGCCGAATGGATGAACGATTTCAGGAGAATCCGCGCCGGGGAGGGTTACAGCAAGCTTCGTCCGTCTGACCTTATCGGCCTCAACATCGCTACGCGCCAGTTTCTTACAACTGAGCTGGCCAAGCATTTTGAGGGAAAAACAGTCGTTATCACACATCACTGCCCCATCCCTGAGGTAGCTGGTAATGGTCATGAAGGCCATCTCGGTGCAGCGTATTACAACCTATGGCACGACTTGGTAGCCGAGGCTGATGCTTGGATCTTTGGTCACACCCACCACGCAGTCGACACGGTCGTTACGGGGTGTCGACTCGTTTCGAACCCCAGAGGGTATCCAGGTGAAAAGCCCGGCTTTGTACCTGATTTCATCATTGAAATCTAAGCGCCTCTAGGAGCGAACGCTCTCAAGGAGGTTGTTGTTTTGGACGCAGGAGCACAAGAACACATGACAGATGAGATCACCAGCTACTCCAGAGGGCTCTCGACATTTCAGCTCACGCGCATCATACGAGCGATGACTCGGCAGTACCCTGTACCGATCACTGCCTATCTGGGCGATGTCGTCATTTCGAACGATTGCGCAGTCGGTGTTGTGGTTGGTCAAACCGTTCCAGGGCTTATTGAAAAGCGTACAGGGGCATATTTGCTGACGACGACGCCGATCTTCAAGATGATGAGAGCAGAGGGGTTCTGGGTGGTTGATACCAAGGCAGGGAATTTCGTACTGACCTCTTTCAAGCGCGGAGCGGGCCGGAAGAGTCTTCGAGCACTGATGGCAACCGCCGACCAACCTGACGCATCTCCGACGCGCGAGCCAGGCACCTTTGCGGGTGCCTGAAAGGCCGAGTATGGCGATCAGTTGAGCGTCGCGAGAAGTGTACGCAAGAAATCCTGGCGGCGATGTATAGAGCTCAGAATCACGTAGTCTCGCTCGCCGTCACGCTCCAGGTGGCCAGCTTCGACCAGCCCCAGAATGAATTCTTCCGCTCTGCCTCTCGCTTCGCGAAGGTCATGCTCAGTGCTGCATGTGTGAATGTCATCAACAAGGCGCTTCCAGAACTCGCTCTGTCGTTTGCCGATAGGGTCGGCGGCGAAGGAGGGTGCCCGCAGCAAGGATGCGTAGTAGCCGCTAACAGAGGTGGTGCTCAAACAAGGTGCTCCGCAGGGGATGGACGGTAGCAAGGCTATCATGCGTTTATTCATTCGCCTGTTATTGCCCTGCCTTGGCCTTGTTGGCCGGCTGTCTCCAGAACGTCAACGCTCCAAAGGAGATAGAAATGGCAAGAAACCGTGTACCTCTTTCTACTCGCCCGGTTGACGAAGCATCGGGAGCCACGATGCCGAGCAGCGTGGTGAAGGCGATGCAGGTTCCATTTGACCTCGAAGTCACCGCATATCTATCCAGCGTGCAATATGGGCCTGGGGAGCTTTATCTTCAGGGCGTCATCTTCAATGACCGCGAGCAGCGCTTTGAGGACGGCGCATCGATCCGCACCTCCATAATCATGGCTGCACAGGAAATCCATGGATTCTTCGTTGTGCGCACACTGAGCAGTCTGTACGTCGTGTGCGACTGGGCAGGCGACGCCGCTCGCGAGATTTCGAAGGCCAAGCATTGAGATCCGGTATCTCGTGTGCATCGGGGCAAGCCCAGCGATGCAGTATGCGTAGCCGGCGGTAGAGATATCACATGAAGTTGACACCATCAGGGCAGCCCGAAGACGTCGTATGCGATATGTGTGGATTGTCGACCCGGGTTGGCGAGGTAGGGGTTCAGTTTGGAACGCTGCATGCGGCTTGGGGTGAGGGTGCAGGGCACAGTGGTGAAGTCTATGAGCTTCATCTGTGTGAGGGTTGTTTTTTCTCCCTGGTATCTGACATCAAGCGCACTCGATGGGCCAGCGTGATGCTGGAGGATGAGGGTGACGCAATTCAAAAAAACGATGCGTTTGGCCGGGTTAGTACGGATGGTGCCGAGTGAGCATCATTGCCATCTAGAGGTGGAGCTTGTAAACGAGCCAGCGCATCTGCGTTGATGGAGGGCATGTCGGGTCATTGACAGTTCTGCATACACCCGACATGCAAGCCCTCAGCTCATGGCTGAACCGCTCATGAGCTTGGCATCCGTCAATGGGGCTTTCCAGCTACCAGGCTCGTTGCCAGTACTTCGTTGAGCTGCTCGGTGAAGTGCATGATTGCGGGAATACACCTCTCACCTCGTAAGTAAATCACATACCAAGCCCCATCTCTCATGACGGGTTTTTCGTTTCATGCGACGCACTGCAATAACCCCCGTTGGTACAGGCAGCTAAGCCTGTGAGTGCCTCTAGTTTAAAAAAATTGAACAGTGTTTAACGAGTGCTGAGGTTTAAGGGTTCTCTGGAATTTTGTACCTTAAAGCTCAATATTATTGGGGGTGATATGAGAACTTGTGATCCTGTAACCGGCGCCTGTAGCATTGAAGGCACTGCGCCGAGCTTGAAGCTAAAAGGGCATGTTCAAAATTTTCGGTAAACGATGTTGTCATACGGTATGTAGGTGACCCTATGTGCTCATGGTGCTGGGGTATATCACCTACAGTTAAAGATGTCGAACAATACTGCGCTAAAGAAAATCTCAACTTCTTGCTCACCGTAGGCGGCCTGCGTGCTGGTGGTGGAGATGAATGGAATTCTGACTTCCGCAGTTTTTTGAAAAACGAATGGCAGCATGTCGCAAGTGTTACGGGGCAGCCTTTTGGGTTCAAAGTCCTAGAAAAGCCTTATTTTAATTATGATACTGAGTTCTCTTGTCGAGCGGTTGTTGCGGTTAAATCTATTTTAATTGGTCAGGCGGATTCTATCCGGAGGGCTCTTGATTTTTATTCCCGAATTCAGGAGGGGTTTTACGTCAACGGCGATGATCCTAAAGAGCCTTCATTCTATTCAAGTATCTGCGAAGGGCTGGGAATAGATTTCAAGATATTCGCTAATAAATTCAACTCTGACGAAATTCGAATAGCGACAGAGCAAGATTTTGCCCGAGCACGAAACCTGGGTGTGTGGCATTGTGAGTGATTGGCCTTCAAGCCGTAAGAACCTTCCGATACCTTTGGGATTACGCGGGCACCTCCATCCTATACTCGCAGGGATTTACCCAACTCGCTATTCATTCAGGCTCAGTGCGGCATTTCAGCCAAAACATATACGTCTACGGCAGTTTTGACGTCAGTTAAAGAGAGTACTCTTGTTTACGGCTGATTTGAAATTTGCCGCAACAGCATATCCATGTGGATGCTCTGGCATCCAATCGAGTTTCTAACTATTCGTCCGGCCAAGCTTGTTGCCACGCGAGCTTTCTAGCTCTGTTTGCCTCCGCTTTCACTCTGTTAGAATCACCGAGCGCTCGGCATGTGTCGGCGCCGCTGGAATTCCAGCGTCCTTTTCGTAAGCAACCTTCAAATGGTGATCTTATGACAGTACTTTTCTATAACGAGGTGATTAATGGTTACAGGCGACGACGATATTAAGCAAACCGAGCAACTGGTTCAAAGGCTGCACTCTGGCGGTAAACTGAGCGTTAAACTGCTTCCGGGCGGCTCAACTTCCTACAGGGTTCAGGATTCCGGGCATGAGAATGCTGAGTACTACGGATGTCCTAAAAAGCCTAAAGAACTGGGTAGGTTTAACGATCCCATGGAAGAAATCGGGATCTGGTATGGGGCTGAACACCCCAGCGGGGCGCTGGCCGAGACGTTCGGAAGGCTTCGGCCCAAGGAATCGAAAGGGATTGGTATCGTATTGAACACCACAGATCTTGAGAAAAAAGACATGTGCGTGGTAGAGACGACCAGGGATTTGAAGCTGCTGAATCTGAAGCCATGTCTGTCCAGAATGAACCGGACGGTGGACGAAGTGACTGGCCCAGACTACACGCTTACGCAAGAAATTGTGGCAGCAGTGGCCAGGTTGCCAGGCAACCCTTTTGATGGAATCGCTTATGAGTCGCGGCATCACCCGGACGGACACAGTTGTTACGCGCTGTGGACGGCGCCAGGTGAGACCACAACGGTTAAGACTGTTGAGATGACGAAGCTTCCGGAGTTCGAGTACAAAGGAGAACTTCCGGAAGGCTTTGAGGATGACAGCATTGATGCAGAGGAGATCTTGACCGAGATCCTCGGCTACAAGGTGCTTAGCTCTTAAGCTCCGCTACCATTCACGCAGCGCCCCAGCTTTGGGTGCGCTGTTTTTTACGCAGGCGTTGAGCTCATGAAAAGAGACGCTTCACGCTTGATTGCTTCCAACTGGTTCTCATCAGCACCGTCTTTAAGAACTACATACGGCAACTCTGCGTTTCCGCCATCGAAGGCAATAGGATTTAGGAAGAATGTGCACTGAGCCTCCGCGCTGACATTTTTCATCAAACCTAAGATTTCCTCCAAGTGTGGAAGCTTCTCGTCCCCAACAAACTGAAATGCTGGATAAAGGTAATCGTTTCCTTCCTGGATCGCGATTAAGGTGCCTTTTTTCACATGATTGTTGATGGTTTGTCTTGTTGTTCCCAAGGCGCTGGCTACTGCTTGGCTTTTCAGTACTCCGCCGAAATCCTTGAGTCGATCAAAGAACTCGATCTTTGCAGCGACGCGTCGAGCTTGCTTGCGGGTTTCTCTGGTGCTTAAAGCCCCTGCGACGGAGCCACTAGTTGCAAGCTTCTGAAGCAGCTCCGCGTCCGTCAAGGATCCAAGGTTCTCCTTGGTTTTTTCCTCAGACCACTGCTGGAAGACGTTGGTGAGAAGCTTAAGCACGCGCACCGATCCACCCGCCATATCTGGAACCTTTTCAAGGGTTGCGGCCAGGGTATCGACTATTGCGTGGATTGATCTTTGCGAGTCCATAAAGCACCTCGGTGTTTCTGATTGACGATTTACTATACCAATGCATACAAAAAATCGTCAAACATATTTTCAGGGTATGGCGACAGACGGGTGATCAAGGCCTTCGAGAAAACCGCTTAGGAGGCTTCGGAATCTGGCTAAAAGGCCCATGACACCTTACGGTAGGGGCGGTAGTAGAGGCTTTGGTACCTCCTTTCCACTCCAGATCGAAAATCAGTCGAGTGAAATGGTAGCCACCAAAATCGGTTGGGCCGCATCGGAGACTTGTAATGCGTCCATCTGCTCTTCTGCCGGCATATGGCCTCTGGAAAGGGGTGGCATATTGATGTCTCGGCGGGTTAGCCTCCGACGTGTTGCATAGAGGTAGCTAGTAGATGATTTTCAGGAGCTAGAGCGCGCTTGGATTACGGCGTTTTCCCAACCGATGGTGGACAGGCTGAGCGACGTTACCTGGGCGAAGGTGTGATCGCTGCCCGCCAGCGGGCTTTCAATTCGAGGGGTTAGCATGGACATTTCAAAGGCTCGACTCGACAGTTTGGTGAGCCGCCTTTCCGAGGGGCTGAACGTTGAGATCAAAACGTGGATTGATCCCAAGGCAGATGAAAGCATCGCCAAGATCACCAAAGCCGTTATAGCCCTGTACAACCGCAATGGCGGTTATTTGATCATAGGGTTCGACAACGCAACCCTGCGCCCAGATCTCCAAGGTGCTCCGGATGACGTGAAGGCAGCGTTTCACGTCGATGTAATCCAAGGCATCGTTTCAAAGTATTCGTCGATCTCAATCGAGGTACAGGTAGCGTTCGTTGAGCGTGAGGGATTGCTACACCCGGTGATAGCTGTACCTCAAGGAGTAACGGTACCTGCAGCTGCAAAGAGAGATCTGCTTGGCCAGAATGGCAAACCTTTAGTCCGAGAAGATACGGTCTACTTTCGTACGCTCGGTTCCAACGGTACGCCCAGCACCTCAGCAATCAAGGCATCGGATTGGCGCGACCTTCTCGAGATCTGCTTCGATAATCGAGAGGCTGATATTGGTCGATTTCTCAGACGCCAGCTGGGTAACGCGGGAGCCAATATCTTCAGTTCAGCGCTCAAAAGCCCAACCCTTGAACATCGCGCGCGGTCAATCCTTCAGGAGGGCGCACGTGCTCGCGAACTGTCAATCGAGGCACGCCAGCTGGATCCTTCTGCTCAAGCACTTTTGCAAAAGGGGAGTTGGGAGGTCGGCTTGGTTTTCGATCCGCCCAAGGACATCGAGGATTCCACCAAGGACTTCTTGGCAAAGGTTGACTCGGCTAACCCTGAGTACACCGGATGGCCTGCCTGGCTGGTGACTTCAGGTTTCAATAACCCACTTGATCGGCCCTACAAGCTGGAAACTGCATGGGAGTCCTTGGTTCTAGGTTCAAGCGCTGACAAGCTTGATTTCTATCGTATGCATGCACGCGGGCAGTTTTATCAATCTCGGATATTGCTGGACGATTTGACTACTAAGGTAGAGCCAGGTACTGCCCTAGATCCGCGCTTAGCAGTGTACTTTGTGGCCGAAGTCATCGCGGTGGGCCTTCGTTTCGCGGAAGCATTGGACTTCGACGCTGATGCCAAGCTTGGCTTCATGTTCCGCTGGAATGGCTTGCGCGGACGCCATATTGATCATTGGCTTGATAATGGCTTCTCTTCGCCTCGTGGGGCGACCCGTGAAGACTCCATCGAAAGCTATGTCGAGGTGCCGGCCGACACTCCCGCTAGCAGTATTGCTCCATACGTTCAGCGCGCTACCTCAAGGTTACTCGGAAGCTTTGCTGGTTTTGAGCTGAAACCCGATGCGATTGAGGTTGAGGTTAACCGGTTACTGAAACGTAAATGAGAAGAAATCGGGGCTACGTCAGGCTGATGGTGTGTAGCACATGAAGGCCATGAGTCGCAGGACGCTGATGCGGCCCATGACACCGAGCACCTTTGAGAAAAACTCCCGGAGTAACCGTTGTGGTGACCGATCCCAGCAGCGCTTTGTTACCTGTCCATCCTAAGTACAGGGAGGCAGTAGACGCTATGAAGCGGTATCACCAAGCCCAGGCAGACGGTGTCAATGGCGCTGAGCTTGAGCGTCTACGGCTGCTAGCTGAACACAGCTTTCAAGCAGTCACTGATTACCAATTGCGCGCGCTCGCTCGGCGGGCCAGCAAAACCTAGCCACTAGGAATGCAAAACAAGCTCGCAGTAAATCTCCTAATAAGGAACCGGGACACTGCCGTGAGCCAAGAACCACTCGAAATCCCTAAGGTGATGATGCAGAACGAACTCAGCTTCACAGATGTTATTCGCCAGATTCTCCGCCAAAATCCAGAGGGGCTGACACCCCAGCAAATCCGAGACATTGTGAAAGTGGAGTACCCCCAGCACGTTGGCACACCTAGCCATTTGAGAAACGTGGCAGCTGGCAACTACAAGGATCTGGATCATGCTGTGCTGGCACGTATCTATCTAGCCTGCAGAAGTGCTTCGGACATTTCCGCAGACAAGAGCAGGAAGCCTCACCTGATGACGCTTTTGGCCGATGCAAACGACGTCGAGATAAAGGCTGACGATTTCATTGAGGGTGAAGACCTCGCTAAGCTCGAGGCCGATGTCGGCACCCTGTACGTGCTTTCCACAGGGCTTTACACGGCTGATCAGGTCGAGATAGTCAAAATCGGGATTACCACCGGCTCAGTCGACAAACGAATCACCCAGCTTTACACAACGGGTGTGCCGTTTCGTTTCACAATCGTAAGCCAGCTGGAAACGACCAACTACTCGAAGCTTGAGCAAGCCTTGCATTGCCTGTTCGACAAATATCGGATCAACAAATCGCGAGAGTTCTTCACGGCCCATTGCCTGAAATTCCTGCCAGAGCTGATCGCCATCCATCGCAAGATCGAGGAAGCGTAAGAAGCGGGTTTTGTGTCGTCGAGTCCCGAATACTCTGTACTTCATGGCCTCGGCCGGAGTACCTAGGATAGTTGCGAGTGTGCCATGAGGCGGCTGTACCTTGGCATTTCCCCGCAAGGGGAAGTCACCAACACCATTCATCCGGCAGTGAACATCTGCACACCGCCAGAACTCACCGGCCTTTGTAACTACTAGGCAGTTTGCTCAGGTTGGGCTGGTACTCGAGCTGCCGGCACGTGGGGAGAGGCGTCATCGGTCAGCCCTTGATAACGCACGTTGAGGCCCTTGATCAGGTAGCGGTTAGTCCTATCAAAGTCCATGGCATCGTTGCCGCCATGGTTGCCAGAGCGGAACGTAATCAGGTTCATTTCCATAAGCAGGGTGATCGCCGGACTCACCGCGTGGCGACCCACACCCGTTCGGTCAGCGATGTTGTCGTAGCTGATCACAGTCAAGCCGTCGCCTTTCGGAGAGTCACGGTGACGCATGGCCAGTAGCAAGATGTAGATCTTAAGCGCCTGCAGCGAAACGCGCTTGTTGAAGCTAAAAGCCTTGAGCTTCACCAGCTTCGTCACCTTGTGCTCACTCGACTGATCTTGTTTCGGCCCACGGCCCTGGTACAGCCAGCTTTTTGGGATCTTGGCGAACCCCTCATCCTCAAGCCATTTCTCGACATAGATCAGTGAGCCGTCCCTGGTCTTCCCAGTATCACGGCGAATGTACCCGAAGCTCTCAAGCACCTCGAGCGAGCGTGCAATCACGTTCCGCGAATGTCCCGCCAAGTCGCAGAGCTCTGGATACGTCGTCTTGGCGATCCCTGTTTTGTAGTTCGCCCGGGTGCAGATAGCCAAGTACACCTTCAGCGCAGCCAGGGAGGTGTTGATCGCCACCAGGTCGATATTCCCTTGGTTATTCAGCTCGCCGAAATTAGCCAGTTCACCAGCCATAGCCCACCGATTAGGCATTTTCGCCCAGCGGAGATCAGGTTTTGGCGAACTCATTTACCGTTCCTCAACACCGCCAAGCTAAGAATCAATCCGATGCAAAGGGCCAAAGTCAGTGGATTAGTCGAGTTAGCCGCCTCGACAAGGGCAATTAGGTTAGGCATGGCAATAGGCTCCGTTCCGTGATGAGGCAGAATTTACAGGGACGAGGCCGGCTGTATCTAGATATAGAGCCGTTTGTATAAGCGCCTGTAAGCCACAGGATAAGCGCTATATAAAGGATTAAAGCGGAGAATTATTAGTATTTTCTAGAGTCTTGCATTAAATCAAAAAATGCTTTTTGATAGCAAAGTTTCATTTTTGAAGTCGAAATCCAAGGATTGAAATGGCCGGCACCGATTTTCCTATCACTGAGCGGCAGCTGCAATTCCACCTGGAGGTAGCTGGGTGTGAAGTCCGAGTCTTGGCACAAGCTGACGGCTACACCTTGCAGATTGAGCACTCCGACCTAGCGCACACCCTGCACACCCAGCGCGGTAACCCTAGGGTTTTCAAGAATCTCACCACCGTAGCGGCCTTTCTGAAAGAGAGGGGTGGGAAGAACTTTTCGGTGATACTCGAGCAGATCGCGACTGCTTCATCCTCTGGAATCGAGGCCGAGTTTGAGAAGAGCTTTGTTGAAGCAATGGGTGACGCCGAGCCACCCCAGCAGCGTCCGTCTCGTCGACCAATCGATTCGTTTAGCTTTGATAGCGACTGGGAGCACGATGACGATCTGGTTTAGGCAACAGACTGGCCCGCACCTGGAAGCAGGCTGTCGATGGCCCTGTAGGCGATGTCATGCGCATGTCGCTAATCCGGGCTCGAAGGGGCCGCCTACGCCTCCTCGCGATCCTCCCAGATGCTCACTGAAGCTCGTAAATCCCGCAGGGGGTACTGACGATGTGAAATCCTATAAGGGGGGTAGAGGCGTTCTTGCAATCAATCAGGCTGGCTCGAGTGAAGGCATTATGATGTTAAACTCGATGCGCCTGTTCTCGGCGTCTTTCCCGCTAGCGCATGGCTCAGGTAGAGCATTGATCAACCATCGTTAGTAGGATTATGCATGGCAGTCAGGTTGCAATATTTGACCAAAAATCCAGATGAAATAGCTCTGGCAACACGGTACTGGGCTATGGACGAGGAGGGGGCGTTTCTCGAACGCGTAGCTGATTTGGTACCGTTCAGAGATGTCGTCCAATCGGGTCAAATTGCCAGGCAGGTCAGGGAATACTGCCTTGCCTATGATGACAATCAGTGCTGCTACGTGTGCGACGGGCCAATTAGAGTCAACGGTCGCGCAGATGCCAAGAAGACCTCCCAGAAATCTAGCCTTCCCTGCGAAAGCTGTGAGGATGTGCTCCGCCGTCAAAAAGCTGAGCAGCAAGCGCTAGAGCAAGCTGAGATCTCCAAGCGGCTTGCTTATAAAAATGAGCGAAACGCCTCCGCATCCTTGTGTTATGGCGAGCTTTCCGATGAAGCAGTGATCCTGCTATTAGCGTTGGACGCCCTCTTGGGGCAAAAGCTGGCTACCGGAACCTTCACCATAAACGATTGCGATGATTTATCACCCAAAGGTGGTAAGCACTTTATCGACCGTCTCCTGCGGGAGGGCGTGCTGCTCGATGATCCGATTGCAGCCAAACCGGGCACCTACTTCATTCAAGACGGCGAGCTCTGGTGGTACGTTTACGGGATTCAGTATTTCCTTCCCCCGGACGCTGACCTTGGGCGCGGCCCAACAGCCCTCCGGAGTCTAGAAGAGCATATCTTCACTGATTCCGAGGGCCTGACTGACCTATGGTTGGACTTCGCCCTGGATGATGTGATGCGTTACTTTGACGATCAATGCAGCACCTATCAGCATGAACTCGAAGACGAAGCAGTTGAGAAGATCAAAGCAAACATAAGGCATGCGCTTCGGACATACAGTGTCGCAGAGCTTTGGTCGGTGATATGGAAGGCTGTCAAGGACGCGGCCAGCTTGGCCAACATGCAGTACTACAACCGGGCCAAAGCAGCAGCGACCATTCCCAACAAAATTCGGAAGCTGGTTGAACAAGCCGATAAGAGCGGCGGCATCAAGCACACCTGGAATCGACCGGATCATCATGTTGCCGGATCACTAGGCATGGTGTTTTCAGGTCTCTTTGGTATCGACGAGAGTACGCCAGGTAAGGCAGTGATCGGGATGTTCGGTCGTCTGGGGCGGCATGCTGAAGGTAGTGGATCCGAGCATTTGCAGTCCTTGGCGCAGTCGTTTTTGCAAGGTGCTTTGGAAAGGCCCGACTCGTGGAAAGCGATTGATGTTCTAGCGGGTAAAATCCGATCGGGAATGGCAACTGACGAAGCGCTCCTTGAAATTCTCCTGGAACAAAAGCGCGAAGAAGTCGCTGAGGTCTAGTGCTGCGAGTGCAGGCGGCTTCGTAGCCTGAATTCTTTGGCCCGGCAGAGTCAGCCTATCGTCTGCGATGGATCAAGGTAGCAGTCCGGTGATCACTAAGGTTAGGTGTTCGTGGATTACAACGACTATCAAAAAAGCCAAGCCTGGCTCCGTGCCAAGGCGAAGGACGCCAGATCCCTCTCGAATGAGGAAGAGGAGTACTTAGATCGCCAGCTGGCGATTGAGCTGCGGAAGCGGATGGAGCATGAGGCTTCGGTGTGTTGGTGGCAGCTCTTCGGACTAGAGGGCCATCGCCTGGACTCCATAGAAGCTGAGGCACAGTTCATCGGCCACCTAGACAAAATTTTCAAATGCCCACCCGCGAGCCAGTTCCTCACTCCGACCGACTCGAAGCGGCGAGTCCACCATGCGTACCATTTCAGCCGGCAGGGGGTATACCACGGTGTAGAGTACCTAGCGCCTCCTACGACCCGACTGTTGGAGCTCATGCTGTACGGGTATTTTCCTTACGAGAACACCTGGATCTACCTAGATAGAAGATCGGAGCTCAGTTCAGATGGGTACAGGAAACCCAAGCAATGGCTCGCGCTACCATCAGGAGAGAACCCCCAGGATAGGCTCGGTATCACGATCGAAATTAGTGTGGGTTGGAGATCGCTGATTCGTTCGCAGTCGCCAGCGGCATTGTTTAGCAGCTTGAAGCCATTCGAAAAGGAAAGCCTGGCGAGGCAGTTTGGCTCAGAAGGGACTCACGAGAACTGGCTTGAGCAGATTGCGAAAAACCTGTTTGCAGAACGAGGTCGTCGATCCAGGATTGGTATCAGCTATGCAGGTGAGTCGGAGGGGAATTACCTGGCCCTTGCTGAATTGATTGCCTTGGGCGGGCGGGTGCCTGGAAAGAAGGTGATTATGCAGGATGACGATTTCTTAAATTGCGAGCCTGCTAACCTCGTCGCTCGCTCTAGCAGAGGGCGAACCATGGCGTGCAGATCCTGTCGCAATCCCACCACCAAAGACCACTCCACTATCGCTAAAGACTCCAGAGGGTCTAGCTATCGTGTCTGCCACTCCTGTCTGCGACGCCTGTCAAAGTCATCAAAGTAAAGCCGCAGTGCGTGAAGGGCTTGATTGAAATGGCCTTTTGCTATAATTTAAGCCCTATGATGTGGTAGTTGCATCAGCAAGACACTGAGACCGGCTAATGGCCGGTTTTTTTGTGCCTTGGATTTCCCCTCTCGCTGCATCTCTGCGGCATCTGTTGACCTTAAATTTACGTGCCTATGACTGAAGAATCGCGACTACTCGTTCGTGAGGCATTCGCACGTCCATAGAAAAAGGCGGAACCCTTATATGAAAGATTTGATCCACGTTGAGTATCAAAACAAAACCATCGTGTTCAGCATGAGCGGGTGGCTGAATGCTAGTCACGTTGCGGAGCTTTACTTGGCTTCAGTAGATAGCTGGTTGAGATCACCTGAAACGCAGGAGTACCTGACTGATATTGCTCAGGCCCTCTGCGTGGAGGATGTCCAGGAGCTTACTCAGATCAGTGCTGCCTCCACCTGGCTGCATCCGAAGGTGGCTGTGGAATTCGTCAGGGAGATCGATCGTAAGCTCGCTCGTTGGTGCGACATCACCATCGACAGGATTGCGCGTGATAACTCGTCGATGAAAGAGCGTTTCGACGCTGCGTGCAAGGCGTTGAACGAAGGCCGGCGTGAGGCAAGCGAGCATGGAAGAGGGCTCCTGGAGTGGCGCAACAAGAAGCCTCGCCTTGAGTATCGTGTGGCCCATCTGAAGGATCAGTTGCAGCTAACAATGGGGCTTGATAACCCCAACTGAAATCGACGAACGAAAGCCCGCTCAATGCGGGCTTCGTCGTTTCTAGGCCCGAGTAAAAAGGGCATCCAAGCCAGGCGACGCTCAGACTCCTGTCATGTCATCAGATACCCCTACTAATGTTCGGCGCGGCGTCAGTAGGGTTGAGAGGGGCTTGCGCTTTCGTTTTCCTGTTTGTTAGATTAATTACTGCGCTGGGTAGGCGCATCACACCCGTCTTAGAAAGCCGGTTTCGGCACTACCTGTTATTTCTCTATGCTCAAGGCCATGTCATTTCGCGGCCCTGGTGCGGCGTAGGCGGGTGGCGTTGCGGAAGGGGCAGGGAAATCAACATGAGCACCACTCTCGACTTCTGCCCGTCGAATCTCGACGGCATCAAGCGTCAAGCCAAGCGCGTCGAACGCATCAACAAAGACCTGACTCACCTTGCGGCCTTAGATTTGGTTGCTAGGCGATCTGGCTATGAAAGCTATCAACATGCGAGAAAATCTTTGCAGGCTGGCTTCACGCCCCCACTGCAGTTCAGCATTTTCCTCTCTGTTTACTGGCGCGACTCATCTACCGCTCCGCGTTCCAACGGGCTTGAGATCCTCGAGGTCAAGCTCCCTAGGCCACTGCTGGACTTTTTGAGTAAGCGCCACTGCAGCTACGCTCAAGGACTGAAAGCGTTCTTCGTAGAGTCCCCTGATCACTTGGAGATGAGAAGTAACGCTGACAGCCAAGCGCGTGCTCAAGAGCTGTTGACGCGTGCAGCTTTGTCCCTTCGGTTCTTGGAGGCCACGGGGCTGATTCCAGCCGCCACCAAAGCACAGTATGCAGCGGTGGAAGCAGCAACTGAGTTGCCTTCTTCAGACCACATCTCGAAGTGGATCTGCTCGAAAACGGGTGGCTGGTTGATGCTTGACGAGCCGTATGACCATGTTACTAGGCCGGAGGAACATGAAAGGCGCGACGTATGGGTTCGCGCCAATGGATTCCGGTGGGCTAAGCCGTCGTGGCAAGGGTTGTACAACCCAGGTCGCACCTTGCCTTACTTTGTCGGCAGTGATGCTGAGCTGTTGGCACGAGTAGTGAGCACGGTAGAAAAGCTTGGCAGTTATCCAAATGCGTGGACTATGCGTTCGGAGCCTTTCAATACGCAGTTTTTGAGTCCCGAGAGAGAAGTCTCTGGCAAGAAGCGCAAGCCTCGTCCAGGTACCACTTATGGTTACAGCAAGAACGCCATCGAGTACCAGTGGGAGGAAGGTTGGGCTTCTCGGTGGCGCCCGAATCAGAAAATGTCCCTCCAAAACCATAAGGAAATGGGGTGGACTTTGAAGCGCCTGTACCTATCCGCAACTCCTCTGGCGGCCCACTCAAGGCTCGTTCAGATCCAGTCTGAGCTGGAGAATTGGATGTACGCTGAGTACCGGGGCGAAAATCGACGAGAGGTTGATGTGGATGTCTACTATGGTGGTCGCGATATCCCACGTTACGAGACAAACTCAGAGATGGTGGCCGCACTAAATCATCTCCGTTCGATTATGGTCGGTACCTACCTAGACTCGAAACCTTTGAGGGATCAGCTGAAAAAATTGGACGCAGCTCGCGAAGCCATCGTCAAAATCTGATTTTAAGGACAGTCATAAGCCGGCACGAGAGTGCCGGTTTTTATTTCCGGACTGCTGGATCTCCAGCTTGGCACTGGCAGAGGTCTCGGATAACTCACCTGTCGAACTCCAGCATTAAGGTTGATGGTGTCCGCACATTTCAGGTAGAAACGATGATCTTCAATCTGGAGATCTGAAGGTGTGTTTGCCGGACGCTCGCCGCCAATCAGGCACGCGGGCAGCATCACCAGCCTGCGTAATGAGTTACGAGCAGTCCCCACTCCCTTATCGCACTTCCATCTGCTCGCAAAACTCCAAGTGCTTTAGCTGCAGAAATATTGGTCGGGCAGCCACCTATCAGGTAGAAGTCGTCCTTTCTTGGAGAATATAGGTGAAGCAGCGTAAGTACCATCACACGCTGTAAAACGGTCATTTCTCTGTATGCCTGGCGCATTGCTTTTAACCCCTCAGGATCAGGCTCTGACCGATCATGATCGAAGCCGCAAGGACGCATCCTGTAATGACTACCTTCTTGGATCCCCCACGGCCTACTTTGGGTGAAGCAGGCATCCAACTCGTATTTCTTAACGATGTGCCAAGCGACCTCTCCGAACTTTTCACCTCGTTCCTCGGTTGACCAGTCTATCGGTGGAGGTACCTGGCAAACCTTCGCCAATGCGGCGAGTTCAGCGCCGTCCATACAACTCACTTTTTCAACCAGGTCGATCAGCGTGTATCCGGGAAAGCGGCCGGCTGCAAACGTCGGATTGATAGCGGCGTACGAGCAAGAGCCACCGGCTGCTGAGAGTGATGAACATGGCCGTGGCTCGCGACGTCCATGTCTATGAACGCCCAGATCTCGGAAGCCACTTCATGGACACCCAGTCGGTGTAGCAATGCCGTCGCTTTTTCCGATGAGTCGCCGAAGATTTCCATCTTGGGAATGCTCCTGGTAAGGGTAAGAGATGCTGATCTGCCTTCCCCATATTAGGCTACGAACCAAGATGCTCACGCTCGCTTTCTGCCCTGTCTTAGAATTTGGGGCCGAGGCCTGCCGCAGCGGTCAAGCTGTAAGTGCAGTTCGACAGTGTCCGAGCCAGTCACTCGTCCAGCCTGTCGACATTGGCGTCGATGCCATGACTGCTGGGAATATTGGACAAGGTTGCGCCGGATGCAGGTATTCTTGAACGACCTTTGCCTCGAACGGCTTGGAATAAAAGTTTCGTTGGCGAACGGAAATCCTTGCGATAAGGGTGATCGCGTCCAATAAAATATACCCGGGCACCATCGCCCTAAATGCTGGGGTTCGGAAGGTGAGTTCGCCGGAGGCTTAAGATTAGGTGCGCTATACAGTCCATGGGTTAGTCATTTTTGAAAAGTGCAATGGAAGCGCCCGACTCGTGGAAAGCTATTGATTTGCTAGCGGGTAAAATTCGATCGGGAATGGCAACAGACGAAGCGATCCTTGAGTTTCTCCTTGAGCAAAAGCGCGCAGAAATCCCTGTGAGCTAGGAAAACGAGCCCATAACCTAATTTTGCGCTTGTAATTGTAGCGGGGCGTGTGAAGGCGGGCTTAGCAGCCCGCCCCAGAGGGCGACGTCAATGGGCTTAGCTCTCACGACCTAAAGACTGGAAGGACGCTGAATCTATAGGAAGCTTGGTACCTGTCCGCTTGGCAGCATCCGTACAGAATAATCGCCGCCCATTTTATCAGAATTGCCAGTTACCACCAGCGTTCCGTCCTGTTTGTCGAACTCGTATTTTTGCCATTTTGCAATAAAGCTCAAGTGGTGAGATTCGGACTGAAGTGCTCCATTGGCATAAATTATGATCTCGCCATCTTGCATTCCATTTCGGATAATCTGTACAGTGCAGTTTCCGCGCTCAGTTCCGTAACGATCTGAAATGTACGTAATCATCGCTGTAAATACATAGTTCCCAACAGGCATGACCTTGAAGTTTGTGGTTCCTTTCCACTCTTCTCCGAAGCTGCTTATTTCTGAAAATGCAGACATGTTTTACTCCCTGTGGTGGTCATGTACGCCCATAACACAGCCTGCTGGCTGGTGTTAATGGACAACTCTTACTGCTCGCTCGGCGAGGCGAACCTAGCGGCCGAATGGTGATACATTTGCAGGGTGATGGCAATATGGCTCCGCAGGGGATTCTCCAGCCTTTAGCCTACCGAATGACGATCTCCCATAATGAACGTGATGGCGTGTAAGCGAGTCGGATACTAGATGATGTACCTCAGAGTCATTGGGGCGCCATATCTTGTGCCTTTTATTAATTTTTCATGTACTAAGATTGGCGAAAGACTGCAGGCTGTGTATCACGTGCATGTCGCCTCTTCGGACTCGAAGAGGACGCCTAAGATGGCACCAGAGCGGACGAGAAGTCGGGCAAGACCTGCGTCGAGGTTTTGCACTGAGCCTTGACGGCCTCTAAGCAGATGCCGGGCCTTGTCCGGAGCTATGCAAGATCACCCTGCAGTTTGCTGGAAATGGATGGATACGGCTCTTTCTAAACCTTTGCCTGGCAATGGCATTGTGCCATTATTGGGCGCGCTGTTGTCCATGGCGTCATAATCAAGGTGGTCTTAAGATCAAGCCTTCGCCAACCGATTGGTGGTCGAGGCCAACGCTGAAGGTGCCGTGAGCCCGTCTGAACAGAATGATTTGGTTCGGCACACTCCAAATACGCAGGAGCGAAGATGTACAAGCTTCCACCAGCTGTAGAAGATAAACTCAAACGATTTCAGCCGCCCGTCGATGCGAAGGATTTTGAAAGGCTTTGCGTTGACATTTTTGAGTATGTGCTCAAGTCTCGACGAATTCCTATTCTCAACCGAACTCATAGCCGAATCAGTGCATATGGTACTACCGGTGACAAGCAGTACGGAATTGATGTCAGGGATCCTGCTACCCAAGCTGTTGCACAGTGCAAGAAGCACGAAGAAATTACTACAACAAAGCTTCGGGACGAATTGAAGAAGCTCAGAGACTACGATAAAGAAGTCTCCCATTATTTCTTTATGATCAAGCAGCCAGACGTTAAGGTTTCTTTATCGAATTGGATTGAGAAGCAGAACGCTAATGCGCAGGCTGAACGCGATGACTCTACTCCTTATCCATGCCTCCCAAGTATAGCTCTACCTGAGCTGCATATTCTGGGTTGGGATGAGATCCGCAGTTACCTCGGATTGAGTACATTTTTGCTTTGGAAGTGGCAGATTGCTGTACCCGCTGGCCAAAATTTCCACCTTGATGGTCTCGATATCCAAGAGCTACATTACGAGGTTGGCAGATATAGGGATAAAATAGATCCTAAAGAAACCCCTCCCACTCTAGAAGCTGTTCATGCGATTGAGAGCTTATTGTCGAGCATTGATGTGCAAGCATTAAGTTCGATTGGCGAATCCCCCCTAGTACACATTGATATTATTCGTGGTGTTGAAAAATTCATTGGGGCAATGAAAGAAGCTAGCAGGGCGATTCGCACTTACGGTGAAGCCATCACTAAAATTGATAAGCGCGATCTGGTAGTGGTTGAGGAGGGCTATGAACTTCTGAACAACTTAGCCAGACAGAAAGCACGAATATCGGCATTTCCCTACTTGAGACGGATTGCGGTTGATTGCAGAAATCTCCTCGGGCATTTGAGCTCCTACGGTGCCTCTGAATGGGAGCCTGAATTCATCACGGATGAGCTTGGAGAGGAACATGAAGTATCAGGCGAGACCTACCTTCGTTATAACTTTACAGACAAATATCCGCGTTGGGGGGTAGCGTATACTGATCCCAAGGAAATCGCTATACTGACCAAAAGGATCGTAAGCGATATAGAAGTCATCAGTGTATATCAGTAATCGATAGCCTATCGACTGCTAGATCCAGGTAGGCTGTTGGTTTGAGTGCAATAGGTGGGTGCGAGTGCGTTCGATACCCACCTTTTCGTGAGAGGCTCTCTATTCTGTAGATAGTTTATGCTTCATCAGCAATAGCTCTTCTTCCTGCAATGCCAGCGCATCCTGAAGTTTATTGATCTCGGATGTCAGCTTGTTGATGGTCTGCAGGCGTTCTTGCGACAGCTTCATATGTATATTGCGACTACTTTCAGTCTCTTTAAGTGAATTGTTCAATGCTGTATTAGCTTCTCGGGCAGCTTGTAATTGAGTGAACCAATAGATGACCTCAAGCCTGCATTGTTCCAGTAGCACTTCAGGTGACTCCGGAGCAGCCTTGGCGATTACTGCATCTTTTTTCTGCTGTATGCGCCGCTCTTTGATTTCTGCGAGTTTCTCTTGGGGCCACTGGCGGTTGTAGATGGTATTCCTGTGTACGCCCGACAGCCTAGCTAGTGAAGAAACTGAAGCTGACAGTGAAGAATCCTTCTCTAATCTGCGCAGAGCTTCCTTAAGCTGCTCCGTAACGGCTTCAAATTGTTCGCTATTCTTATCGTCGTAAGGAGCAGAACTCATACTACCAATTCCTCTCCCAGCCCCTCAAGCACTCCCTTAGCCTCTTCAATAGCTGCTTTCAACTGGGCAACCGATTTTTCGAAGTCACCATGAATTATCTCGCTGGATGACTCAAACTTCTTCAGAGCAATCGTGTTCTGCACATAGACCTCACGCCACTTTGGCGCATTGGCCTTGGTCACGAAGGCATTTTTACACCGGTTGGGATTACACCGTAGTGAGCCAATACAGGGCAGAGAAGCATCGAACTCCTCTGTGGCCTCACCGTAACAGAAGCCTTGGCCTACGTTGATGATAGCGAAGTCGTTCTCCACCATCCGATCAAAGATTTCCTCTTTGGTGTAGCCTGCCTCGATGTAGCCTTGGTAGTACTTTTTGAGCCGCGCTCTGTACGCTTCTGCGTGCTCACCGACATAGCTGCCATCGGGGTCACAGGTATTCATGACCAATTCGAGCTCAGCCTCATGCCGGATAGACCTTCCGACTGCCCGGCCCCCGTCTGCCGTTAGAGCTTCACCAATACCGCCGTAGTCGATCGTGACGGTACTCATTCGATGTTGTCCGATTGCACCCACCGCGTTGCCGAAATGCTTCAACTGGTAGGACACGAAAGGGAGCCCTACTGCAGCTCTCATCATTTGATGCGCCAATGAATGTCGTAGTGTGTATGCAGATACATCCAGCTCTTCGAGCTCATCAAGTTCCAAAACCTCTGACAAGAATGAGTACAACACGTATGTGAAGCTGCCGATAGACTTCGCTTTATCTTGTTCGCCAGGGGCTATGGTGTTCATATTGGCTAGCAGATAAGGGTGTTGCTTGAATCGGTTCAAGATTTGAAGGGTTCGCACTGCATCCATGACAATAGGGATTGCTGCCCACTTATCCCCAAAGAGCTTACCTGCCAGTTCCCGGTTTTTGATGACAGTGCTCAAGATCAGATTGTGGCCGAAATCGTCTTTGTCTAGGCAACCTTCAGCCATAATGCCCGATAGCTCGGATGGCCTCATGCCTGTATATTGGCCGATAACGTAGAATGCACTGTTACTCACGTGCGTGAGGTATTGATAGAAATCATCGTCCATGTTTGCTTTGGTTAGCAGGGAAAGGGCATCTTTTTTCTTAAACATCCCATCACGCCGCGACTGCAACGACCAAAATTCCGGATCTGTAGAGTAAAGGAACGGTTCGATTTCTTTTCCGGTATACCCCCTAGCGGACATCCTCATAGCAACGTAGATGTCAAAGTTCTTTTTGGTAAGCTTGGCCTCTGCGGCTGCGTTGTAGCCATCCGCCATCACGCGTTCAAGCCCGTCCTTATCGTGGATCGGTTCTTTCAGTGCTCTGAGGAAGTCAACGACTACGAAGGTCGCCTTGCGAGAGCACTTTTCGAAAATTCGATTACTAAAGTACTTTTGTCTCTCCCTTTTTTTTGGATTGGTTACGCTATTTTGCTTCCATTCCAAAGTGTGCATTTCTACATAGGGGAGAGACCTAGCAAACAGGTTTTCATGAAGGAAGTGTGATCGCAGGTATTTGAAACCTTGGTTTGTTGTGTTTCGAAATGCTCGATCGTGAACTTTGGCCTCTTCGATATAGTCCTCTTCACGAAAGTCGGCCAGACTGTAATAGGATAGCTCAAAGAAATCGTCCCCTTGCTCACGCCGCTTTCGCTCGCACATCTTGTCGTAGAACGGTATTACCGACTTGAAGATATCGCACACCGTGTGAGGCTTAGGAATTACCAGCCGATCACTCCGGCGGAGTGCACCAGGCATCTGCAATGCACACATGAAGGCAATCTTCAGCTCAAACAAGATTGTGTTATTGAGGTTTGGGTAATTCGTGAAGTCAATTCTGGACTTCGCACCCTCAATGAGCCTTGCGACTGGTTCTGCTTCGTCTGTGAAGTCCCACACAGGATCCCGGAGCACGCTGAGCTTGCTCACGGGAAGGTTCATGAGGGCATCGAAGACCCTCACAGGATCGTGCACAGCGCTGCTCTGCTGTTGGCCTGCCTCTGCTCCCGCATACCCAGCGTAAAGCACATTCTGGGCGCTAAGCAGGCGAACGAAATGCTCCCTCACTGGCTTGATTTGGTAGATAAGGTTGTCGAGTGTGGCGATCATAGGGTCATTCCTTCTACCAGAGTGCTCGTGAGGATGTGTTCAGACAGGCGCTCTGCATGCTCCAACTGCTGTGCGTCGAAGCCTTGGGCTGACGGCGTCAGGATGCTATCAAGGGTCTCCAGGTTCTCTCGGATGACGCGCCCATACGGCGTCCGACCTACGCCAGTGGTATCCATCATAGTTCGGTAGTCACGCCGCATTGCGAACAGGTCTGGCAGGTTGGAAACCGAGATAATGCTGTTTCGGCAGGACAGGCACTTGTTCAGCAGTGCGCACGGGTTTCCCTCCACATAGCCTGGCGAGTTGCGGATCTCTGCCGGTGGATCGTAAACGTTTCGGCACTCCACCAAGCCAGTTCTGATGATGACTGCCGGTGAGCTAGGGTCGTTGACGGTGTCGACGTTAGTCTTGGCCGGTGTTTGGATGTCTCCGCCGCTCGCCTGGGCCAGCACGTATTCCTTGTGAATTTTTTTCAGGGCTTCATCAACAATCTTTCGCGCCTTCTTGCTGAATTCCAACTTGTCGAGATAGCCGATCGTGGTACTTGCGTGTTTGTGTCCGAGAATCATCTGAATCTCTCGCAGTGACACATCTTGCTCTACCAGTTCCGCAACAAGACTAGGCCTCAACCTCGAAGCTGAAATCGAAAGTTCACTACCGTCGTCTTTCTTCAGGTTATGATCCTTGGCGAACCGGTTCATCATTAGGTTGATGATGGTAGAGTTTTCAAGCGATTTGACTTCGCGGTATTCAGACATCTTCTGCGATTCATAAATGAATAGCCTGTTTCTGATGGCCGGAGCAGCACGCTCCCGAATGTGGCGGGTCAAGAAAGCAACATCTTTGAAAATCTTTTCGACCTCCACGCTCTGCGCGACGCTTAGCCACGTGAGGTCAGCATGAAACAAGTCAAGATGGTAGAACTTTTCTCCACCTGACCGTTCTTTCCAGTAGCGCAGATAAGGCCGTTTGGTGATGTCGTGGCTTTTAACAAAGTCATCTAGATCGAGTGTTTTTAGCGAGTCCGCGTTGAGGCCAGTGACCTGCGCTAGGCGGACTACATACGGAGCGATAACCCGAGAGGTAAGTTCATAGATCACGCCCCAGCTGGCATAGATGTCAGCAATGCCCATCTTGGAGTATCCGAGGATCTTGGAAAAGCCCTTCTCATAGGGGTTGTTATCATCAGCGAAAGCTGCGCTTACGCGCTGGCAGTCGAGCTTGTTTTCAAATATCCATCTGGCGTTTTCTAATGTGCCCAGACCGTTTTGTACATGACCTTTGTCGTTGATTGGGTCGCATCCGCCGCTGAATTTTACGTAGTCGGCAGCAAGTTTATTTGTCTCCCAGATCTCTGATTCACATGCGTCTTTGATTATGAGGCGCTCGCGACGGGTATAGGGGCGGTACTCGTCGGTAGATCGTGTGGTTTCAAAACCTTCGGTGTCTGTAAACGATGTGAAGCCGATGCCTTTTATTTTGAGTGCGCGATTCAGCATTTTGCGAGTGGATGAAACTGTGTCGTTCGCTGTGTGTGTCGACATTGCTCCAATGAATACTTGTTCTTTTAGATGGTTTCGCAAACGTGCAAGATAATTAGGCGTAATGAGTTCAAGTGCGTGCTCAGTGCCTGTGAAGCCAATTCCTTTAAGGTGTTGGCTGACTTGTCTGAAACCCTCAACGAAACCCAGCTGCCCTGATAGAGACTTTGTTCCCATGGATGCTGCGGCGAACATATGGAATACTTGTACGAAGGGGCGTGCAGGATCAATTGGTACCAATTCGGTGATGTGCGAGAGAGGGATGGCGCGCAAAGTATTAAGCTGTGTCTGCCAAGTTTCGCCTCTTTGCGAGTCTTCCCTATTCTGTTCGACTTCAGCATTTCGCTCAGCAACCGTCTTGTAGTCGCTTTTGATTACGCCTCGCTTTTTCAGGTCTTCCAGAATTTCATTAAAGGTCTCGTCGACGAGGGGGATGTTTAAGCGCGCCCACTTGAGGTTGCCCATTCCTGGGACTTTACCAAGGCACTTACTGACCGAGATGGTCTTTCCGAAAATTGGGATGGCCTGTTTTTCTGAATCTGAAAGCCCTTCATACCAGCACAGCAATTTTCGTCGCCACTCGTTGGCAATTGAGTTGTGCCCGGCAATGATAATTTTTTCATCCATCATCTGCTGGATAACCGAGTCTAGGATCTCCGTCCTAGTTTTGAAGACGTTGTAACTTGACTCCAACTGCTTTTCTAGATAGGTGGGTGCAATAGCCGGCTCACCGTTCTGACACAATTGAACCCCGAGCAGATTCTCTCTTCTCGACTTGATATGCGTGGCCCAGGCTTCGATCTCTTGTGTGATATCGCTTTCCAAGCGCTTGCGCTTGGCTGTTCGCATTTTAACTTCTTGGCGAGTTCCTTCAGGAGTTTCGATATTCATTTCTTGTCTCCTGTACGGATTCGCTTAGTAGTTCTTTCTCGAAGCAATGCCATCTCGCTGGCTTTGGTCTTAATTAGTTCACTCGGCTCAGCAAGTAATTGATACAGATCCAGTGGGATAAGCGTGTATCCCTCGGACGTCATCTCTCGTTGGTGCCCATATGATTTCGAAAGCGTGACGAGACGATCCAGATAGTCTTTGCCTAGGTCTGGGCTGTTGAGAATTGCGTAGGCGCCGCCGTGCCTGAGTTTGTGGGGCGAGATGAGCCGCCTGATCTTCTTGGCTTTCAAAGCACGCTTGGTCACGCGATCGAAGAGCTTTTCAATACTCTTGGTTTTGTAGGGATCACCGTGAGCGTTGAAGAACGCTGGCGTCTCCTCAGGGCTCGGGTACCGTTTGGCGAAACGACGGTACAGAGGGGTTTTGTGGTAGTCCTCAATGCGCTCCAGCGTCGTCCGACTGACCAGTGTCGTGCGAGGTTTGATCTGGTTCCTATTCCCCTTGCTCCCTGCGATTTGGAGTGGGCAGTAGGGCGCCTTCATCGGTTTGACGTGCGTACCAGCCTGGGTGATGAACTGGAGCTTTTGGTAATCCAGCGCATCCCGTATTGCCTGCAGCGTGATCCTAGGAACTTCTGACTCCCGCACTCCCGTGTCGTACACGGCCTGGATCAAGCACCGCTCACGCTCAGATACTGCGTGCAGAATAAGCTGTTCCAGCTCGTCCATGCTGCATGGCTGCACAATCCCAAGGGCGTTCGCTTTGCCTCTCCAAATCAGCCCTGTTTCGTAAGGATTGTCCTCCCGGATCGCCGGGCCATCATCGTACGGATTGCACAGGAACGTCTTGAACATGTGGAGATGGGCTGAGTCTCTTCCTTTAATAGTCTTGGGCGCCAGGCCGGCATCGTTCAGCCCCGCAAGGTAGCTCTCCAGCCTACCTACCGTCACGCTCAGCAGCGCATCGTCACGGTTGCTAGTCTCATATTCCTCAAGGGTCTTCAGGTGCTCCACCAGGTACATGATTCGGCTTGCGTACGATGTGGTGCTTTGGTCAGCAAGCTTGTTCTTCTGGAGGTTGCGGCATAGGTACTCGGAGGTTAGGGGTTGCAGTTGCTCTCCACTCCCCATCAACACGCACCCTGTTACCTTCACTTCGGGATTCTTCCCTTCAGGCTGGGCCAGGAATTGCTCACGGAATTCCCCTTGAGCTAGGACTGAGTAGCTCAGGTCGAGGGGCTTATCTTTGACTGTGATCACCTTCATTCACACACTACCTTTGGATTCCGTTCCAGCCTTCTGGGGAACAGGCGGTGTGCATTATGGGTGGGGAGGGGAGATGCTGGGAAGGGGATGGGACGGGGTGTACAGAGGGGGTTGTGCAGTTTAGTGTAGGGGGGTAGAAATCACCGCCTCGGCGGCGTGGTCGGTACCGATCACCAGGCCTGCGCGTGCGCCGGCGATGGTGTACTGGGCAACCATGCGCGTACGCGCCTTGACGTTGCCCACCACGAAGTCCACCAGCGTCGGTGAGCCGTTCTTCAACGCCACCACTTCAGCCGCCAAGGCCCGCACTGCCGGGGCAATATCCACGGTGTGCACTTCATCGGCCTTGATCACGTCCAGGCACGCCTGGGCGTCATGCTCGTCGTGCTGCACCTGGTAGGGCAGGCGCACGGCAATGAAGGTGTAGGCCTTGTCGCCGTTTTCGGCGCGCAGTTCGTTCACGGCGCGCTGGGCGAGCAGGGCGGCTGTCAGCGAGTCGACACCGCCGCTGATGCCCAGCACCAGGGTCTTGAGCCGGGCGTTGGCCAGGCAGTCCTTGATGAACGCCACGCGGCGGGCGACTTCGGCCTCTAGCGCGGCAGTGTCGGCGAACGGCGGCTGCACCTTCAGCGCCTGGGCAATCTCTTGCTGAACCGCTTGCATGGGTTACTCCTTGCTGGGGACTTTGAATACGTGGCGCATGTAGGCGACGAAGTTCTCGTCGCGGCACTGGGTCTTGGCGGCTTCGTCCGAGATCTTGGCCACGGGCGCGCCGTTGCAGTCGGTCATTTTAAGCACGATGCTCATCGGGGCCACACCCGGTATGTCACAGGTCAGGTTGGTGCCGATGCCAAAGCTGACGTTGATGCGACCACGCAGGGCACGGAAGATCTCCAGCGAGCGGGTCAGGTTCAGGCCGTCGGAAAACACCAGGGTTTTGGTCATCGGGTCGATACCCAGTTTCTGGTAATGGGTGATGGCCTTCTCCGCCCAGGCCACCGGCTCGCCGGAGTCGTGGCGCAGGCCGTCGAACAGCTTGGCGAAGTACAGGTCGAAATCGCCGAGGAAGGCATCCATGGTGATGCAGTCGGTCAGGGCGATGCCGAGCAGGCCGCGGTACTCACGCACCCAGCAGTCCAGCGCGGCGATCTGGCTGTCGATCAGGCGCGGGCCGAGCTGCTGGTGGGCCATGATCCATTCGTGGGCCATGGTGCCCAGCGGCTTGATATCCAGTTTCCATGCCAGGTCGACGTTGCTGGTGCCGACGAAACGGGCCGGGAAGTCGTCGCGCAACACCCGCACCACTTCTTCCTGCACGCGGCTGGAAAAGCGCCGCCGGGTGCCGAAGTCGGCTACCTGCAGGTCGGCCAGTTCGTCGTCGCTGGCATGCGCCTGAAGCCAGTCGAACTTGCGGTACAGCTGGTCGCGCGCCTCGGCCAGGCGCATGTGCGGGTGCAGCTGGCGGTTGCGCACTTCGCTGATGATGGCCAGCAGCGGCACTTCGAACAGGATCACATGCAGCCATGGGCCTTTCAGGCGCAGGAACAGCTGGTCGTTCTCGATGCCGATGCGCACGTAGCGCAGGTTGAAACGGAACAGGCGCAGAAAACGCAGGAAGTCGGGCTTGAGGAAGCTGATGCGTTCCAGGAAGGCCAGCTGGCCATCATCCAGAGTGAGGTCGCTGAGCAGTTCAAGCTGGTTGCGGATCTCGCCGAGGTAGGGGCGCAGGTCCTCGCCATTGCGGCAGCGGAATTCCCATTCGACGTCGGCGTCCGGGTAGTTGTGCAGCACGCCCTGCATCATGGTGAGTTTGTAGAAGTCGGTGTCGAGCAGGTTGTGCACGATGCGCTCGGCGAATGCGCTTTCGCTCATCAAGGGGGCTCCGGAAGCGGCGAATGGCTCACATTGTGCCAGCCTTTTTGGCCTTGTTGTGTCTGGGCTGGCCACTTCGCGGGTGAACCCGCTCCCACAAGGGCCGCGTAATAGCCAAAACAGAGGTGTTTTTCCGTGCACCAGCTAGCCTTCAAACGGTGCCGCCTGTAGCAGTCGCGCACCAGCGGTGTGCACTTCGGTGACGTCCGTTGTTACAGGGCGGTTGCACGTAAACACTTGCCAGGGTTGCAATGATGGCACTCGATGGTTGCTCCTTGTCTGTACGTGTGGTGGCGCCTGCCGCATCGCAGACGGTTGCACGCTCAATAAAGAAAAGGCCGTCGGTCGCCTGTAGGCACCCCGCACAGTGTGTTTTCCCGGAAGACAAAACCTATGGCACGGCCCTTGCTCAGAGCTCAGGGTTGAGAAGTTGTAGTGCCAACCAAAAAAAACTCTAGGAGCACCACCTCATGTCGCAGACGTTTTACAAGAAAGGTTTCCTGGCTCTCGCCGTGGCTACGGCACTGGGTGTTTCTTCGTATGTACAGGCCGACGTCAAGATCGGTGTAGCGGGCCCGATGACCGGGGCTAACGCGGCGTTTGGCGAGCAGTACATGAAAGGTGCGCAGGCAGCGGCCGATGTCATCAATAAGAATGGCGGCATCAATGGCGAGCAGATCAAGCTGGTTGCAGGCGACGATGCCTGCGAGCCCAAACAGGCCGTTGCGGTGGCCAACCGTCTGGCCGACCAGGACAAAGTGATCGGCGTAGTGGGCCACTTCTGTTCTTCCAACACTATTCCAGCCTCTGAGGTGTATGACGAAGCGGGCATCATCGCCATTACCCCGGGTTCGACCAACCCAGCAGTGACCGAGCGCGGCCTGAACGCCATGTTCCGTATGTGCGGCCGTGACGACCAGCAGGGCATTGTCGCTGGCGACTACATCGTCGATGTGCTCAAAGGCAAGAAAGTCGCGGTGCTGCACGACAAGGACACCTATGGCCAGGGCCTGGCCGACGCGACCAAGGCGCAGTTGACCAAGCGCGGTGTCACGCCTGTGCTGTACGAAGGCCTGACCCGTGGCGAGAAAGACTTCAGCGCCGTGGTTACCAAGATCCGCGGTGCTGGCGCGGACGTGGTCTACTTCGGTGGCTTGCATCCTGAAGCGGGTCCGCTGGTACGCCAGTTGCGTGAAGCAGGCCTCAATGACGTCAAGTTCATGTCCGATGACGGCATCGTCACCGACGAACTGGTGGCCACCGCCGGCGGTAAGCAGTACGTCGATGGCGTGTACATGACCTTCGGCGCCGATCCGCGCCTGCTGCCTGACAGCAAGGCGGTAGTGGAAGAGTTCCGCAAGAACGGTACCGAGCCTGAAGGCTACACCCTGTATGCCTACGCTTCGCTGCAGGCCCTGGCCGCTGGCTTCAACGGTGCCAAGTCGAACAAGGGCGAAGACGCGGCCAAGTGGCTCAAGGCCAACCCGGTCAAGACCGTCATGGGCGAGAAGAAGTGGGACAGCAAAGGCGACCTGACCGTTTCCGACTACGTGGTCTACCAGTGGGACAAAGACGGTAAATACCACCAGCTGGAAAAACAAAAATAATAACGGCCCAAGGCCCGGGCTGATGCTCGGGCCCAAGCCCCGCGGTACCTGTCTTTATTTCGGAGATCTGCACGGTTCTGCGCCGCTTGGGGCCGCTTCATCCGTGGCCGGCGCCCGTGCAGTCTCACTCAGGTGAGATTGCGTTATGGATGGTATTTTCCTGCAGCAACTGGTCAACGGCCTGACCCTCGGGTCGGTCTATGGCCTGATCGCCATCGGCTACACAATGGTCTATGGCATCATCGGCATGATCAACTTCGCGCATGGCGAGGTGTATATGATTTCCGCGTACCTCGCGGCAATCAGCCTGGCATTGCTGGCCTATTTCGGCGTCGAGTCGTTCCCGCTACTGATGTTGGGCACGCTGTTGTTCACCGTCGTCGTCACGGGCGTTTATGGCTTCACCATCGAACGCATCGCCTACAAACCCCTGCGCAACTCCACCCGCCTAGCACCGCTGATCAGTGCCATCGGCATCTCGCTGATTTTGCAGAACTACGCACAGATCAGCCAGGGCGCCCGCCAGCAAGGCGTGCCGACCCTGCTTGAAGGGGCCTTGCGCGTTGAAGTCGGCACCGGCTTCGTGCAACTGACCTACACCAAGATCTTCATCCTGATCGCCGCCTTCGTGGGCATGGGCCTGCTGACCTACGTGATCAAGTACACCAAGCTCGGCCGCATGTGCCGTGCTACCCAGCAAGACCGCAAGATGGCTTCGATCCTGGGCATCAACACCGACCGGGTGATTTCCTACGTGTTTGTCATCGGTGCGGTAATGGCCGCCCTGGCAGGTGTGCTGATCACCATGAACTACGGCACCTTCGACTTCTACGCAGGCTTCATCATCGGCATCAAGGCGTTCACTGCCGCAGTGCTCGGGGGTATCGGCTCGCTGCCTGGCGCCATGCTCGGGGGGATCATTCTGGGTATTTCCGAGTCGCTGTTCTCTGGCCTGATCAACTCCGACTACAAGGACGTGTTCAGCTTCTCGCTGCTGGTGATGATCCTTATCTTCCGCCCACAAGGCCTGCTGGGTCGCCCGCTCGTGGCTAAGGTGTGAACATGTCCGTTGCCAAAACTGCCTCTGCTTCCGAAACCAAAGGTTTCGACCTTAAACGCAGCCTGCTGGAGACCATCGTCGCCGGCCTGCTGGCACTCATTGTGTTTGGCCCGGTCGTTGGCGTGGTGCTCGACGGCTACACCTTCAACGCCGAGCCCCGCCGTGTGGCCTGGCTGGTCGGCGGGGTGATGCTGGGGCGCTTCCTGCTCAGCCTGTACCTGCAGACCGCCGCTGGCGTGCGCATGCTCCAGGGCTTCGATAGCGGTGGGTCGGGCGTGCATGTGAACGCGCCGGACTACAAGTCGCGCTTGCGCTACATCATCCCGGCGCTGGTGGTGATTGCCATCGTCTTCCCGATCTTCGCCAACAAGTACCTGCTGACCGTGGTCATCCTCGGCCTGATCTACGTGTTGCTGGGCCTTGGCCTGAACATCGTGGTTGGCCTGGCCGGCTTGCTCGACCTGGGCTACGTGGCGTTCTATGCCATTGGTGCCTACGGCCTGGCGCTGGGTTACCAGTACCTTGGCCTGGGCTTCTGGAGCGTGCTGCCGCTGGCGGCCATCGCGGCGGCGCTGGCGGGGTGCATACTCGGCTTCCCGGTGTTACGCATGCACGGTGACTACCTGGCGATCGTGACCCTGGGCTTTGGCGAGATCATCCGCCTGGTGCTTAACAACTGGTTGTCGTTCACCGGTGGCCCCAACGGCATGCCGGCGCCTTCGCCAACCTTCTTCGGCCTGGAGTTCGGCCGCCGGGCCAAGGACGGCGGGGTGCCGATCCATGAGTTCTTCGGCTTCGAATACAACGCCAACCTCAAGTTCGTGTTCATCTACGCGGTGCTGTTCCTGGTCGTGCTGGCCGTGCTGTACATCAAGCACCGCCTGACCCGCATGCCGGTCGGCCGCGCCTGGGAGGCGCTGCGTGAAGACGAGATCGCCTGCCGGTCGATGGGCCTGAATCACGTATTGGTCAAGCTTTCGGCGTTTACCCTGGGTGCTTCCACTGCCGGCCTGGCCGGGGTGTTCTTTGCCACCTACCAAGGCTTCGTCAACCCGTCGTCGTTCACCTTCTTCGAGTCGGCGCTGATCCTCGCCATCGTCGTGCTGGGTGGCATGGGCTCGACCGTGGGCGTGGTAATCGCAGCGTTCGTGCTGACCGTTGCGCCTGAACTGCTGCGCAGCTTCTCCGAATACCGGGTGCTGCTGTTCGGCGTGCTGATGGTGCTGATGATGATCTGGCGACCGCGTGGGCTGATCCGCATCAGCCGTACCGGTGTGACCCCGCGTAAAGGAGTGGCGCCATGAGCGACGAAATCATTCTCTCGGTCGACAACCTGATGATGCAGTTCGGCGGCATCAAGGCGCTCAGCGATGTCAGCCTCAAGGTCCGGCGCAACCAGATATTCGCCCTGATCGGCCCCAATGGCGCCGGCAAGACTACGGTGTTCAACTGCCTCACCGGTTTCTACAAGGCCAGTGGCGGGCGCATCGAGCTGAACGTGCGCGGCAGCCACACCAACGTCATCCAGCTGCTCGGCGAGCGCTTCCAGGCGGCCGACTTCGTGTCGCCGGCGCGCTTTGCCAACCGCATGTACTACAAGATGTTCGGCGGTACCCACCTGGTCAACCGCGCAGGCCTGGCGCGCACCTTCCAGAACATTCGCCTGTTCAAGGAAATGTCGGTGGTGGAGAACCTGCTGGTGGCCCAGCACATGTGGGTCAACCGCAACCTTTTGGCCGGGGTGCTCAACACCAAGGCCTACCGCAAGGCCGAGAGCGATGCGCTGGACCACGCCTTTTACTGGCTGGAGGTGGTCGACCTGGTCGACTGCGCCAACCGCCTGGCCGGCGAGCTGTCTTACGGCCAGCAGCGCCGCCTGGAAATTGCCCGGGCCATGTGCACGCGGCCGAAGATCATCTGCCTGGACGAACCGGCTGCCGGCCTGAACCCGCAGGAAACCGAGGCTTTAAGCCGCATGATCCGTGTGTTGCGTGACGAACACGACATCACCGTGGTGCTGATTGAGCACGACATGGGCATGGTCATGAGCATTTCCGACCATATCGTGGTGCTGGACCACGGCAACGTGATTGCCGAAGGTGCGCCGCAGGAAATCCGCCACAACCCGACGGTGATCGCCGCCTACCTGGGTGCAGACGAAGAGGAACTGGTATGAGTGCACCCATTCTCGAACTGATGGACCTGGACGTGTTCTACGGGCCGATCCAGGCGCTGAAAAAGGTTTCGATGCACATCAACGAGGGCGAGACAGTCAGCCTGATCGGTGCCAACGGTGCCGGCAAGTCGACCCTGCTGATGTCGATCTTCGGCCAGCCACGGGCAGCCTCCGGGCAAATCGTGTACCGCGGCACGGAAATCACCCGCAAGTCGTCGCACTACATTGCCTCCAACGGCATTGCCCAGTCGCCGGAAGGGCGCCGGGTGTTCCCCGACATGACTGTCGAAGAAAACCTGATGATGGGCACCATCCCGATTGGCGACAAATATGCCAAGGAGGACATGGAGCGCATGTACGAGCTGTTTCCGCGCCTGAAAGAGCGTCGCACGCAGCGGGCGATGACCATGTCCGGCGGCGAGCAGCAGATGCTGGCCATTGCGCGTGCATTGATGAGCCGGCCGAAGTTGCTGCTGCTGGATGAGCCCTCGCTGGGGCTGGCGCCGATCGTGGTCAAGCAGATCTTCTCGACCCTGCGCGAACTGGCCAAGACGGGCATGACCATCTTCCTGGTGGAGCAGAACGCCAACCATGCGCTGAAGCTGTCGGACCGCGCGTATGTGATGGTCAACGGGGAGATCCGCATGACCGGCACCGGGCAGGAGCTGCTGGTCAACGAAGAAGTGCGAAACGCCTATCTTGGCGGGCATTGAGTTGGATGCCGGGGCTGCAAAGCAGCCCCATTCTCAATGTGGACAACTTGCTGCGCCTCTCTCTCGATACACGTCAATAACCACTCGCAAGCGCTTGTTTCCACAAGCTGATCTTGTCCACGGATAATGTGGAGCCGCCTGTGGAAAACATGGTGGCATCTCGCTCCAGCCCTTTGATACCAAGCTCTGCACAGATACGATCATTTTTTGATCACATGCCACTTGTGGACGATTTTCCGAGGTTTTACACAGCCCCGAAATCACTCTGAAATTAGCGCCATGGCTGTGGGTAACTCTGTGTAAAAACATTGGACAGACCGCTACAGGCGGCATGCTTGAAAGCCTTGCGCCATTACCCAAAAGATATCCACCGGCCACAACCCGCTGAAAGGGTTCCGCGCAGTGGACAAGTTGCCCCCAATCCGTGGGGAAAGGCTTGTGGATAACATGCGCATAGCTTGCGCCGAGCCTTCTGCTGCAAGGGTTTGCCGGATATGAACAAAAAATGTACAGCGCCCCGAACGGCTTGCTGACAGCGCCCGGCGCGGGCATGCTGCAAAGCTGCCATGACAACCTACCGTGAGGAACAGAGCATGACGTCCACCGTATTCATCACTGGCGCCACTTCCGGCTTCGGCGAGGCCACTGCCCGCCGCTTCGCCGAAGCAGGCTGGAAGCTGGTGCTAACTGGCCGGCGCAAGGAGCGCCTGGACGCCTTGTGCGCCGAGCTGTCGGCCCAGACCGAAGTGCATGGCCTGGTACTCGATGTCCGTGACCGCAAAGCCATGGAGCAGGCCATCGACAACCTGCCAGCCGGGTTCGAAAAGATCCGTGGCCTGGTCAACAACGCCGGCCTGGCACTGGGTGTGGACGCGGCGCAGAACTGCAGCCTGGACGACTGGGAAACCATGGTCGACACCAATATCAAGGGCCTGATGTACACCACCCGCCTGCTGCTGCCACGGCTGATTGCCCACGGTCGCGGCGCGTCGATCCTCAACGTAGGTTCGGTGGCGGGCAACTACCCGTACCCTGGCAGCAACGTCTATGGCGGCACCAAGGCTTTTGTCGGCCAGTTCTCGCTGAGCCTGCGCTGCGACCTGCGCGGCACCGGTGTGCGCGTGAGTAACATCGAGCCGGGGCTGTGCGAGAGCGAGTTCTCGCTGGTGCGGTTCGGTGGTGACCAGGCCAAGTACGATGCCACCTACGCAGGCGCGGAGCCGATCCAGCCGCAGGACATTGCCGAGACCATCTTCTGGATCCTCAACCAGCCGGCGCACATCAACATCAACAGCCTGGAGCTGATGCCGGTGAGTCAGGACTGGGCAGGGTTCTCCATCGACCGCTCGGTCAAGGGCTGATCCGAGAGGCTAGCTTGAGACATACACTGACCCTGTAGGAGCGGCCTTGTGTCGCGAAAGGGCTGCGAAGCAGCCCCAGGATTTCAGCGAAAATGCACAGATAGCCGGGGCTGCTTCGCAGCCCTTTCGCGACACAAGGCCGCTCCTACAGGGGTCCGTGTGGTTTGCGAGCGAATGCGTCAGCCCAGGCGCTGCAACCCTTCCAGGCAAGTCGCTAAATGGTAGGGAGTAGTCGAAGGCATATCATGCCGGCTGACATTGCCTTCTCCATCCCGGCACTCATACCAACCCGCCTCACGCAGGAACCGCGCTTCCAGCACCTGCAGCTGGTCAGCCAGCTTCGCGTCACTGCCTGCGCGCAACACCAGCGCCCGCAGGTATTCCGCCTGCGCCCAGATCCGTTGGGTAGCGTCGAGCACCTTGCCATCCACATCCAGCATCGCCAGCACCGCCCCATCCTTCACCCCGTACTGCTCGGCAAAGCCGAAAGCCCGGTCGATGGACGCATGCAGCGGCGTGTCACGCAGTAGCGGCGAAGTCTGCAGCAAGTAGAACCACTCGAACTGATGGCCAGGCTCAAACCAGTTATCCACAGCACCGCGTGGTTTTTCCAGCATCAGGCCATGGGCCGGTTCGACGAAGTCCGCCTGCAGCGCTTCACACAGTCGCAGCAGCGATTGCTGGGTATGTTCATCGTCCCGCACCGCAAGCACCTGCAGAAACGCCTCGGCCAGGTGCATCTGAGGGTTTTGCAGCGGGCCGCTGCCCAGATCGGCCCAGTCTTCGCCAAGGCTGGCTTCGTACAGGCCGTCGTCACGGGCGAACTGCTGGTCGATGATGTCCAGCGCGGCGTTCAGGGTGGACTCCACCAGGCTTTCACGCACCTTGCCCCAGTAGTGCGCGCAGGCAAAGACAATGAAGGCGTGGGTGTACAGGTCCTTGCGCCGGTCCAGCGGCTTGCCTTGGGCGTCGATGCTGTAGAACCAGCCACCGTGCTCGGCGTCGTGGAAGTGTTTTTGCAACGAGCGGAACAACGCCGCCGCGCGCTCGGCCGCACCCGGCTGCCCGATACGGCTGCTGAACAGATACAGCTGGCGTGCGCAGGCCATGGCCCGGTAGCGCTGCACCGGCAACGGCTGGTGCTCGGCGTCCAGGGCCTCGTAGGGCAGGGCCATGTCGGCATTCCAGCCCGGGTCTTGCCACAACGGCACGATGCAATCGGCGAAGTGCTGGTTGAAGCGGGCCAGTTCAGGCAGGGTGGGGCGGGGGTTGGGCATCTCGGCGCTCGTCGCTGTCGGGCAGGGCGCCATGGTAGCAGAACTAAGGTTGTGGATTGCCCAGCCCCTGCCAGTGCCGCGCCCCGACAAAGATGAAGCGCAGCTGCTGAGTGATCTTTTCTTGCGCTGTCAGCGCCTGTGGATAACCCGATTCGGGGCTGTCGATAAGCTCGGGCAGGGTCGCGAAAACGGTTTTCACCACCAGGTCGGCCATTACCGCCAGCGCTGCGCTGTCCAGGTGTTGCCAGCGCTTCATGCGCGCAAGGTCGGTGGCCAGGTCATCGCTGATGTCCTGGCGCAGGCGGGCAATGGCCTGGCGCACGGCCTGTGAGCCGCCGTACTGCTCACGGGCCAGAAACAGGAACTGCGCGCGGTGGGCCGCCACCACGTCGAGGAAGATGCGCACGGAAGCATCGGTGATGCCGCCCAGTTCGAATTCGTTCTGGCGCACCAGGCGGATGGTCTGGCGGAAGGTGGTATCGATTTCGGCCACCAGGGCCAGGCCCAGGGCGTCCATGTCGGAAAAATGCCGGTAGAAGCCGGTCGGCACGATACCGGCTGTTTTCGCCACCTCACGCAGGCTGATACTGCCGAAACCACGGCCACTATCCATGAGCAGGCAGGCAGCATCGAGCAGGGCCTGGCGGGTCTGTAGCTTCTGTTCGGCGCGCGGCAGCATGGTGCGGGCTTCTGTGACGGTAAGGCTGGGCACTCTAGATAAAAAAACAAAGCCCGGTCAATGGACCGGGCCTGGAGGGGAGCAAGCGTTGTGACAAAGGTGGTTCTTTTCGGCCATGGGGATCAGCTCACACGGCTGAGTTCAACCAGGCGATCCGAGCCACCTTCGGCGACGCGGCCACTGCGTTCGATCAGGCGATCCGAGCCACCTTCGGCGACGCGGCCACTGCGTTCGATCAGGCGATCCGAGCCACCTTCGGCAACGCGGCCACTGCGTTCGATCAGGCGATCAGAACCACCTTCGGCAACCCGGCCACTGCGTTCGATCAGGCGATCCGAGCCACCTTCGGCAACGCGGCCACTGCGTTCGATCAGGCGATCGGAGCCACCTTCGGCAACACGGCCACTGCGTTCGATCAGGCGATCGGAGCCACCTTCGGCAACACGGCCACTGCGTTCGATCAGGCGGTCAGAGCCCCCTTCGGCAACGGTTTTCAGCGGCTGTGCAATTTCAACTGCGCTGGAACGTGATTCGGCGGTGAGGTGTTGCTCGTCGGCCGGCAGGGCAAAAGCGTTGGCAGCCAGTATGGACAGGGTCAGGGTCAGCAGGTGGCGTTTCATGATTTCGGTGCTCCTCTCGGGGGCTGGAAAGTGGGTACGGAGCCAATGCTACGCTCGGTAACGCCAGAGAGAAGTTCATACGGGTAATGGTAACAATCGACCGCATTGATAGAGGCTCAAACCTGCTCTAGACAGCGCTTTACAGGCCGGGGGTGGTAATTTGATTGTGCTGTTTTCAGGTAGCAGGCATCGCCTGGCGCGACGGTTTGCTGAGCAAAAGGCCAGGAAAACTTCGCTATCATGGCGCACTCGATAAAACCCCACGGGTTTTCCACAGTCCGACATAGTGACTGCCATCGCTGCGCCAGTTTTGTGCCATACCGCAAGGAGAATCACGCAATGACGCGTCCTGCCAGAATCCTCGTCTGGACTCTCGCCACCCTGCTCACCCTGCTGGCGATTCTGGTGGTGTTGATCGCCACCTTCGACTGGAACCGCGTAAAGCCCCTGCTTAACGAAAAAGTGTCCGAGGCGCTGCACCGGCCCTTCGCAATCAACGGCAACCTTGCCCTGCACTGGCGCACCGAGCCGCAAGAGGGTGGCTGGCGTGCCTGGGTACCATGGCCGCATTTCATTGCCGAGGACCTGACCCTGGGCAACCCGGAGTGGCTCAAAGAGCCGAAAATGGTCGGCCTGGAGCGCGTGGAGTTCCGCCTGGCACCATTGCCGCTGCTGTTCCAGCAGATCAGCATCCCGCGCATCGACCTGACCAAGCCCACCGCCAGCCTCACTCGCCTGGCCGATGGCCGGGCCAACTGGACGTTCGACTTCGGCCCCAAGGATGAAAACGCAGAACCTTCCAAATGGCAGCTGGATATCGGTGCGATCGGTTTCGACCAGGGGAATGTCAGCTTCGACGACCAAACACTGAAAACCAGCATGAAGGTGCAGATCGACCCGCTGGGCAAGCCGATCCCGTTCAGCGACATTGTCGGCAAGGCCAGCGCCGAGAAGGCCGGTGGCGCCCAAGACTACGCCTTCGGGCTCAAGGCCCAGGGCCGTTACAAGGGCCAGCCGGTGTCCGGCACCGGCAAGATCGGCGGCCTGCTGGCCCTGCAGGACACCACCCAGCCGTTTCCGCTGCAAGCCGATGTGCGCATCGCCGACACCCACGTAGTGCTCGCCGGCACCTTGACCGACCCGCGTAACCTCGGTGCCCTCGACCTGCGCTTGCGTCTGTCCGGTGCCAGCCTGGGCAACCTCTACCCATTGACCGGGGTAACCTTGCCGGATACCCCGGCCTACTCGACCGACGGCCGCCTCAGCGCCAACCTGCATGCGGCGCAAGGTGCGACGTTCAACTACCAGGGCTTCAACGGCAAGATCGGTGACAGCGACATCCACGGCGACCTGGCCTTCGTGGCCAGCCAGCCACGGCCCAAGCTGTCGGGTAACCTGGTGTCCAACCAGTTGCTGTTCAAGGACCTGGCCCCGCTGATCGGTGCTGACTCCAACGCCGAGCAAAAGGCCCGTGGGGGCGCCAGCAAGCAGCCGACGGGCAAGGTGCTGCCGGTAGAAGAATTCCGCACTGAGCGCTGGCGAGCGATGGACGCTGACGTCACCTTTGCCGGCAAACGCATCGTGCACAGCACGCAACTACCGTTCAATGACCTTTCAGCCCACGTAATTCTCGAAGACGGTCTGCTGCGCCTGGAGCCCCTGCGTTTTGGCGTGGCCGGCGGCAACCTGGCCTCCAGAATCCGCCTGGACGGTCGCAGCGTGCCCTTGCAGGGCCGCGCCCAACTGACAGCCCGGGGCTTCAAGCTCAAGCAGCTGTTCCCCACTTTCGCGCCGATGCAGACCAGCTTTGGTGAGTTGAACGGCGATGCTGACATCAGTGGCCGCGGCAATTCGGTGGCGGCCTTGCTGGGTACGGCCAATGGCGACCTGCGGATGCTGATCAACGATGGCGCGATCAGCCGCAGCCTGATGGAGATTGCCGGCTTGAATGTCGGCAACTACGTGGTCGGCAAGTTGTTCGGTGATGAGGATGTGAAGATCAATTGCGCGGCGGCTGATGTGGGTATCAAAGATGGGTTGGCGACGACCCGCCTGTTTATCTTCGATACCGAGAACGCGATCATCTCCATCAACGGCTCGGCCAATTTTGCTTCTGAGCAACTGGACTTGAAGGTCACCCCGGAATCGAAAGGGCTGCGGCTGTTTTCGCTGCGTTCGCCTCTGTACGTACGTGGGCCGTTTGCCAAGCCCAATGCCGGTGTGCAGGCACTGCCGTTGGCGCTGCGTGGTGCAGGAATGGTGGCGCTGGGCGTGGTGGCCGGGCCGGCGGCGGGGTTGCTGGCGCTGATTGCACCCAGCAGTGGGGATGATCCCAACCAGTGCACGCCGCTGTTGCAGCAGATGAAGGCGGGCAAGGCGCCGGCTGCGGTGAAAGGGCGGAAATAGCAGGGGGCCGCTGTGCGGCCCATTCGCGGCACAAGGCCGCTCCCACAGGTATTACACAAGCCTTCAGGCCTGTGAAGTCCCTGTGGGAGCGGCCTTGTGCCGCGAATGGGCTGCAAAGCAGCCCCTGCGATTACAGCCCTTGCAGAAGGTCGGACATGTCGTCCGCGTGCTCTTCTTCCTGCGCCAGGATGTCTTCAAACATCCGCCGCGTAGTCGGGTCTTTATCGCCAATGTACTGAATGATCTCGCGGTAGCTATCAATGGCGATCCGCTCCGCCACCAGATCTTCCAGAACCATCTCCTTCAACGAATTGCCCGCCACGTACTGGGCATGAGAATTCTTGGTCAGGTTATCGGGGTTGAAGTCCGGCTCGCCGCCCAGCTGCACGATGCGCTCGGCCAGCTTGTCGGCGTGTTCGGCTTCCTGGTTGGCATGCTCCAGGAATTCCGCAGCAGCCACGCTGGCCTTGATGCCGCTGGCCATGAAGTAGTGGCGCTTGTAGCGCAGTACACACACCAGCTCGGTGGCCAGTGACTCGTTCAGCAGGCGCAGGATTTCCTTGCGGTCGGCGTGATAGCCCTCGGTCACCGCGCCTTGCTCGACATGCTGGCGGGCACGCTCGCGCAGGGTTTTCACATCGGTCAGTTCAACGTTGCTCATGGTTATCTCCAGACAGATCAGGACGGTAGGTGAAAGTGGGACGCAGGCTTACGCGCCATGGACGGCGTCGCTATCCTCCTGGCGTTGTTTGCAAGTCTTGAAACCCTTGGCATCAACGTGGCCGGTGGCGTCGAAGCGTACGTAATAGGGCTGCTGCTTGCCGTCGCGGTTGAGGATGTAGTCGTTGCAGGTACCCCCGTGCGGCAGGTCGATCACGTTCGACGGGCTGCCGCCGATGGCGATGACCTTCTGCATGGTCATGCCGTGCTCCACCTGCTTGACCAGCGGTTCGTCGCGGTAGGTGACGTAGTCCACCGGGTTTTCCGGGCGGCTGCCGCAGGCGGCCAGGGTGGCGCTTGCCAGAAGGATTGCCAGGGTCTGCTTGTACATGGTCCCGCTCCTTGCAAAGGGTCTGTGTGGTTTGGAACCACAGCGCGCGCCGGGAGTTCGATTGCGATGGTCATGATTGCCGCTGTAGTGTTGGCCGGTCGTCCACGGAAAGGGGGCAGGGTAATGCAGCAGGAATTGGCCACGCGATACCCGTTGGTGCTGGTGCCGGGCATGCTCGGGTTTGTCCGGTTGGTGCTCTACCCCTACTGGTTCGGCATCGTGCCGGCCCTGCGCAAGGGCGGGGCGCAGGTGTATCCGGTGCAGGTTTCGCCGCTGCACTCCAGTGAAGTGCGTGGTGAGCAGTTGTTGGCGATCATCGAAGACATCTGCCAGCGCACCGGCGCCGACAAGGTCAACCTCATCGGCCATAGCCAGGGTGCCCTGAGTGCGCGCTATGCCGCGGCCAGGCGGCCGGAACGCGTGGCTTCGGTCACCTCGGTGGCTGGCCCCAATCACGGCTCGGAACTGGCGGACCACCTGGAGCGCACGGCGCCAGGCGATTCTGCCCAGGGGCGCATCCTCAAGGCCGTGCTGCATGGTTTTGCCCAGATGCTGGTGTGGCTGGAAACCGGCTGGCGGCGCGACCCGCTGCCGGTCGACGTGCACGCGTCGCACCAGTCGCTGACCAGCGTCGGGGTTGCGCTGTTCAATCAGGCTTATCCACAGGGCCTGCCGCAGGCCTGGGGCGGTGAAGGTGCCTATGAGGTCGATGGCGTGCGCTATTACTCCTGGTCCGGCACCTTGCAGCCCGGCCTGACTGACCAAGGCCGCAACCGTTTTGACGGCAGCAACCGCTTCTGCCGCCTGTTTGCGCGCAGTTTCGTCAAGGAGAAGGGCCAGTGCGACGGCATGGTCGGGCGTTTCAGCTCGCACCTGGGGCAGGTGATTGGCGACAACTACCCGCTCGATCACCTTGATATCGTCAATCAGTCGCTTGGCGCCGTGGGCAAAGGTGCCGATCCGGTGCGGCTGTTCACCGAACATGCCGCCCGGCTCAAGGCTGCCGGGCTTTAGCGGCGGATCGGCGTGGTCCAGCGCTCGGCCAGCACTACCCCGGCCAGGGTCAGCAAGCCGCCGACCAGGTGGTAGCTGGCCAGTTGCTCGTCGAGCACGGCCGCGGCTATCAGCGCCGTGACCAGCGGCAGCAGGTTGAAAAACAGCGTGGTGCGGCTTGGCCCCAGGCGATGCACAGCCTGCATCCACACCAGCGGCGCGACCATCGAGGCCAGTACGCAGGCGTACAGCACCAGGCCGATGATCTGGCTGTTCAGGCCCGTCTTGTCCGACAGCAGGAACAGCGGCAGCAACACGACGATAGCCACCAGCACTTGCAGGTACAGCAGCTGCATCGGCGGCAGGCGCAACTGCCATTTTTTCAGCAGGAAGCTGTACAGCGCGTAGGCCAGGGTGGCCACCAGCATTAGCAGGTCGCCGCTGTTCAGGCCTTGCTGCAACAGGCTGGCCGGGTGGCCGGCGCTGACGACTTCGAGCACTCCGAACAACGACACCAGCGCGCCCAGCAGGGCGCCGTAGCTCAGGCGTTGGCCCAGCCAGGCGATGGACAGCGCCAGCGACATGAGTGGCATCAGCGAAAGGATGATGCCCATGTTGGTAGCGCTTGTGATGCCGGCGGCGAAGTAGGCCAGGCTCTGGTACAACGCCATGCCCAGTACGCCCAGCACGAACACCTTGCCCAGGTGTGGGCGAATGGCTGCGCGGTTGAGCCACACGGCAGGTAACATGAACGGGGTGAACAGCAGGGCGGCCAGCAGCCAGCGATAGAAGCCGATCTCTGCGGGGTGGATGGCACCGGCGGACATCTTGGTGACCACGGTATTGCCGGCCCAGATCAGGATGGCAGTGAGGGGGAACAGGTAATTCATGTAGCAGCGTACTCGTTTTGGGCTGATTGGGGCTGCAAAGCAGGCCCCGATTGCAGCCATTATCGACTGTCCGCCAGCAGGTCTATACTCCTATACAGCCAACCCACCCCGCCAAACAGTCAGCATGCCGCCCAAACACCTCAACATCCCCCAATTCACCCGGCTCCCCGCCCCGGTGTACTTCCGCCACGACGAGTTCGGTGCCGACACCCTCAGCGCCCCGCACCGCCACACCTGGGGCCAGCTCAACTATTCCGCTCATGGCGTGATGCAGCTGAACGTCGCCGGCCAGCGTTTCCTATCGCCGCCGCACTACGCCGTGTGGGTGCCGCCGGATACCGAGCATGGCTGCTACAACCCCCAGGCCATCGTCTACCGCTCGATCTACCTGGACCGCAGCCTGTGCGCCGCGCTCCCGCAGCAACCTTGCAGCCTGATGATCAGCGATATCCTCAAGGCCATCCTCGGCGACTTCGCCCGGCGCGACCTCAAGGTGGCCGAGGAGGAGCGTGACCAGCGGCTGGTGCAGGTGCTGCTCGACCAGTTGCTGCTGGCGCCCACCCAGGCCTGCTACCTGCCGTTCGCCCACAGCGAAGGCCTGCGCCAGGTGCTCGACGCGCTCAGCGCCGAACCCGGCGACAACCGCCCGCTGGCCGAGTGGGCTGCCCGTGTGCATGTCAGCGAGCGCACCCTGGCCCGCCAGTTCTTGCGCGAACTGGGCATGAGCTTTGGCGAATGGCGCCTGCGCCTGCGTTTTTTGCGTGCCATCGAAGCGCTGGAGGCCGGCCTGCCCATTCAGGCCATCGCCTTCGACCTTGGCTACAGCAGCGCTTCGGCGTTCATTGCCATGTTCCAGCGCCAGGCCCGCTGCACGCCCGAGCAGTACCGCCGCCAGGCGCGGGCGGGGCGCTGAGAATTCTTGGCTACACTCAGCTCGACCCCCGTGCATCGGGCGCGGAGCCAAGGAGACCACTCCATGAAAGTGCTGCAAATTCCAATGCTGGTGTTGGCGGTGTTGTTCAGCGCCCAAGGCTTCGCGGCCAATACCGCGCAGCAGGAAAAAATGAAAACCTGCAACGCCGACGCCACCACCAAGGCCTTGAAGGGCGATGAGCGCAAAGCCTACATGAGCACCTGCCTGAAGAAAGACGTGCCGCAAACCCAGCAAGACAAGATGAAAACCTGCAACGCCGACGCCACCACCAAGACCCTGAAAGGTGACGAGCGCAAGGCCTTCATGAGCAACTGCCTGAAGAAGAAATGACCCGCGCCTATGCCTGCAGGCATAAGGCTGGCAGACTGCGGGCATTCCCGCTGTCTGCCGTCGAGGCTGTATGACCTTTACCCCCCGCCAGATCACCCTGGCCAGCCTGATCATCGTCATGGGCGGGCTGCTGCTGGCTTTGCCCCTGAAGTTGCTGCCCAGCCTACTGGCTGGCTTGCTGGTGTTCGAACTGGTCAACATGCTGACCCCACGCCTGCAACCGCTGCTGGCCGGCCAACGCGCGCGCTGGCTGGCCGTGGCGCTGCTCGGCACGCTGGTGGTCAGCACCCTGACCCTGGTGATTGCCGGCGCCTTCAGCTTCCTGCTGCACGAGGCGGAAAACCCCGGCGCTTCGCTGGACAAGTTCATGGCCCTGGTCGAGCAGGCCCGCAGCCAGCTGCCGCCGTTCATCGAAGCCTACCTGCCCGCCAGTGCTGCCGAATTCAAGGTGGCCATCGGCGACTGGATCAAGAGCCATCTCAGTGACCTGCAGCTGGTGGGCAAGGGCATGGCGCACATGTTCGTGACGCTGCTGATCGGCATGATCCTTGGTGCCATCATTGCCTTGCAGCGCATTCCCGATGTATCCCGGCGCAAGCCACTGGCGGCGGCGCTGTTCGAGCGCCTGAACCTGCTGGTGAAGGCGTTTCGCAACATCGTCTTCGCGCAGATCAAGATCTCGTTGCTGAACACGGCCTTTACCGGCATTTTCCTGGCCGTGGTGATGCCGCTGTTCGGCGTGCACTTGCCCCTGACCAAGACGCTGATCGTGCTGACCTTCCTGCTGGGCTTGCTGCCAGTGATCGGCAACCTGATGTCCAATACCCTGATCACCATCGTCGGCCTGTCGCTGTCGGTCTGGGTGGCGGCGGCGGCGCTGGGTTACCTGATCGTCATCCACAAGGTCGAGTACTTCCTCAACGCGCGGATCGTCGGTGGGCAGATCAGTGCCAAGGCGTGGGAACTGCTGCTGGCGATGCTGGTGTTCGAGGCGGCGTTCGGGCTGCCTGGTGTGGTGGCGGGGCCGATCTACTATGCCTACCTCAAGAGTGAGCTGAAGCGGGAAGAGCTGGTCTGATCTCCTGTCCCGGCCCTTTCGCGGGACAAGCCCGCTCCCACAGGATCACCATTGCCGCTGAGCTATAGGTAATCCTGTGGGAGCGGGCTTGTCCCGCGAAGAGGCCGGCGCAGGTTACAGATAGGTATCAGGCCGCTCCGTAGCGCTTGCGGGCTTCGATAGCCAGGCCACTACCAATGCTGCCAAAGATATTGCCTTCCACATGCCGCGCATTCGGCAGCATTGCCGCCACACTGTTGCGCAACGCCGGAATACCGCTGGAACCACCCGTGAAGAACACCGTATCGACCTGGCTTTCGCTCACGCCAGCCTTGGCCAGCAACTCGGTCACGCTACCGCGCACACGCTCCAGCAACCCATCGATCGCCTCTTCAAACAGCACGCGGGTCAGCTCTGCAGTCAGCTCAGGCTCGACCCGGCGCAGGTCGATGCTGCGGCTGGTGTGCTCGGTCAGCTCGATCTTGCTGGCTTCCACTTCCATCGCCAGCCAGTGCCCGGCACGTTGCTCGATCAACTTGAACAGGCGGTCGATACCAAAGCTGTCCTCGATGTCGTAGCGCATGCTGCCCAGCGCCAGTTGCGACTTTTGCGCGTACACGGCGTTGATGGTGTGCCAGGTGGCCAGGTTGAGGTGGTAGCTGGTGGGCATCAGCGCGCCGCTCTTCATGCGGCTGCCGTAGCCGAACAGCGGCATCACGCCCTGCAGGCTCAGCTGCTTGTCGAAGTCGGTACCGCCGATGTGCACGCCGCCGGTGGCGAGAATGTCGCTTTGGCGCTCGGCGACCAGGTGGCGCTCGGGCGACAGGCGGATCAGGGTAAAGTCCGAAGTACCCCCGCCTATGTCGACGATCAGCACCAGCTCTTCACGGCTGATGCCTGACTCGTAGTCGAACGCCGCGGCAATCGGCTCGTACTGGAACGACACGTCCTTGAAGCCGATCTTGCGCGCCACGTCGGCCAGGGTGTCCTCGGCTTCCTGGTCGGCCGCCGGGTCTTCGTCGACGAAGAACACCGGCCTGCCCAGTACCACCTGCTCGAATTCGCGGCCAGCGGCGGCCTCGGCGCGCTTTTTCAGCTCACCGATGAACATGCCCAGCAGGTCCTTGAACGGCAGGGCGCTGCCCAGCACGCTGGTGTCGTGCTTGATCAGCTTGGAGCCCAGCAGGCTTTTCAGCGAGCGCATCAGGCGGCCTTCGTAGCCTTCCAGGTACTCGTGCAGCGCCAGGCGGCCATACACCGGGCGGCGCTCTTCGATGTTGAAGAACACCACCGAGGGCAAGGTGATCTTGCCGTCTTCCAGGGCAATCAGCGACTCCACGCCAGGGCGGTGCCAGCCGACCGTGGAGTTGGAGGTGCCAAAGTCGATGCCCAGGGCGCGGGCCGGGGATACGTCAGACATGGGAAATCAGCTTCCGGAGCGAAAACGGCCGCGCAGTGTATGCCACTTGGCTACAGAATCAAGACCAGTCGTCTGCCATGGCGCAAACCCAAAGCGCCCTTGAAAGGCTATGCTTGACCCCTATCTTCAGTTGCAACACGCACTTTCACATTGGTGATCCACAGATGGACTTCAAAGACTATTACAAGATACTCGGCGTAGAGCCCACGGCGGACGACAAGGCGATCAAGGCCGCGTACCGCAAGCTGGCGCGCAAGTATCACCCCGATGTCAGCAAGGAACGCGACGCCGAGGACAAGTTCAAAGAGGCCAACGAGGCCTACGAAGTGCTGGGCGACGCGCAGAAACGTGCCGAATTCGACGAAATTCGCAAGTACGGAGGCCAGCATGGCCGGCCGTTCCAGGCACCACCGGGCTGGGAAAACCGAGGCGGCGGTGGTGGCTTCGAAGGCGGCGACTTCTCCGACTTCTTCAGCTCGATGTTTGGTGGTGGCCGGGGAGGCAGCCCCTTCGGTGGCGCCCGGCAGCAGCAACGCAGTGCCGGCAGGCGGGGGCAGGACGTGGAGCTTGAACTGGCAGTATTCCTTGAAGAGACCCTGAGCAAGGAATCCAAGCAGATCAGCTTCCAGGTGCCGCAAACCAATGCCATGGGCCAACGCACCGGCTTCACCACCAAGACCCTGAACGTGAAGATTCCGGCCGGGGTGACCGACGGCGAGCGTATCCGGCTCAAGGGCCAGGGCGCGCCGGGCAGCGGTGGCGGGGCCAATGGGGACCTGTTCCTGACCATCCGCATGGCACCGCACCCGCTGTTCGATGTCGAAGGCCATGACCTGATCATCACCGTGCCGCTGGCACCGTGGGAAGCGGCCCTGGGCACCAAGGTGGCGGTGCCTACCCTGGAAGGCAAGATCAACCTGACCATCCGCCCCGACAGCCAGAGCGGCCAGCGCCTTCGGGTGCCGGGCAAGGGCCTGGCGAACAAGAGCGGTGAGCGCGGCAACCTTTACGCGCAATTGAAAGTGGTTATGCCGCCGACCTCCGATGAGGCTGCCCGCGAACTGTGGACCCAGCTTTCCGAGAAGGCTGCGTTCAACCCGAGGACACAATGGAGTAAGTGATCATGAGCAGCACCCTGATCGTTCAACTGGACATGCGTACCTTGTGTCAGGAAGCCGATGTCACGGCGGACTGCGTGATCGAAATCGTCGAACACGGCATTGTCGAACCCTCTGGGCGAACGCCTGAGGATTGGTTGTTCGACGATCAGGCGCCGCTGCTGACCAAGCGTGCGGCCAAGCTGCACCAGGAATTGGAGCTGGAGTGGGAAGGGGTGGCGCTGGCGCTGGAGCTGTTGCAGGAAGTGCAGCAGTTGCGCAGTGAGAACAACATGCTGAGACAGAGGCTGGGCAGGTTTACCCAAATGTAAGGTTTGCAGGCCCGGCCTCTTCGCGGGGCAAGCCCGCTCCCACAGGTACTTCACTGAATCTGAAGGGAGTGGGTTACTTGTGGGAGCGGGCTTGTCCCGCGAAGAGGCCGGTTCAGCCGACATCAATTTCAGGTCGGTTCAGCCCCCGGGTTCAGCACCAGTTGCATGAAGGTCAGGTCCAGCCAGCGGCCAAACTTCACACCCACCTGAGGCATTTGCCCGGTCACCACGAAGCCCAGCCGCTCATGAATGCGCACCGAAGCGGTATTGCCACTTTCAATGGCCGCGACCATCACGTGCTTGCCGCAATCCCGCGCACGCTCCACCAGCGCCGCCATCAATACCGGCCCCAGCCCCTTGCCACGCTGGTCGCCGCGGATATACACCGAGTGCTCCACGGTGTAGCGAAACCCTTCAAACGGCCGCCAGTCGCCAAACGAGGCATACCCCAGTACACCCGTCTCATCCACAGCCACCAAGATCGGATACCCCTGCTGCGCCCGCGCTTCAAACCAGGCCTGGCGGTTGCCCAGGTCGACCGGGGTTTCGTTCCAGATCGCCGTGGTATTGCGCACCGCGTCGTTGTAGATGTCGAGGATGCCCGGTACGTCAGTGGGCAGGGCGTCGCGGATTTCGTAACTCATGACAGCGTCTCGCAGGGTCGTTGCTCGCAGATTAAATGGTTACCAGCCCACGCACACCTTCGGCTTGCATGTTTTCACCACGGCCGCGCTGCACTATCTCGCCACGGGCCATGACCAGGTACTGGTCGGCCAGTGCTTCGGCAAAGTCGTAGAACTGCTCCACCAGCAGGATGGCCATGTCGCCGCGCTCGGCCAGGCGGCGGATGACCGCACCGATTTCCTTGATGACCGAGGGCTGGATGCCTTCGGTCGGTTCGTCAAGAATCAGCAGGCGCGGGCGGCTGGCCAAAGCGCGGCCGATGGCCAGCTGTTGTTGCTGGCCACCGGACAAGTCGCCGCCTCGACGTTGCTTCATCTGCTCCAGCACCGGGAACAGTTCGTAGATGAACGCTGGCACTTCACGGGCTTCACGGGCAGGGAAGCGTGACAGGCCCATCAGCAGGTTTTCCTCGACAGTAAGGCGTGGGAAAATCTCGCGGCCTTGGGGCACGTAGGCAATGCCAGCGTGGACCCGCTGTTGCGGTTTGAGGGCGGTGATCGGCTTGCCTTCCCATGTGATGCTGCCGTCGCGGGCGGGTACCAGGCCCATCAGGCAGCGCAGCAAGGTGGTCTTGCCCACGCCATTGCGGCCGAGCAGGCAGGTGACTTCGCCGACTTTGGCTTCGAAAGACAGGCCGCGCAGGATGTGGCTGCCGCCGTAGTACTGGTGCAACGTGTCGATTTTCAGCATGTCATGTCCTTGGAATTGATCATCGGCCCAGGTACACCTCGACCACCCGCTCATCCGCCTGCACCTGCTCCAGCGACCCCTCTGCCAGCACACTGCCCTGGTGCAGCACGGTCACATGGTCGGCAATGCTGCCGACAAAGCCCATGTCATGCTCCACCACCATCAGCGAATGCTTGCCTGCCAGGCCTTTGAACAGCTCGGCGGTAAACTCGGTCTCGGCATCGGTCATGCCGGCCACCGGCTCATCCAGCAACAGCAGTTGCGGCTCCTGCACCAGCAACATGCCAATTTCCAGAAACTGCTTTTGCCCGTGCGACAGTAAGCCGGCCTGGCGCTGGGCCAGGGGCAGCAGGCGCAAGGTGGTCAGCACTTCATCGATGCGCTGGCGCTGCTCGCCACTCAAGCGCGCCACCAGGCTGGCCCATACCGACTTGTCGGCCTTCAGCGCCAGCTCCAGGTTTTCGAACACTGTCAGCGCCTCGAACACCGTGGGCTTCTGGAACTTGCGGCCAATGCCGGCCTGGGCGATCTGGTATTCGCTCATGCGGGTCAGGTCGAGGGTGTCGCCAAAGTAGGCGCTGCCAGTGTCGGGGCGGGTCTTGCCGGTGATCACGTCCATCATCGTGGTCTTGCCGGCGCCGTTGGGGCCGATGATGCAGCGCAGTTCGCCCACGCCGATGTACAGGTTCAGCGCGTTGAGCGCCTTGAAACCATCGAAGCTGACGCTGATGTCCTCAAGGCTAAGCACCGTGCCGTGGCGGGTGTCGAGGCCGGCCTTGCGGCTTTGACCAAGGCCGATGGCGTCGCGGCCGGCGCCGAGCTGGTCGAATACCGGTTCGAGCATGAATTCCGGGTGTACCGGGGGCACGCCTCTCATGGCTGGCTCCTTTTCTTCAACAGGCCGACCACGCCCTTGGGCAGGTACAGGGTGACGACGATGAACAGCGCGCCGAGGAAGAACAGCCAGAACTCCGGGAAGGCCACGGTGAACCAGCTCTTCATGCCATTGACCAGGCCGGCGCCGAGCAGCGGGCCGATCAGCGTGCCGCGCCCGCCCAGGGCCACCCACACGGCGGCTTCGATGGAGTTGGTCGGCGACATTTCGCTGGGGTTGATGATGCCCACCTGCGGCACGTACAGCGCGCCCGCCAGGCCGCACAGTACAGCGCTCAGCACCCACACCAGCAGCTTGAAACCGCGCGGGTCGTAGCCGCAGAACATCAGGCGGTTCTCGGCGTCGCGCACGCCGGTAAGCAGGCGGCCGAACTTGCTGCGGGTCAGGCGCCAGCACAGGTACAGGCTGGCCAGCAGCAGGCCGACGGTGAGCAGGAACAGCACGGCCCGGGTGCCCTGCGCGGTGATGTCGAAGCCGAGGATGGTGCGGAAGCTGGTGAAGCCGTTGTTGCCGCCAAAGCCGGTTTCGTTGCGGAAGAACAGCAGCATGCCGGCGAAGGTCAGGGCCTGGGTCATGATCGAAAAGTACACGCCTTTGATCCGCGAGCGAAAGGCGAACCAGCCGAACACCAGCGCCAGCAGCCCAGGCGCCAGCACCACCAGGCACAGGGCCCAGGCAAAATGCTGGGTACCGGCCCAGTACCATGGCAGCTCGGTCCACGACAGGAATGCCATGAACCCTGGAAGGGCGTCACCGGATGCCTGGCGCATCAGGTACATGCCCATGGCATAGCCACCAAGGGCGAAGAACAGGCCGTGACCCAGCGACAGCAGGCCGGCATAGCCCCAGACCAGGTCCAGGGCCAGGGCGACGATGGCGTAGCAGAGGATCTTGCCGACCAGGGTCAGGGTGTAGGCCGACACTTGCAAGGTATGGTCTGTCGGCAGCAGTGAGAGCAACGGCAGGGCTACCAGCAGCAGGACGACGAGGGCGCCGATGGCCAGGGTCAGGCGTGGCCCGGCCTTTTGTGTAGCGGTGACAAGCAGTGGCTGGTTCATCAGTCGATTACCCGTCCCTTGAGGGCGAACAGGCCTTGCGGGCGCTTCTGGATGAACAGAATGATCAACGCAAGGATGAGGATCTTGCCGAGCACGGCACCGATCTGCGGTTCCAGCAGTTTGTTGGCGATGCCAAGGCCGAATGCTGCCCAGAGGCTGCCGGCCAATTGCCCGACACCACCCAGCACCACCACCAGGAACGAGTCGATGATGTAGCTCTGGCCCAGGTCCGGGCCAACGTTGCCGACCTGGCTCAGGGCTACGCCGCCAAGCCCGGCGATGCCCGAGCCCAGGCCGAAGGCGAGCATGTCGACGCGTCCGGTGGGCACGCCGCAGCAGGCGGCCATGTTGCGGTTCTGGGTGACCGCACGCACGTTCAGGCCCAGCCGAGTGCGGTTGAGCAGCAGCCAGGTGAGCAGCACCACGGCCAGGGCGAAGCCGATGATCACCAGACGGTTGTATGGCAGCACCAGGTTCGGCAGCAGCTGGATGCCGCCGGACAGCCATGCCGGGTTGCTGACCTCGACATTTTGCGCGCCGAACAGCAGGCGGATGGCCTGAATCAGGATCAGGCTGATGCCCCAGGTGGCCAGTAAGGTTTCCAGCGGGCGACCGTAGAGGTGGCGGATCACCGTGCGTTCCAGCGCCATGCCGACCCCGGCACTGACGGCAAAGGCCACCGGCAGGGCAATCAGCGGGTAAAACTCGATGGCGCCCGGGGCGTAGCGTTGCAACAGCACCTGGACCATGTAGGTGCTGTAGGCGCCAAGCATCAGCATCTCGCCGTGGGCCATGTTGATCACCCCCAGCAGGCCGAAGGTGATCGCAAGGCCGAGCGCAGCCAGCAGCAGGATCGAACCGAGCGACAGGCCGCTGAACGCCTGGCCGAGCAGTTCGCCAACCAGCAGCTTGCGCTTGACCTGGGCCAGGCTGGTTTCGGCAGCGGTGCGCACGCCCGGGTCGGCTTCTGCGTCGGGTTGCAGCAGCGCTTCAAGGCGGGTGCGGGCCACCGGGTCACCGGTTTCGCCCAGCAAGCGCACGGCGGCCAAGCGCACGGCTGGCTCGCTGGCGCCCAGTTGCAGGTTGGCCAGGGCCAGGCCGAGGGCGGCGTGCACGGCGGCGTCTGGCTCGCTGGCGAAGCGCCGGTCGAGGAAGGCCATTTGTGCCGGTTGTGCGCTTTTTTGCAGTTGTTGCGCGGCGGTCAGACGCGTTTCGCTGTTGTCACTGAGCAACTGGTGGCTGGCCAGGGCGTTGTCGATCAGGCCGCGCAGGCGGTTGTTCAGGCGGACTTTGCGGGTGTCATCGCTGGCGATGCGGCCCTGACGCAGGTTGTCCAGTAGTGGCAGGCGCGCGGCATCGGGTTGCGCCGCCCAACCTTCGAGCAGGCGGGCTTGCTCGGCGGGCTTGGCGGTGAGGAAGAATTCGCCCTCGCTGGCCTGGGTGGCCAGAGGCATTAGCAGGAGTAAGGTGAGCAGGAGTCTGAGCATGCGGGCAATCCTGGAAATCGGCGGTGGATTCTTCGCGGGTGAACCCGCTCCCACAGGTACGGCGCAAGCGCTGAAGTTTGTGCAATCCCTGTGGGAGGTACGGTGCAATGGCTGAATCCTGTGCGGTCCCTGTGGGAGCGGGTTTACCCGCGAATGGGCCGCATAGCGGCCCGTACACTCAGTTACCTTTCACGGCGTAATCAGGCCGCTTGTCATTGCCCGGAATGAACGGGCTCCAAGGCTGCGCCCGCAGCGGTTGCTCGGTTTCCCACACCACACTGAACTGCCCGTCATCCTGGATCTCGCCGATCATCACCGGCTTGTGCAGGTGGTGGTTGGTCTTGTCCATGGTCAGGGTGAAGCCCGACGGTGCTTTAAAGCTCTGCCCGGCCAGCGCTTCGCGCACTTTGTCGACATCGGTGGACTTGGCCTTCTCGGCGGCCTGCGCCCACATGTGGATACCCACGTAGGTGGCCTCCATCGGGTCGTTGGTCACCGCCTTGTCGGCACCTGGCAGGCCCTTGGCCTTGGCGTAGGCTTTCCAGTCGGCGACGAACTTCTGGTTGACCGGATTATCCACCGACTCGAAGTAGTTCCACGCCGCCAGGTGGCCCACCAGCGGCTTGGTGTCGATGCCGCGCAGTTCTTCTTCACCCACCGAGAATGCTACCACCGGCACGTCGGTGGCCTTCAGGCCCTGGTTGGCCAGTTCCTTGTAGAACGGCACGTTGGAGTCGCCGTTGACGGTTGAGATGACTGCAGTCTTGCCGCCGGCGGAGAACTTCTTGATGTTGGCGACGATGGTCTGGTAATCGGCGTGGCCAAATGGCGTGTACACCTCTTCGATGTCCTTGTCGGCCACGCCTTTGCTGTGCAGGAAGGCGCGCAGGATCTTGTTGGTGGTGCGCGGGTAGACGTAGTCGGTGCCCAACAGGAAGAAGCGCTTGGCGCTGCCGCCGTCTTCGCTCATCACGTACTCAACGGCCGGGATTGCCTGCTGGTTGGGCGCGGCGCCGGTGTAGAACACGTTGGGCGACATCTCTTCACCCTCGTACTGCACCGGGTAGAACAACAGGCCGTTGAGCTCCTCGAACACCGGCAGCACCGATTTGCGCGACACCGAGGTCCAGCAGCCGAATACCACCGCGACCTTGTCCTGGGTCAGCAGCTGGCGGCTCTTTTCAGCGAACAGCGGCCAGTTGGAGGCCGGGTCGACTACCACCGGTTCGAGCATCTTGCCGTTCACGCCACCCTTGGCGTTGATCTCGTCGATGGTCATGAGCGCCATGTCCTTGAGCGACGTCTCGGAAATGGCCATGGTCCCGGAAAGCGAATGCAGGATGCCGACCTTGATGGTTTCGGCGGCCTGGATACTCCAGCTCAGGCCCATTGCGGCAATCGATGCGCTAAGGGTAAAGGCCTTGATCAGACTGCGACGCTTCATGTGCTCTCTCCGCTGGGTTTTTTTGTGTTGGGCAAGCGGGGAGGGGTGTTGCAAGGGGTGTGCCTAGTGGCAAAAGCGGCGGGATAGAGGGGTTGTGCGAGGTGTTGGGGCGTTTGCGCGGGCCAGGTTGGTGCCTGGGGGATTTGTGTGCACAGGATTGGGGCCGCGCAGCGGCCCCGGGGCCATCACCTGTTACGTATTATCCTTCTTCGCTGTAGCGGGCTCTTTTCTGATCTTGCCTATCTCCTTGACGAACTCGTCATCACCCGCCTTTGCCGTGTACACCATGTTGAACCGTATGTCCTCGATGATCGAAAGGTCTTTGAGCAAGTCCTCGTCGCCCAATAGCTCCAGCGTCCATTGCGAGATGGCGCCGGTGCCTTCGAACGGCAAGTAACGGCCATCGTGGAACATCAGTTCATACACCCAGGTACCGGCATCGTAGCCAAGCCCATCTTCGGCCACGGTCGACGACAACGCGATCTGCTGGTTTTCGCGGGGGTTGCGCAGTACCAGCCTAGGGTTTTCACGCGCGTCCTTTATTTTCTTCTCGCTGTCATTGCCTGGGTAGAACGAGCGGGCTGCATTCTTGTCGGGCTCCAGCAGCGTAGCGCTACCTGTTTGCTTGAGGATTGCACACAGCTCTTCCACCTTTTTGTCTGCCTTGAATACCAGCGTGACAGACACATATTTCAGTTGGCGAAGGTACTGGCCCGGGTAACTTTTGTCGAAGTCATCAGCCTTGAACTCGAAGCTGTGGGTCAGCGGGGTGGTGCGCTTGGCGTCCGCATTGAAAATGCCGGCCCACTTTTCTTCTGGCTTGGTCGCATCACTGTCCAGTTTTTTCTTGAGGCTGAACGACTTCTTGATGGTCAATCGCCGTTCGTTTCGGGCAAGGTACTCATTCTCCATCTGTTGCAAGTTCACCAGCAGCGATTCACCCACCAGCATGCCTTTGTAGTTATCGCGCCAGGCACTGGTATCAATGAAACTGTCACGCCGGTAGTCACCGATTTCGTAGCGCCAGGCGGCTTCGACACTCAAGCACAGTGAGCGTACAGCGTCGTAGGCAACGCCATAGATATACTCCTGGCGTGCCACCAGCCAGTTATACACGGGGATGATGGTGAACCCGGTTGTCATGGAGACGTAGGTTTCTTGCTCGTTGATACGCGCCTGCTCGCACTGTGCAAGGGCGATGGTGCTGGCGTTGAGTTCGATGTTGGTTTCTTTCAGTTGCTGATCGATTATTTTTAGGTCCCATTCGGTCTGGGCTTTGTTAAATGCCCATTCGGCAGCACGGCGGTTGTAATCTGCTTGGGTCTTCAACTCTGCGGCCATAGCGTCTGCTATCATGCCTGCTGTAATGAAGTCCTCGGCAAATGCTTGCAGCACACCTTTAGGTTCGGTACCCCCGAGCGCTAGCCCGAAGATGGTCGGTGTTACCGTCGCGACCGTACCGGAGCAAGTGTTCAAGATTTGCGAGGTGACCCTGAAGGTATTTCCGATCCAGGTGAACGCCGTTGCGCTTTCCTCTTCAGGGGAGCGACCCACATCAATGAGATCGCTCAAGAACTCTTTCTGCGCCAGTACTTTGTCGCGGCTGAGCAGCAGTACCTTTTTCTTGGCCCCAACGCCGCTGATGGCCTCTTTCTGCAAGCGAATCGCAAAGTCGGCTATCTTGATATCTTGGGCTTTCAACTGCACTGCCAAACTTGTGTTGAACTCTTCCTCCATCAAACTCATGTAGTGCCGGCCGAAGTCCGACAGCTGCTGGGCGGCTGCCCTGGCGAGAGGTAGCAGTTGACGGAAGCGGTAGTGCGGAATATCAACCTGGCCACTGCGGTAGGGGATTGGCAGGTTGCTCACGCCGCCTCGCCCATTGTCGAATGCGTCCAGGCTTTCGCTGTTCCAGTCCAGCGCAGGCAGCTGCTTGCCATCGAGAGTGAGCCCATGGCGCAGGTTGTACATGCGGCTTTGCAGGGTCTGGTGCAGATCGAGCACCCGGCCATTGAGTGGCCGGCGGAAAGCGCCGCCGTCGACCGAGGCCAACGTTACCGTGTTCCAGCGCGAGGCATTGCTGCCCTCGGGTAGCGGGCCGAGCAATTGCTGCGCCTGCTGGTAGCACAGCCAGGCCTGGTTCAGCGTGCTGAGGGTGAGCTGGCGGTAGAAGTGGTCGCCCTGCAATTGCCAGTTCTCCAGCAGCGACAGGTAAATCGCCTGTTGGTAGTGACGCGACAAGGTGAACACCCGACTGATCGGGTCGACACCCTTGCGCAGGGCCGAACTCAAGGTCCCTCCCTGGGCAAGCGGGCGGGTACCCCAGGGCGCGGGTCGGCCTTGCGCATCGGCTTTGGTCCGGTATGGGTTGAACAGGTAACGCAGGTACCAGTCTTCGGCCTCTTCGAACTGTTGTTGCTCGGTCAGGCGCATGGCCACAAGGGCGGGCACATGCAGGAACAACTCACGGAAATAAAGAGCGTTGGCGCCGTGCAAGTCCATGTCGACAGGCGGGCCCGACTCAAGGTCCGGTTCTTGCAGTTTCTGCGTGTCCCAGGCCAGCACCTGCTCGACGCCTTGGCTAGCGCGCGCGACCAGGTTCTTGCCGAACAGCGTATTGAGGCGGATCTTGTGCGTTGGCAAGGCAGGTTCAAGTTTTTCAACATGGCTAAGGTCGAGATATTGTGCCTGGTTATCATTGGATGCAATGGAAACAGTCCAGACCTCGTCAGCCTTGGTGATTGGCCGTATTTCGAATACTGAAGTCCCCATTGTTTCTTCATGATCGAAATCCCAGCGCCAATTCCCCGTATGACTTTTATGTTTTTTATATAGGCGGTGCGTGACAACTATTTTAAATTGTTTGTACGTCCCGACGTCGATGTCGGTTGTCAAGGTGTAGTGTACAAATGGGAAGAGACGTTGATCTTTAAAAATTGATTTGCCGTCGCCAAAAATTTCTACTTTGATTTCAGTGTTATCAGGGTTTTTTTCAGCTATACCGGATTTATTCCCTGGCTCCGTACATCCGTTTATTTGAAATTCGATTTTTTTATTGTCTGGGGAAGAGAATTTTGCGATGACTTCAGCGCGTATTAGGCTGTAGCTGGCAAGTGCCAAATAGGTGGGGCTGCCGTTGTAAGGGTGTTGGATGTCGTTTGCGTTTATGTAAGAAGTGAGTAATGACTCACAGAGTTTATCTGCGTTTTCGTCATTGATTTTTTTATTTTCTAACAGCAGGAGGTCGCGTGCTTCAAGGTAGTAGTCGGTATTCCGGATAAGCTCAGGTGTTTTGCCTTTTTCCAATGGCTTGGCGCTATCATGCATTAGCGCCGTCAGCCACAGCCCATCCTCACTGGTTTCCTGGACAACCACGATCAAACCGGGCATGAAGCTCACGTCTTTTGTGAGGTTTTCATCCCATGCTCCATTTTTATAGCCATTCAGGCAGAACAGTTCATTGCTGGTGCTCCAGGTCGCATCACTCTGTTGGAATATGAAGTTCACCGACAACTTGCGTTTGTCCGGCAACGTCTTGTTTGGTTTTGCGCCATCGGGCAAGTCGGTGCTGCCCCGCTCCACCCAGAACACATAACGGCGACCGGCAATGACCACCGGGCGGACGGTGTCGTGAAGCTTGTCTCTCGATTTGCTTTGGGTTATTTCGCCGGCAGGTGCCAGGTCGATTTTCTCCCACTCGCTCCAGGCCAGCGGGCTGAGCCGGTTCTGATCGTCACGCAGGCTGATGTCCAGAGTTCGCCAGTAGTACTCGTGGGGTGTGGTATTGGTCTTGGCAATAAGATGGTAGGTGTCCTGCTTGGGGTCATGTCCATCCAGGTAACCGCTGATCACTTGCAGGTTGCTGACCCGTTCGAACTTGGCCAGGTAGGTGCAGATGGCGGTGTGCAGCAGCGACGTGTCCATCTTGCCTTGATTGAGCGCCACCTCCAGTTCCTGGAACGCCACGCTCTTGTTGGTCCGGTTGGCGTAGTAGATGAGGTTGGCGGGGTGGTTGTAGCGGTCGATCAGGCGTTTCCACGTACCGTACTGCCCCAACCCATGCTGCCACTCGGCCTGAGCCTCACCAGAGGGGCCGGTGTCGCTATACCCCGGCTCGAGCCGCGCATACAGCCGTGAAAGGTAGTGTTGCAGGCTGCCGATGGCCTGGTTGAGCTGCGTGGTGGTCACCTCGCTGCTGACCCGGATGTCGGTCAGGCAGTAACTTGACAGGTCATCGAAGGTAGCCACGGTGGGCTTGGCGTCAGGCTCGGGCGGTGCCCAGTGTGCGATCAAATAGCCGGCCAGTGCGTCACGCCAGCGTTCGCGCATCTGTTTGTCCAGCGCTTCGCGCAGGGCGTCATCGGTGGCGGCCATGAGTAACTGGCTGGCGCCTTCGAATTCGCGGTATGGCGAGGTTTCGTTGAGTTCACTGAGACTTAGCAGCGAGTTGCAGGCCAGGCCGGTTTTCTCGCTGAGGCGTTTCAGCCGCAGGATGTAGTCGATATCGCTGATTGTGCTGGGCACGCAGGGCGTGCCGACCAGGCGACTGACCGTTTGAGGCATGCCCGCCAGCGCTTCCATGGTAATAGGGAAGTAACCATACTGAACATCTGTTTGGGTTTTTTCCCACTCTGCTGCCCAGTAGTCAGGCTTGTACCCTTTTTTATATTGTTCCTGATTGACCAGTAGCGGCCCTGGGTTGTTATTAAGAAACTCAATCAGTTTGTCATTAAAACCCTGGGCATCTCGAGCGGAGGAATAGGCCCCCGTTCGGCGAATGACAAATTGCTTGAGTGCTTCCGCAAATTTCAGTTTCTCGTAGCGAGACTTTTCAGTCTGCGAGAGCGTTTTCAGAAAGTCATCAAAGGTTGGCCTTGTATCTTCAACCGTCACAGTTTCAAAAATGTTTGGGCAGGCCACTTCCACTTCATTCTCGGGCCAGCCTATCAAGGTGGCTAGTACGCTGGCAGCTTGGGAAACCTTTTTTGAATCGGTCGTGAAACGGTGGCTGCTCAGATAATTGGTGGCGTCACGCTCATCGCTGCCATTTGCCCTGCACACTTCGACCCACGCCCGGAAGCGACTGAGCTGATAACACAGATCCAGGTTGATGGCCTTGTCTGACGTTTTTTCCAGGTCGAACCATTCCGGGTTGTCAGACAGCGCCTGGAGAGCACCCGGGCTCAAGCGCAGCAGGGTAACAAGCGCGAAGCGGCGTCCGAGTTTGAACCACAACTGGGTTGCCTCCAACCGGGCCTTGGCCTCTTTCTCGGCCTTGGTCCCTGTCTGGGCTGAGACCTCGCCAGTCTTACCGATTAACACGATTGCTGACTGCAGCACCTCTGCCGCTGTCTTACCGGCCCAGCTCAGCAGTGAAGGGACATGCTGCCGGCTAACGCCGGACTCAGCCCGTTGATACCCAAAAATCATCATCACCAGGGTTGCGATCAACTCTTGCTGCTGGCTTTCATCCGCTTTGGGCTGCAGCGCGACTTTGATCATTTCCTGTTGCGCCTGGAGCGTATCGAGCAGCGAGCTGCCAAGCGCCACTTCCGTTGTGGGTATGGGTGCCAAGGCCGCCAGTAGAACACTGGGCAGGATCTGCTGTTGACGCAGCCACTGGTCGAGGTTGCCAAGCGCGACCAGGGTGTCGAGCACATCGCTACCGCGGGCATCACTGATCAGCGGGGTACCGGCCAACTGGGCTAGCACGTCGGCGCCGCTTGTCGCCAACAGCGCAATCAGTGCGCTTGCCTCGCGGGCGGAGCGCTGGAACAGGCGATACAAACGGCTTAGGCGATACAGCGCTGAGAGCAAGGCCAGCGAAACACTGAGCGTTTCCAGCCCTTGTGCCTGCTTGACCTGTGCGAGGTACACCCGTGTTGCCTGCTCATCCACCCCCAAGGCCTTGGCCAGTGCTGGCACGACCTTGAACTGGCCGTCCTCGCCATCAGCCGGGTCAAATGCGCGGTCGTCGAGGATCAGTGGGTTGAGTGTGTCGAGCTGCCCGGCACCAGGGCCATCGAGTACCCGGTCGAGCATGGGTACCTGCTCGCCAACCGCAAACGGGCTGACTTCACACACCAGGGCGGCGAACTGCTCGGCGCTGATGCCGTAGGCCTCGTTCAGGTAGCGGAAAACCCCTATGGCCCGGAGGGTGGAGGGCGTCAGGTGCCAGTTGCCGACCTGACCTTCGGCCCGCAGGATCGACGTCAACAGCAAGTCTACGTCGTTGAATGGCAGTGCCAGCGCCCGTTGCAGGTGGATCATCTGGTACATGCGCGACAGGCAGTCGTAATCGAGCGAGTCGAGCTGAGGTTTGATACCCGCCCCTGGCAAGGCATCCTTGATCGTAAGTGGCGTGCTTCGACGTGCATTGATGTATGCCGCGCCGTAATGGAACCTGTCCAGCACAGGCTTACCGGCGGGACGGTAGGCATTTGAGCTGCGCACCAGGCTGTAGCTGGCGGCAGCATTGTCATCGATCCCGGCCACGGCCAGCATTTCCAGTATTTGCTCAAAGCTCAGCCCGGTTCGGCGGCCGAATGTCTCGACGTCTAGCAACGAAGCAGTGGCCTTTTTGGCGTCGATGTCGGCCATGCCGTACCACTTGCGCCAATCGTCGCCGGTCTTACGCAGGGGTTTTTCTTCCAGCAATAACGCTTGCAGGGCCGGGCTGAAACCGCTGGCGTTACGCATGACCTGGCGCAGCTCATCGCTGCGCAACCCCTCGTAGCAGAAGCTGGGGTAGCTGTACTGCGTCTGCTGTAGAAGTTCGAAGTACGGAATTTGCTTGTACTGGAGCACCGCCTTGACTTGCTCGTGGGCATAGTTGAACGGCAGGTTGGCGTGCTGGCCTGCGCTGGCCAGCACCTCGGGCAGGTAAGCCGTTGGCCCGGCACGGTCCTGCGCATGGTGCGTGAGGGCGCGAATGGCCAGGGTCAGCGCACTGACGGGTTGCTCCAGTTTGCCGGGGTCGAGCAGCAGTGCGCCGATGTCCGGGCGCCGATGCGCAAGTGTCAGGCGGCTGGTGTTCGTGCTGGCCCCCTCCATCTCCAGGCCCTTCTGGTAGAGGGCGTGCAGATAAGCGATGGGCCCTGTGTTCGATTCGGGCGCATCGGGGCTGCAGGGGTTGGCCAATTGTTCGGGGAACAGTTTGGCGTAGGTGTGGGCGCTGGCGGATTGCTCGGTCATGCGGGCGTACTCCCTGACGGGTGAGGATGGTCATTGCCATACATCGCGGTCTGGGAGTATTTGAGGGCTACGGCGGGGGAGCGACAACTGGCAAAAATATCAGGTCCACAATGTGGGAGCGGCTTTGCGCCGCGATGGGCTGCAAAGCAGCCCTTGCAGAATCAGCCGTTACGCACAGCCGTGCGTGGATGGCGCCTGCTGCGTACGAACTGGTAGGTCACTGCCAGCAGCAGGAACCAGATTGGCGTGACGACCAGCGCCGAGCGCGTATCCGCCTCCAGGCTGAGCAACACCAGGATAAAAGCAAAGAACACCAGGCACACGTAGCACATGAAGCGCCCGCCCGGCATTTTGTACTTCGACGCCTGGTGCAGTGCCGCGCGGTTTTTGCGGTACTTCAGGTACGACAGCAGAATCAGCGTCCAGACGAACATGAACAGCACCGCCGAAACGGTGGTCACCAGGGTGAACGCTTCGATCACGTTCGGCACCAGATAGATCAGCACCGCGCCCAGCAGCAGGCAGATGCAGGAGAAGTACAGGCCGTTGGCCGGCACCGATCGGCTCGACAGTTTCTCGAACGCGCGTGGCGCGTCACCTTCCTGCGCCAGGCCGAAGAGCATGCGGCTGGTGGAGAACACGCCGCTGTTGGCCGACGATGCCGCCGAGGTCAGCACCACGAAGTTGATGATGCTCGCCGCCGCTGGCAGGCCGGCCAGCACGAACAGCTCGACGAACGGGCTCTTGCCAGGCACCACATCGCGCCATGGGGTCACCGCCATGATTGCGATCAGCGCGAGCACGTAGAACACGATGATGCGGATCGGGATCGAGTTGATCGCCCGTGGCAGGGTACGCTCCGGGTTTTTCGCTTCGGCGGCGGTAGTACCCACCAGCTCGATGCCGACGAACGCGAACACGGCGATCTGGAACCCGGCGAAGAAGCCCATCAGCCCGTGGGGGAACATGCCGCTGTCATTCCACAGGTTAGCCAGCTGTGCAGTACGCCCGCTGGGCGAGGTGAAGCCGGTGATGACCATATACAGGCCGGTAGCGACCAGACCGAGGATGGCGATGATCTTGACCAGGGCGAACCAGAACTCCATCTCGCCGAACATTTTCACCGTCACCAGGTTCAGCGACAGCAGCAGCCCCACGCAGGTCAGTGCCGGTATCCACTGCGGCAGGTCGGGGAACCAGAACTGCGTGTAGGCGGCAATGGCGACCACGTCGGCGATACCGGTGACCACCCAGCAGAACCAGTAGGTCCAGCCGGTGAAGTAACCGGCCCAGGGGCCCAGCAGGTCGGCGGAAAAATCGATGAACGACTTGTAGTTGAGGTTCGACAGCAGCAGTTCGCCCATGGCGCGCATGACGAAGAACAGCATGAAGCCGATGATCATGTAGACGAAGATGATCGACGGCCCGGCCAGGCTGATGGTCTTGCCCGAGCCCATGAACAGGCCGGTACCGATCGCGCCGCCGATGGCGATCAACTGGATGTGGCGGTTGGTCAGGTTGCGCTGCAGATGCTGATCATCTGGCGCTGTGGGTGAGGTTTGCGTCATACGCTGCATTCCCTTGTAAGGTCAGTCTTCTTGTCAGAGGTAGCCGGCTAGGCTAACACGCGGGTTCCCGTTCGGGGCGCGACAGATCGACTCTACATTTGGGTAGCAGCGTTTCGCCTGTGCCGGCCTCTTCGCGGGCTCGCCCGCTCCCACAGGTATCCTGCTGCCCTCAGGCGCAGTGCAGAACCTGTGGGAGCGGGCAAGCCCGCGAAGAGGCCGGTACAGGCAATACAAAATTCAGGCGCTGGCCAGTTCTCGGCGGCGCCTCACCACCAGGCTGTCCACTACCCACATCACCACCATCGACACCCCCACCAGCGGGAACATCACTCCGAGCAACAGCATCACCCCCACTGCCGCCTTCCAGCGCGGCAGGTCATGGCGCAACGGCGGCACGCCCAGCCCACCTTCGGGCCGGCGCTTCCACCACATCACCAGCCCGCTCACCGAGCCCAGCAGAATCATCAGGCACACCAGCAGGATGACGATCTGGTTGAATGCCCCGAACATCTTGCCTTCATGCAGCATTACCCCCACTTCGGTGGCCCGGGCGACCGGGCTGTAATCCTGCCAGCGCACATCGGCCAGCACCTTGCCGGTGTACTGGTCCACATGCAGGGTGGCGTCGTTGCGCGGGTCGTCAGCGAAAACAGCAATGGTGAAAACACCGTCTGCCGTAGTCGGCAGGGTAATGCTGTAGCCCGGCTCCACCTGGCGGGACGTGGCGAGGTCTTCGACCTGCTGCACGCTCACCTGGGGCGCTGCGGGCATGTCCGACATCATGTGGTGCCCGGCGTGTTCGGCGTGTGCACCAGACTGCGGCATCGGTGTGTTTTCCATCGCCCAGGGCACGGTCTGGCGGTGTGCGCTGTTCAATTCACCGGCCTGTTGGTCCGATTTGGGCACGTCGTTCCACATGGCTGCGGGGAAGCGGTTCCACAGATCGGCGTGCTGCTTGCCCCACAGGCCGGTCCAGGTCATGCCGCTGACCAGCATCAGCAGCAGCAAGGCCGAACCCCAGAAGCCGGTTACCGCGTGCAGGTCGCGCCAGAACAGCCGGCCGCGAGCCGATATCCGTGGCCACAGCACGCCAGCACCATTGCGCCCGCGTGGCCACCACAAGTACAGGCCCGACACCACCAGCACGATGCCCCAGCCAGCGGCCAGTTCCACCAGGCGGTCACCGACCGTGCCAACCATCAGCTCGCCATGCAGGGCGCGGGCAATGGCTTGCAGGTTCTGCTTGCCGTCTTGCTCGCCAAGCACCTTGCCGCTGTAGGGGTTGACGAACACGTTCAGTTCGCGGCCGCCGTCATGCACCACGAACTGTGCGCTGCGCTCAGCGTTCAGCGGTGGCAGGTACTGGCCGACGTGGCCCTTGGGATAGGCCTGGCGGACTTCGGCCAGCAGTGCATCTGCGCCCTGTCGGTGGTGGCCGGCTTCGACCACCATCAGGTCGCGGTACAGCAGCGGGTCGAGCTGCGGCTTGAACAGGTAGATGATCCCGGTAATCGCCAACAGGATCATGAACGGAGCCACGAACAACCCCGCATAGAAGTGCCAACGCCAGGCCAGGTTATAGAAATTGGTGCGTGTTCCTCTCATGGGAACCTCCTGTTTGACCAGCAGATGGGCGCAACCGACGCTGCGCCCGTTGTTGTTGTCAGAAGCTGAAATCGACCTTGGTCCAGAAGGTCCTGCCTGGCTCGTTGACCGGCTGTGGATCTGTAGCCGGGTAGCCGAACCCGGCGTTCCCGGCCAGGTTCAAGTGCTCGGCGTAGGCTTTGCCGAACAGGTTGTCGACCCCTGCGCTGAGCTTGAGGCTGTTGTTCACCTTGTAGGCGCCGTTGAGCGAGAACACGCCAAAACCGGCGCTTTTTTCGTAGTCCTTGCCGACCACGTTGCCCTGGTTCTCGGCGATACGGTTCTGTGCCGCCACCAGCCGCCACAGTGCGCCCACGCTCCATACATCGCGGCTGTAGGTCAGGCCCAGCCGGCTTTCCAGGGGCGGCATTTGCGGTAGCGCTTTGCCATCACTGCTGTTCTTGCCCCAAGCGTAGGCCAGCGTGCCGTCGGCCTTCCAGTTTTCAGTCAGTTGGTAGGCGGCGCCCAGTTCGCCGCCCATGATGCGGGCGTCGATGTTCTGTGCCTGGGAAGTGCTCATGCCCATCATGCCGGTGCGGTAGTCGAACAGGATGTAGTCACGGATTTGCCCGACATAGCCCGAAGCCCAGGCTTCCAGGCGCTCGGTGCGGTACTGGATGCCAAAGTCGAGCTGGGTGGTCTTCTCCGGTTTGATACCGTCAAACGCATTGGCCGCCCCGGGCGGTGCCAGCTTGGGCGAGAACAGCTCCCAGTAGTCGGGGAAGCGCTGGGCATGGCCGAGGCCGATGTAGGCGGTAGCCGGGATGGCTGCCAGGTCGTGCTCGTAGCGAATGAAACCGCTGGGCAGAGTGTCGGCGCGGGTGTCGCCTTCGGTGGCGCCACCTTGCCGGAAGTCACGGGCTGAGGCGCGGTCCAGGCGGGCACCGCTGATCAAGCGGTCTTCGCCGCTGAGGTACCAGGTCAGTTCGCTGAAGGCGCCGTAGTTGTGGAAGTCGGCGTCCTTGGTCCAGGCCTGGGCCTTGTGCGCGTCTACGCCCATGCCGCCACGCTGGCGATGTTCGTTGGTTTGCGCGTCGATGCCGCTGATCAGTTGCACGTCGGCCCAGCGCCAGGTGGCCTTGATGCGCGCGCCCAGGGTGCGGCGGTCGACATTGCTGACCATCGGCATGCCCATCATGCCGCTGCCCGAGGGCGTGCGCAGGCTGTAGTTGTCCATCACATGGTCGGCGTAGTTGTAGTAGACCTGCGCCTCGACCTTGTCGAGCACCTCGCCGAGGTTGGACTTTTCAAAACGCAGGCCCAGGCTTTCGCGCTTGAACTGCGAGCCGTCCATGCCGCGCCCGGCATAGCGGGCCTCGCCATCGCCCTTGCCGGCGGTGAGCTCCAGCAGGGTGTCCTGATCGGGCGTCCAGCCGAGGGCGACATCGCCATTCCATTTCTCCCAGCGTGACGGCACGGTGTCGTTGTTGCCGTCATGGTAGTCGTCCGAGCGTGACTGGTTGCCGACGAAGCGGGCGTAGGCCTGGCTGTTGCCGGCAGCGGCATCCAGCACCTTGTCGAAGCGGCCGTGGGAGCCCGCGAGCAAGCTGGCGTTCACGCGGCTGCCGAGGGTGCCGAACTTCTCGGGTTCACGCTCGAAGAGGATGGTGCCTGCCGAGCCGCCAGGGCCCCAGATCACGCTTTGCGGGCCCTTGATGACAGTCAGGCGGTCGTAGGTTTCTGGCGAAATGTAAGAGGTGGGTGCGTCCATGCGGTTGGGGCAGGCGCCCAGCATCAGGCCGCCGTTGGTGAGGATGTTCAGGCGTGAGCCGAACATGCCGCGCAGTACCGGGTCGCCGTTGGTGCCACCGGCACGGATCGCCGAAAAGCCAGGGATGGTCTTCAGGTAGTCGGCACCGTCGCTGGCCGGCACTGGCTGGCGCGGGTCTTTCGGGTTGGTGACCACGGTCAGCGGCGAACTCGGGGCTACGGCGGTGATTACCGTCGGGCTCAGCTCGGGTGCATCGTGCGCATGGCCTTCATGGCCAGGGTCGGCGGCCAGGGCCACGGGCGCGAGCAGCGAGCCGCACACGGCGGCGAGGGTCCCACGCAGGGACAAGGCAAAAACAGGGGTGCAGCCGGACATAATGATTCCAGTCGATCAGTCATGAGTTAGCGCGAAGCCTCCTGGCTCCGTGCGCAAATTGTGCTTTCAGACGTAGATCGAGGAAGGTGGGGCGCGGCTGCGCGCACCGGGGAATACAGCCTGCCGGGCATGGCCCTGGTGAGTTGGCGCAAGCAGGTGGCTGGTGGGTGTGACGCTGCCGGCGCTGAGCGGGCTGAGGGCCTGGGGCAGGGCCGGGCAGTTGAACAACAGGCTGCAGTAACCGCACTTTTCCCACATCACATGCAACTGGCCATCGCCGCCGTGGCCGTGATGGGTGTCGCCGCCATGCTGATGGGCAGCCGCCATCGGCATGTCCATCGGCATGCTCATGCCGGCGTGGTGGTCCATCGGCATCGACTGGGAAATCAGCGGGCCGATGAAGATCATCCACATGGCGAACAGGCTTAGCCATCCGCCACCGGCGCGCCTGCGGTCAGGGCGGGTGGTACGGCTGATGCTGTTGCGCGGCAGGCTCATGGCGAGTGCCTGTCAGCAGGTGTCAGTGCGCGTGTTCGTGGGCTTGCGGCTGGTCCGTCGGCGCCTGCTTCTGCACGGCCACTTCGACCGTGACATCGCCGGCCTTCTCGAAGTGCAGGGTCAACGGGAAGCGCTTACCGTCAACGAGCAGGCTGCGGTCTTTGGGCTGCATCAGCATTACATGGTAGGCGCTGGGGGCGAAGGTCAGGTCCTTGCCGGCAGGCACTACCACGCTGGGTACTTGCTGCATTTTCATGGCACCGCTGGCGCTCATGGCGTGCTCGTGCAGTTGGGCGTCATCGCTGATGGGGCTGTCGACGCTAAGCAGGCGGTCATCGGCCTTGCCGTTGTTGTGCACCACGAAATACGCGGCGACATTAGGGGCGTTGGGGGGCAACTGCAGCGACCAGGGGTGGGCGATGTGCAGGTCGCCCACGCTGTATTCGTGGGCATTGGCAAAGGCGCCGGGCAGCAGCAGGGCGGCCATGACGAGGGCGTGCTTGAGCATGGTGAATCTCCGTTCTGTTCAGGTTCAGGCAGACAGCGTGATGAACTCAGACCAGTGGAGAGGCACGGGGGTTTAGCGCGGGCCAGAGTTGGCGCGGCGTGGCGTGGTAATTGGCGGGTGGCGGCAGCAATGCGCCGAGCAGTGTCGGCGGGTTGTGCAACTGCGGCGGATAGCCGGGCAGGGCCAGCAGCGGCGCGGCGCCCGAGCAGCACCAGCAGTTCATCATGCTGGCGCTGTCGTCGCTTTGCGGGCCGAGGTCGATCTTGGCCAGGGCCTGAACATCAACCTTGGCCTTGTTGGCCATGCTGGAACAGAAGGCCCCCCACAGCAGCTGCTCGGCCGGGCCCTTGGGCACGGCAGAGGCCAGCGGCATGGCCAGCAGGTTGAACAGCACTGCTAGGCAGGCTATCCAGGCGATGTGCCGACGTGGGGGCATGGAGAGATCCGGTCAGGAATCGTGGTGGGTATTGTAAGGCGGAGTATAGGTAAAAATGGCGGGGTGCGGTGAAGTGACGCAGGCGCGGTGGTGTCTGGGGCTGCTCCGCAGCCCATTCGCGGGGCAAGCCCGCTCCCACAGGGACCGCGCTGATTTGGAAATTGACGCATTACCTGTGGGAGCGGGCTTGCCCCGCGAATGGGCCGCAAAGCGGCCCCGGGATTATCAGGCCTTGTTGCGGCCCATCAACCCGCGCACGGTCTCTTGCAGGTCCGCCGGCAACACCACGACCTTGGCATTGTTGCTGCCCGCCAGGTTTTCCATGGCCCCGATATAGCGCTCGCCCAGCAAGTACATTGCCGGCACCGTCTCGTTGCCCACCGCTTCTTTCACCAACGAAATCGCCCGCGCCGAGGCCTCGGCCAGGCTGACCTGCGCTTCGGCATCCAGCTTGGCCGCCTGCAGGCGCGCTTCTGCTTCCAGGATCGCCGCCTGCTTGGCCCCTTCGGCGCGGGTCACATCGGCCTTGCGCTCACGCTCGGCCGCGGCTTGGCGCTCCATGGCCAGTTGCATGTTTTCCGAAGGCTTGATGTCCTGGATTTCCACCGAACGCACTGTCACGCCCCAGTCTTCGGTCTGTTCGGACATTGCATCGCGCAGGCGTGCCTTGATCTGCTCGCGGCTGGACAGGGCCTCGTCCAGGTCCATGGCGCCGACAATGGCACGCAGCGAGGTCATGGTCAGGCTGGTGACCGCAAAGGCGTAGTTCTGCACACCGTAGGAAGCCTTTTGCGGGTCTACGACCTTGGCAAAACACAGGGCGTTGGCGACGATCACCGCGTTGTCCTTGGTGATGATTTCCTGCTGCTGCACATCGAGGATGATGTCCTTGGTTGGCAAGCGGTAGGCGACTACGTCCACATACGGGATGACGATGTTCAGGCCGGGCTTTAGCGTGTTGTTGTAACGGCCAAGGCGCTCGACGATCCATTCCTCGCCCTGGGGCACGATGCGTACCCCCTTGAACACGGTGATCAGGACGAACAGGGCAATGGCCCCGACGACAATAAGGCTGGTCATGATGCGAACTTCCTTTTAGTGCGGATTCAAGCCCGGATGACGCGGGCGGTGTTCCCCTCGATGGCAGTCAGGCGTACCCGCTCACCTGCCGGGATTTCACTGTCGGCGACGCACGTCCACTCTTCGTTGCCGAGGATCGGTTTCTGGAAGCGCACGCGGCCTTTCTGGAACTCCGATACGCCAGCGGTCAGCAAGCCTACTTCGCCTATGACGCTGTCGGCAGTCCAGCGCACATCCGGTTGTTTGCGCCGGAACAACTGGAACCACAACGCCGTGGTGACCGACGACAGCAGCACCCACAGCAGCACCTGCATATCCAACTGCAGGCTGGGCGCGGCCAGCGAGATGAGCGAAACCAGTACGGCACCGATGCCGAACCAGAGGATGAAGAACGTCGGCAGGACCAGTTCGAGCAGTATCAGCGCGATGCCGAACACCAGCCAGATCCACCATTGCATTTCCATATGGGTGAAACCTTCCGGGGGAGGGGGTTAAAGCTTAATGCAGCATGAGACACGAAGGCCATTTAGATTGAGCGGGGTTTGCACTGGGGAAAGTCGACTAGCGTTGTAGGAAAAAACTGTACTGAAGGATTTAAGCGGGTGTAGTCAGCCAATCTTCTAGCCGTAAACCAGGAACACGCTGGAACTCACGGAGGTTGTTTGTTACCAGTATCAGGCCAAGCGCTCGAGCATGACCGGCAATCAACTGATCATAAGGGCCGATTGGCGTGCCGGCCTTTGCCAGCTCTGAGCGCAGCTGGCCAGTGTGCGCTGCTGCATGGTCATCGTAGTCAAGCACTTCCAGGCGAGCAGCGAATCCCTCGACGACCGTAAGATTTCGCTGTGGGTTGGCTGACTTCTCTGCGCCATAAATCAACTCCATCAAGGTCACTGTACTGATCGCCAGCTGACCATGGTGGCGGTTGAATGCCTCGCGAACGATTTGAGGTTTGTTTTTGATCGTGAAAATGCAGATGTTGGTGTCCAGCATGTACCTAAGCATTAAAACCCTTCGCGTTCCTGATCTGGGGGTTGATCGCGGCTTGCCATGTAATCCGTCGTGGCATCGCTACCATCGAACCAACAGTCCCATGATTCTCCTGCAGGCGTGATGATGCGCGTGCGGCCTATCGCCACAATATCCACGCGGGTAACGTCTTCAGGAAGAGCGACGGACTTTGGCAAGCGGATGGCCTGGCTGCGGTTGCTTTTGAAGACAGCACCTTGCTCCATAATGGGCCTCCAGTAAAAGCGGAAATGTGTGACTGAAGTTTAGGTGTCGCGGTGTATATGTCAACGGGATATACAGCTTGACTGGGCAAGTGTTCAGAGTCCAAGCCTGGCCAAAACATCCTCCATGCGTCCCAGCGTCAGGTCCACCTGCGGCAGGACTGGCCGCTTCAGGATCAATACCGGCACACCAAGCTCCCGCGCCACCTCCAGCTTCGGCTCGGTCGCCACGCTGCCGCTGTTCTTGCTGATCAGCACATCGATCCTGCGGCGCTGGAATAACGCCCGTTCCTCTTCGATATGAAAGGGCCCGCGCGCGCCAATCACTTCGCAGCGGTCGTTGCCAGGGCAGGCCTCCAGCGCACGCAGGGTCCAGAATTGCTCGGGCGGAATCTCGTCCAGATGTTGCAGCGGCTCCCGCCCCAACGTGAACAGCGGTCTGCGAAACGGCTTGAGTGCTTCGATCAGCCCCGCCCAATCCTCGACCTCGCGCCAGTCGTCCCCCGTTTGTGCCTGCCAGGCCCGGCGGCGCAAAGCCCAGCATGGGATGCCGGCATTGCGTGCGGCGCTGGCAGCATTGCGGCTGATCTGCGCAGCATAGGGATGGGTGGCATCGATCAGCAGGGTGATGCCCGCCTCGCGCAAGTAGCTGGCCAGGCCTTCGGCACCGCCAAATCCGCCGACCCGCACCTGGCATTGCAGGTCCTGCGGCACGCGGCCGATACCGGCCAGGCTATAGACATGCTGTGGGCCCAGGCGACGGGCGATGGCAAGGGCTTCAGTGACGCCACCCAACAACAGGATGCGCGCGGTCATTGCACACCTGCCTGGCCAACGATACCGCCTTGGCGATCGATGGCGAACACCTCTACTTGCACCTGCGCCGGCACCACGCTGCGGGCGAACGCCAAGGCGTGGGCACATACTGCGTCGCCAAGGGCGATGCCCGCTGCATGTGCGATGGCCAGGGCTTGCTGGCTGGTATTGGCGCCGATGATGGCGGCTTGCAGCGCTTCACCCGCGCCAATATCTGCAGCCCAGCCGGCCAGTTGTGGCAGGTCGATGCTGGAATGGCGGCTGTGCAGGTCCATGTGCCCGGCGGCCAGTTTGCTGATTTTGCCGAAGCCACCGCACAGGGTCAGGCGCGGCACTGGCACCTTTCGCAGGTGCTTGAGCACCGCGCCGACAAAGTCGCCCATTTCGATCAGGGCGATTTCCGGCAGGCCGTAGACCCGGCGCATGGTGTCTTCACTGGCGTTGCCGGTGCAGGCGGCAATGTGTGTGTAGCCATTGGTGTGGGCCACATCGATGCCCTGATGGATCGAGGCGATATAGGCCGCACAGGAGAACGGTCGCACGATGCCACTGGTGCCGAGGATCGACAGGCCGCCGAGGATGCCCAGGCGCGGGTTCATGGTCTTGAGGGCGAGTTGGTCGCCGCCCTGCACATTGACCGTGACCTCGAAGCCACCGAGGTAGCCGCATTCGTCGGCCAGGCGTTGCAGGTGGTCAGTGATCATGCGCCGTGGCACCGGGTTGATGGCCGGCTCACCCACCGCCAGTACAAGCCCCGGGCGGGTCACGGTGCCGACGCCGGTCCCGGCGACAAAGCAGATACCCGGTTCGCTCAGCAGGCGCACCTGGCTGTAGAGCAGGGCGCCGTGGGTCACGTCCGGGTCGTCGCCAGCGTCTTTGAGCGTGCCGGCTTCTGCGCTTTCGCCGGTCAACCGGCAGAATTCCAGACGCATTTGCACTACCTTGCCTTTGGGCAGGGTGATGCTGACGGCGTCGCTGTTTTCGCCGATCAGCAGCAAGCGAGCGGCTGCCAGGCTGGTGGCGGTGGCGCAGCTGCCGGTGGTCAGGCCGCTGCGCAGAGGCGCGGGCTGTTCACGGGTTTCTTCACGCATCGACAGGTTTCACCACTTCCAGCAGGGTGATCGGCAGCGCCTGGCGCCAGGTGTCGAACGCGCCCAAGGGTTGGGCATGAGCGACATGGATGCGGGTCAGCTCGCCACCGTGCTGTTCGCGAAAATGTGCCAGGGCCAGTTCGCTTTGCAAAGTCACTGCGTTGGCCACCAGTCGGCCACCGGGGCGCAGGTTTGCCCAGCAGCGGTCGAGCACACCTTCGCGGGTGACGCCGCCGCCGATGAAGATTGCATCCGGTTGCTCCAGATCCTCCAATGCAGCGGGCGCCTTGCCGCGGACCAGTTGCAGGCCGGGTACACCCAGCGCATCGCGGTTGTATTCGATGAAACCCTGGCGGCCTTCGTCGGCCTCGATGGCCAGGGCGCGGCAGGCCGGGTGGGCACGCATCCATTCGATGCCGATCGAGCCACAGCCCGCGCCCACATCCCACAACAGTTCGCCGGGTTGCGGTGCCAGGCGTGCCAGGGTGATGGCGCGGACATCGCGCTTGGTCAGTTGGCCGTCGTGCCGGAAGGCGCTGTCCGGCAGCCCGGCCAGCCGGTGCAGGCGTGGGGCATCGGGCGCGGCCAGGCATTCGATGGCCACCAGGTTGAGCGCCGCGATATCGGTGTGTGGCCAGTTATGAGCGGTGCCGACCAGCTCACGCTCTTCCTGGCCACCCAGGCGTTCCAGAACCCGCAGGCGGCTTGGCCCGAAGCCACGCTCGCGCAGCAGCTCGGCAATGGCCGCCGGGCTGTCGCCATCGTTGCTCAGCACCAGCAGGCGCGCACCGCTATGCAAGTGGGCATTCAGCGCTGCCAGTGGCCGGGCCACCAGCGACACCATTTGCAGCTCCTGTAATGGCCAACCCAGGCGGGCGGCCGCCAAGGCGCAGGAGGAGGGCATCGACAGCACACGCATTTCAGCGGCAGGCACCTGGCGCGCCAGGCTGGCGCCGACGCCGTAGAACATCGGGTCACCGCTGGCCAGCACGCACACCGGCTCGCCACGCAGGGCCAACACCGGGGTCAGGGAGAAGGGGCTTGGCCAGCTCAGTCGTTCGCCGGTTATGCAGCGTGGCAACAAGGCCAGCTGGCGCGGGCTGCCGAAGATCCGCGCAGCGCCCAGCAGCGCGCGCCGGGCCTGTTTGCCCAGGCCACTGAAGCCGTCTTCGCCGATGCCTACAACTGTCAGCCAGGGTGCCATGTATTTCATTCCGCCATATCTGGGGCCGCTTCGCGCCCCTTCGCGGGCTCGCCCGCTCCCACAGGTACTGCGCAACCATCAAGGGCTGCGGTGATCCTGTGGGAGCGGGCATGCCCGCGAAAAGGGCGACGCGGTGCTGATTATCTACTCAATCGTCGAGCATGCTCGACCACCGGCTTTTCATGCCGCCGGACAAAGCAGGCATAATACCGCGCCTTCTACACTCAAGCGCATTTTCACAGATTGCCGGACACCCCATTGACCCAGGCCGATGCCCCCAACGTTTCGCCCCGCCCCTCGGCCTGCCCGGGGTTATGGCGCATTGTCAGTGCCCGTGATGGCGGTATCTGCCGCATCAAGCTGCCGGGCGGCCTGCTGCTGGCCGACCAGGCCGATGCAGTGGCGACGGCAGCCGAGCGCTTCGCCGGCGGCGTGATCGAGGCCACCAACCGAGGCAACCTGCAGATCCGCGGCATTGGCAATGAACATCGCGCCTTGGTCGAGACCCTGCTCGCCGCCGGCCTGGGCCCGCGCGATGCGGCCGGTGACGATGTGCGCAACCTGATGCTCAGCCCGCTGGCCGGGCATGACCCGGCGATGCTGCTGGACGCACGGCCGTTGGCCGGGCAGATCCTCGACCTGCTGGAAGGCACCCCGCGTTTTCACCAGTTGTCGGCCAAGTTTGCCGTGCAGCTGGATGCCGGCGAACACCTGGCCATGCTTGAACACCCCCACGACCTGTGGCTATCGGCCCTTCGCCTGGAGCAGCAGACTTGGCTGGCGTTCGGCCTGGCGGGTTGCCCGGCCGATGGCCCGGTACTCGGCGCGGTGCCATTGGCGCAGGGCCTTGGGCTGGTGCACGCGGTGCTGGCGCGCTTTCTGGACCTGGCAACCCCGGCGCAGTCGCGCATGCGCCAGTTGCTTGAAGTGTACTCGGCAACCGATTTCGTCGATGGGCTTGGCCTGGATATCCGCCGCGATGCCGCCGTGCTCGCCTGGCGCCGTGAACAGCACAGCGCCTCGTGGCTGGGCAAGCTGCCGCAGGCGCAGGGCGTGGCCCTTGGCGTAGCCCCGCCGCAAGGCCGTCTGACCCCCGCCATGCTGCGTGGCACCGCGCGCATTGCCCGTGAGTGGGGCGACGGCAGCCTGCGCCTCAGCCCTTGGCAAAGCCTCGTGCTGACCAACCTGCCAGCACACCACATCGACCAGGCCCAGGCGCAACTGTCTGCGCTGGGCCTGCTGTGTCACGACCATGAACCCCTGGCGCGCATCAGTGCCTGCACCGGCGCCAGCGGCTGTGCCAAGGCCCTGGGCGAGACCAAGGCCGACGCCGTTGCCCTGGCCGCGCTGCTGGGCCCCGGCGTGCCCGCCAGTGTGCACTTGTCTGGCTGCCCCCGTTCCTGCGCCGTGGCCCATGTTGCCCCGGCCACCCTGCTGGCCCGCTCGCCGGGCCGTTATGACCTCTATTTGCGTGACGCGCGCCAGCCCGGCTTCGGCGCCCTGCGCGGCACCGACCTTACCTTGAATGAAGCAGGCGCCATGCTCGACCTGCCGACGGAGCACCTTGATGATTGACTACATCCGCGATGGTCAGGAGATCTATCGCAATTCCTTCCGGATCATCCGTGAGGAAGCTCGACTTGAGCGGATCCCCGCAGACCTCGAAAAGCTCGCCGTACGCGTGATCCACGCCTGTGGCATGGTCGATGCCATCGATGGCCTGCAGTTCTCCGAGGGCGCTGGCCGTGCAGGGCGCGAGGCGCTGCTCAACGGCGCGCCGATCCTGTGCGATGCGCACATGGTCGCCGAAGGCATCACCCGGGCCCGTCTGCCAGCGGACAACAAAGTCATTTGCACACTACGCGACCCCAGCGTACCGGGCCTGGCCAAAGACGCCGGCAATACCCGTTCCGCCGTTGCCCTGGAGCTGTGGCGCCCGTACCTGGAAGGCAGCGTGGTGGTGATCGGCAACGCGCCTACCGCGCTGTTCTACCTGCTGGAGATGATCGACGCTGGCGCACCCAAGCCAGCGCTGATCCTCGGCTTTCCGGTCGGGTTCGTCGGCGCTGCCGAGTCCAAGGCAATGCTCGCTGCCGACAGCCGTGGGGTGCCGTTCGTGATCATGCAAGGCCGCCTTGGCGGTAGCGCGATGGCCGCCGCCGCGGTCAACGCCCTGGCCACGGAGGTGGAGTGATGGCGCCGCGTGGACGTCTGCTTGGCCTGGGCGTGGGCCCTGGCGACCCTGAACTGATCACCCTCAAGGCCTTGCGCCTGCTGCGCGAGGCACCGGTGGTCGGTTACTTCGTGGCCAAGGGCAAGCGGGGCAACGCCTTCGGCATCATCGAGGCGCACCTGCAACCCGAGCAGACGCTGCTGCCGCTGGTTTACCCGGTAACCACCGAAGCCCTGCCGGCGCCGCTTTCCTACGAGCAGGTGATCAGCGACTTCTACGACGAAGCCAGCGTGCAGGTGGCCGAGCATCTGGATGCCGGCCGCGATGTGGCGGTGATCTGCGAAGGTGACCCGTTCTTCTACGGGTCCTACATGTACCTGCACGACCGCTTGGCGCAGCGCTATGAGGCCCAAGTAATCCCCGGCGTCTGCTCGATGCTGGGTGGCGCCTCGGTACTGGGCGCGCCGCTGGTGTACCGCAACCAGAGCCTGTCGGTATTGTCTGGCGTACTGCCCGCCGAAGAGCTCAAGCGCCGCCTGGCCGACGCCGATGCAGCGGTGATCATGAAGCTTGGGCGCAACTTCCCCAAAGTACGTGACGTACTGGCCGAACTTGGCCTGGACGGGCGTGCGCTGTATGTGGAGCGGGCTACCATGGCCAACCAGAAGATCGTGCCGCTGGACCAGGTTGACCCGCAGTCGTCGCCGTACTTCTCGCTGATCATCGTGCCGGGGGAAAAATGGCAGGGATGAGCATGCACAAGGAACCGGCGATCGTCATCCTTGGCCCGGGCAGCCTGGCGACGGCGCAGCGTATACAGCAATGTTATCCAAAGGCCACGATCCACGGCCTGGAGGGGCGTGTCGAGGGTGCGGACCAGTCGTATAGCTCATTCGGCGATACCCTGCGCGGGCTGTACCAGCAAGACACGCCGATCATCGCCCTGTGTGCGGCGGGCATCGTCATTCGCAGCCTGGCCAGCCTGCTCAGCGAGAAAGGCAGCGAGCCGCCGGTGCTGGCAGTAGCCGAGGATGGCAGTGCGGTGGTGCCGCTGCTCGGTGGCCTGGGTGGCGTGAACGTGATGGCACGCGAAATCGCCGAAGCGTTGGGCGTTGCCGCAGCGATCACCACCAGCGGCGAGCTGCGTTTCGGCACCTGCCTGCTTAACCCGCCGCAAGGTTATGCCTTGGCGGATATCGAGCAGGGCAAGCGCTTTGTTTCTGATTTGCTGGCGGGTGAGTCGGTGCGCATCGAGGGCGATGCACCGTGGCTGCAACAAGTGCAGTTGCCTGCCAGTGAAGACGCCCGGCGTACCATTCATGTGGGGCACCAGGCCCGCCCGGCTAACCGCGACGAACTGTTGATCCACCCGCGCTCGGTGGTAGTGGGTGTTGCAGGTGGCAACCTGCATGGTATTCGTGCTGCATTGCAGCAGGCCGGCATCGCCGAGCCAGCCGTTGCCTGCGTGCTGGCGGACGAACAAGCCATGGCCGACGGTGCCCTGCATGAGGCTGCGCAGGCTTTGGGTGTTGCCCTGCGCTTCGCTGCCAAGCCGCACAATGTGGCTGGCATGGTTGCCGCGGCATTGCCAGGAGCCCGATTGATCGAGCAGGCAGATGTGGTCATCGCCGTGGCGTCGGCCCCGGTCGAGGTGGTACAGGTTGGCCGCCGCCGTGGCCGTCTGGCTGTCATCGGCCTGGGCCCGGGTGCTGCCGAGTTGATGGTGCCGGCGGTCAAGGCCGAGCTTGCGCAGGCTGAAGATGTACTGGGCTACGAAACCTACGTGCGCATGGCCGGGCCGTTTCGTGACGACCAGATCATGCACTGCACCGACAATCGTGAAGAGATGCAGCGCGCCCGGCATGCCTTCGAACTGGCGGCCCAAGGCCGTTCGGTGGTGGTGGTGTCGTCGGGTGACCCTGGCGTGTTCGCCATGGCCGCCGCCGTGCTTGAAGCCTTGCACGAGTCCAGTGACCCGGCGTGGCATCGCGTCGACCTCGAGATCCTGCCCGGGGTGTCTGCTTCGCTCGCAACGGCCGCCCAGGCAGGCGCACCGCTGGGGCATGACTTCTGCGTGATGTCGCTGTCGGATAACCTCAAGCCTTGGTCGATCATTGAAAAACGGCTGGACCTGGCAGCCCAGGCCGACCTGGTGCTGGCATTCTACAACCCGATTTCCAAGGCTCGGCCGCACCAGTTAGGGGTGGCGCTGGAGGTGGTGCGCCGGCATCGCGAGGGGAACACGCCTGTAGTCCTTGGCCGTGACATCGGTAGGCCGGGGCAGACGCTGAAGGTAGTCACCTTGGCCGAACTGCTGCCGGAAATGGTCGATATGCGCACCATGGTGTTGGTCGGCTCCTCTACAACCTGTGTGTTCCCTCGCCTCTCGGGTGGGGTGTGGGCCTACACGCCGCGCTGGTACCCGTCCGCCAGCTAGTTGCGTCGGAAACCCTTCAGCGCGTTGCGTCGCCAGCGCGCTGGATAAGGTGGCTGCCCCTGTTCCGGGGGGCAACCATCGAGGAGTTTCCAGATGTCCACTGAAACACAAGTCACCACCCAGGATGCTGCCATGCTGGTCGAAGGCAACCTGCTGGCCTGCGGCGCGGGCATGTCTGCACAAAGCCGTCATGATGTGAAAAATGCCTTCCACTTCGCCACATTGGTTGCCGACAAGGCCTTCGACGCTGAAAAGCAGAGCCGGGAGTGGTACGACAAATTCGTCGATGTCATGCGCGACCTTGGCTTTACCATTCCACGGCGCAGCTTCGAGTTGGAAACTTCGGCAGAGCTGTCCGTCACCGTAGGCGCTGTAGCAGTCCGCGCGATAGGCGCTGTCGGCAATGCCATGTTGGGTGGCACGGTGCTGGGAGACTTGGCCAAGACAGCGTTCGACAAGCTGAGCACCATCGAAAACGACGCCAAGGTGCTGGATCACAAACGCAAGAACAAGGCCCGTGGCATGGTCGGTATGGCCGCTTGCATCGAAACCGAAAACAACGATGTGGTCATGGTGGTGAGTTGCATCCAGGCATCCGCCCCACAACGCGATGACGACATCCTCGGCATCCAGTGGAAGCTGGACAAGACCCACTACTATGCCGGCACGGCCGTCCTCACGCTCAACAACTTTGTTTACGACAAGGTCCGCGAAACCGTGGAAAACAAGCTTGGCGTGCGCAGTGTCGAAAACGTTCTGCAATACGACATCTGACCGCAGGGCGGCGTTATCGCAACGCCGCCTTGGTCGCTTCTTTGTGATGAGGCAACACAATGGACAGAGCGGTTGAACAACTGATGTTGATTGGCGGAACGGCCCTGTTGTACTCCACTGGTGCAGTTGTTGAGCAACGCCAGGCGGCATTCGACTCGATACTCTACGCACAGTTGGTGGCCAACAAGAACGCAGGGTCACGGTTTGCTGATTACGAACACTGGTACAGCGCCTATCGCGACGCTTACCGGCAATTAGGCTGGATCAGACTGGCCAGCACGCATGACCTGAAACAGCTGGGGCAGCCTGTGCGCAGTGCGCAGATACAACCCCTTGAGGCATGGCTGAAAATGCGCTCGATTCGCCATGAGACGGTGCTGGCGGCGATAAAGGCGGGCTTGGGGCGATCAGAGGCAGGTCTTCCACACTTGCTGAAATTTGGCGCACTTGATCAGGCGCAAGGTTCGAAGCTGGTGATCGAGTTCGGCATACTCAAGCCCGGGCCGGTGCTGGACCTGTGCTGCATCACGATGCAGACCGGCAAGCCGCTTTCGGGCGTTTCGCTGGACGGATTGTTAGGTAAGCAGGTGCTTCAGGGTGAGGCCGAGTTCAATGGGATTTCCCTGGCACTGGATAACGGGCGCTTCCAACGCCAGCGAGAAGAACTTCAGGCGCTGATGAATGCCAAGGACGGGCAAGGCGACTACCGGTTCGACCCTTATGCTGCGCCAGCAGGAGCACACCATGAGTGAGGCCGCATGCGCTGTGATTGGCGCCGGGATCGTTTCGTTCCTGTCGGGGATTTCTCCACAGCAGTCAGATAAGGTGAAACTGGCCCTGGCGATGGCTGAGCGGGCCACCGAGACGGCGTATCAGGAAGGGTTGATACAAGACTGGTTCACCTACTATCGCAATCAGCTCAAGTTCATGGGGTGGGACTCGGTTTCGGCCGAACAGATCCACTGGCCTGACGAGCGCCGCAGCAAACAGACCGATCAGGTACTGGAAACCATTGCCGCCACTGCCGGTGAGCAGTTTGCTGCAGCAACCAGCCTCTCCATGCAAAAACTGTTATCCAGCCCATCGGTACTGGGAGAACTTGAGCGCCGTGCCTATGAGCGTCAGCATTTCCAGTTGCTACCTTGCGCGCCAGCAGGTGCCAACCGGGTTGATATGGTGCTCTACCACGAAGTGGATATTCGTTCGGCTTTCAGCGCAGGCTTCATCAGCCACAAGCGCAGCCATCAGATCGTGCGGGCAGAGCTGGTACGCTTCAATCTGCTGGCGTTTGAAAACAGTTACTTGCCCAGGGTGCAGGAGCGCGTGGTGCAGGTGTCGTTACGGCGTATTCTGGATTACGGCCTTTAAGGCACCAGGTAGCCTTTGATGCCGGTGAAGATGATTTGCGCGGCCAGGGCGCAGACGAACAGCCCCATCAGCCGGCTGACGATCTGCAGGCCCTGGTCACCGAGGATGCGCTCGATACCGTGTGACAGGTAAAGCACCAGGCCGACCGTGAAGCTGGCCAGGGCGATACTGACGATGGCCAGCAGTTTGTCGTCCCAGTGCGGCTGGCTCACGCCCATCACCAACAGGGCACCGATGGTACCGGGGCCAACCGTCAGCGGAATGGTCAGCGGTACAATGGTCACATCCTGCTGCACATTGTCGGCCTGTACCGCCGGCTTGCCCTGGGCCATCCCCAAAGCCGAAATGAACAGCACGCTGCCGGCACCGATGCGGAAGGCGTCGGCGGTGATGCCGAAAATGCCGAAGATCGCCCGCCCGAACAGGTACAGCAGCACGCTGGCGACCAGGGCTGCGAAGGCGACCTTCCAGGCCAGTTGTTTGCGCTCTTTGCTGGAATGGCCACGGGTCAGGCTGATGAAGCACGACAGCACAAAGAACGGGCTGTAGAGCACGAGCATTTTCAGGTAGACACTGAATAACTCATGGAGCATGGGCGCTGGTCCTTGGCAAATATGGGGGAGTCGGTGTCGCTAGGAAGTATGCGCCGTGTCTGCCTTGGCTTCGCGCTGGTTGGCCCAGTACTGGATCAGCTCACGCAACTGCGACAGCTCGACCGGCTTGGCCATGTGCCCGTCCATGCCCGCCAGCCGGGCGCGTTCCTTGTGTTCGGTAAGAATGTGCGCGGTCAGCGCCACCACCGGGGTGCGCTGGCGCTGGTTGGCGGTTTCCCAGGCGCGCAGCTGCTGGGTGGCCGAGAAACCGTCCAGAATCGGCATCTCGCAGTCCATCAGCACCAGGTCATAGCGCTGGTTTTTCATCGCCTCCAGGGCCTCCTCGCCATTGCAGGCGGTGTCGGGCTCAAGGTTGAGCTTGCCGAGCATGCCGCGTATGACCTTGGTCGAAATACTGTTGTCCTCGGCAACCAGCACGCGGAAGTCGCCAGGCAGGTCCAGCGCCTGCGGGATACCGGGCAGGCTGGGCGGCACCGTCTGATCGCGGCCGCGCTGGGCCAATTCTTCGGCCAGGGTGGTCTTCAGCGTGTAGCCGGCTACCGGCTTGGCCAGTATCCGTTTGACCCCGGCGTTGCGGGCGATGACCTTGCTGGGTGCATTGCTGATGCCGGTGAGCATCACCACCAGGATGTCGTGGTTCAGGCTCGGGTCTTCCTTGATCTTGGCAGCCAGTTGCATGCCGGTCATGCCGGGCATGTTCTGGTCCAGCAGCACGGCGTCGAAGTAGTCGCGCAGGTGCGCTTTGGTGCGCAACAGGGCCAGGGCCTCCTTGCCCGAGGGCACCGCGCTGACGTTCATGCCCCAGGCGCTGCACTGCTGTACCAGTACCTTGCGGCAGGTGTCATTGTCGTCGACCACCAGCACGCGGGCATCGCGTAGTGGGCTGTCGAGGTCGGCGGGGGGCTGTTCCAGGCGTGAAGGGTCCAGCGGCAGGGTCAGCCACAGGGTGTTGCCCATGCCGGTGCTGCTTTTGATGCCGAACTCACCCTGCATCAGGCCGATCAGTTGTTTGGCGATGACCAGCCCAAGGTGGCCGCCCAGTTTGTTGCTGGACAGGAAATGGTGGCTGTGCAGCTCGGCTTGCAACAAGGCTTCGCGGTCTGCGGCGGGCAACGGCTCGCCGCTGTCCTGCACGGCGATGCGCAGGCGTGGCATCTCACCCCGTTGGTCCAGCGCCACGACCAGCAGGATTTCGCCCTGGTCGGTGTTTTTCAGGGCGTTTTCCAACAAGCTCGACAATGCCTGACGCAGGCGTGTCGGATCGCCGCTGATGACCCGCGGTACTTGCGGCTGGGTGAAGCTGATCAGCTCGATGTTCTGCTGCTCGGCCTTGGCGCGGAAGATGTTCAGGCAATCCTCGATCAGCGCATTGAGGTCGAACTGCACGTCATCCAGTTCGATTTGTCGGGATTCCAGCTTGGAAATGTCGAGAATCTCGTTGATCAGCGTCAGCAGCTCGTTGCCGGCGCTGTGGATGGTTTGCACGTAGTCGCGTTGCTTGACTGAAAGCGGTGTGCCCAGCAGCAGTTCGGTCATGCCCAGCACCCCGTTCATGGGTGTGCGGATTTCGTGGCTGATCTTGGCCAGGAACTCGGCCTTGGCGTTTATTTCGGCATCGCTGGCGGCCAAGGCGCGGCTGGCACTGAAGCGCTCCTCGCTCATGCGGCGCAGGCGCTCGCTGACCGCCAGGTTCAGCAGCAGGCCGCTGGCCACAGCCAGCCCCAGCAGGATGCACAGTAGCCAAGGCGTCGAGGTGCGGGTCAGGCCCAGCAGCGCCGGCAGCAGCACCAAGCCGCCCAGGTTGAACACCACCATGGCCAGGCTGAACAGGCGGCCGGGTGCGTAGCCCCGATACCAGTGGTAGCTGCTGACCAGCAGCATGCTCACGCTGCCCAAGGCCATCAGGGCGTAAGTCATCAGGTTGAGGGGCAGGGTGTCGACGAACAACAGCACCAGCCCGCTGACCCCGACCACCAGCATTTCGCCCTGCAACAGGCGGTTAAGCCGCGGTGATGTGCACGGGTTGAAAAAGTGTTGGGTGAAATACAGCCCTGCCAGTCCGGTCAGTACCAGTGTCAGGTAGGCGGCCGGGGTTTGCGCGTTGTGCCACACGTGCCACCAAGGGCCGCTGAGGTTCAGCAGGATCAGGCCGCTGAGCAGCATCAGGCCATGGTACAGCGCAAGGATCAGGGTGGTGGTGGAGCGGCTGTAGAGGAAGCGGATCAGGTTGTGCAGGATCAACATGACCAGGCCGCCGAACAGCATGCCGAACAGCAGTGGCTGGCGTTGATCCGAGGCGGCTACAGCCGCAGGCTCCAGGCTGATGGCCGGGCGCAACTGGTGCTCGGAGACCAGGCGCAGGTAGATGTCCAGCGGTTGCTTGCTGTTGGGTAGGGGCAGTACATGGTCGCTGCCGCGCAGGGTCGGGCTGGCATTGCCGGCCTGGCGCCCGTGGTGCAGCTGACGCAGAAGTTGGTCGCCTTCGAGGGCGTAGAGGTCAAGGCCAGACAGGTCGGGGGCGAATACCCGAAGCAGTTGCTCCTGGTCGCCCGGTTCAAGGCGATAGTGCAGCCACAACGCCTGTTCCGGTAGGGCGGCATCCAGGTCGGCCAGCACAAGCGGGCTGAACTGGTTGCGGTAACGCTCGGAGCGCACATCACTCAGTTGCAGATTGGCCTGTTCGTCGAGCAGAACGGTCCAGCCTCCGTCAGTTTCGGCCGCAGCCGGGAACATGCAGAGCAGGGTCAGCAAGCTGACGATCAGAGCTGAGGCAATCCGAAGCCGACGCACTACGAAATCCCTTCTTAGCCGATGTGCCGGGTACTCACTATGCGCGGCGCGCCAAGTCGAAGGCAAGGCCCGTGCCGGGCCTTGTCGACGAGCCGGATGCCGTGCGCCGGGCGTTTGACAGCCCTGGGCGGCACGGCGTTCCGGTAGTGCTTGTTACTGGTGCTCACCGCGCTCGCGGGCGATGGCCCGGTAGCCGATGTCAGTGCGGTAGAAACTGCCGTTCCAGCTCACTTCCTTGGCCAGGCGGTAAGCCTGCTGCTGCGCATCGGCAACCGTGCTGCCCATTGCGGTAGCGCACAGCACACGCCCGCCGTTGGTGGCCACTTGGCCGTCCTTGAGCGAAGTGCCAGCATGGAACACCTTGCCTTCGATCCTGGCTGCTGCGTCCAGGCCGCTGATCAGGTCGCCCTTGGCGTAGTCGCCCGGGTAACCGCCAGCTGCCAGCACCACGCCCAGGCTCGGTCGCGGGTCCCATTGGGCTTCGACCTTGTCCAGGGCCTTGGCGAAGGCGGCTTCGATCAGCAGCACCAGGCTCGACTCCAGGCGCAGCATGACTGGCTGGGTTTCCGGGTCGCCGAAGCGGCAGTTGAACTCGATGACTTTGGGGTTGCCCGCCTTGTCGATCATCAGGCCAGCATAGAGGAAGCCTGTGTAGACGTTGCCTTCCTCGGCCATGCCGCGCACGGTCGGCCAGATCACCTGGTCCATCACGCGCTGGTGCACTTCGGCGGTGACCACCGGGGCAGGGGAGTAGGCACCCATGCCGCCGGTGTTAGGGCCGGTGTCCTGGTCGCCGACGCGCTTGTGGTCCTGGCTGGTGGCCATAGGCAGCACGTTGTGGCCGTCGACCATGACGATGAAGCTGGCTTCCTCGCCGTCGAGGAACTCTTCGATCACCACCCGCGAACCGGCTTCACCGAAGGCGTTACCGGCCAGCATGTCACGCACGGCGTCTTCGGCTTCCTGCAGGGTCATGGCGACGATCACGCCTTTGCCCGCAGCCAGGCCGTCGGCCTTGATCACAATCGGCGCGCCCTTTTCTTGGAGGTAGGCCAGGGCCGGTTCGATTTCGGTGAAGTTCTGGTAGTCGGCGGTCGGGATCTTGTGACGCGCCAGGAAGTCCTTGGTGAAGGCCTTGGAGCCTTCCAGCTGGGCCGCGCCCTTGGTTGGGCCAAAGCAGTCCAGGCCACGGCTGCGGAACAGGTCGACCACACCGATGACCAGCGGGGCTTCGGGGCCGACGATGGTCAGGTCGACGTTCTTCTCGGCGAAGTCGGCCAATTGCTCCAGGGCGCATACGTCGATGGCGACGTTCTCGCACTTGGCTTCAGTGGCAGTGCCGGCGTTGCCTGGGGCAACGAAGACTTTCTCGACGCGTGGATCCTGGGCAACTTTCCAGGCCAGGGCGTGCTCACGGCCGCCGCTGCCGATGATCAAAACTTTCATGTCAAAACCTCGAATTCTTTCGGACGGGAGGCAAGGCCTCACGCTGTACGAGGTCGCAATGAAGCAGGTAGATGCAAGGCGGGGCCGGTTCCGATGAGCGGAGTTGCCTTTTGGCAATGAGCATCAGCGGAACCGGCCCCAACGCAGCAGATGCCTGCTTCAGTGCGGCCGATTGCCGTAAATCAGTGGCGGAAGTGGCGCATGCCGGTGAATACCATGGCAATGCCAGCTTCGTCGGCGGCAGCAATGACTTCAGCATCACGCATCGAACCACCCGGCTGGATCACGGCGCTGATACCCACTTTAGCCGCATTGTCGATGCCATCACGGAACGGGAAGAATGCATCCGATGCCATGACTGCGCCCTGCACCTGCAGGCCAGCATGCTCGGCCTTGATTGCAGCAATGCGTGCGGAGTTGACGCGGCTCATCTGGCCAGCGCCGACGCCGATGGTCTGGCGCTGTTTGGCGTAGACAATGGCGTTGGACTTGACGAACTTGGCCACTTTCCAGGCAAACACCAGGTCGTGGATTTCTTGCTCGGTCGGGGCACGTTTGGTGACGATCTTCAAGTCATCGGCGGTGATCATGCCGATATCGCGGCTCTGCACCAGCAGGCCACCGTTGACGCGCTTGAAGTCCCAACCGGCAGGGCGCTCGGCTGGCCACTCGCCACACTCCAGCAGGCGTACGTTCTGCTTTGCAGCCACCACGTCGCGGGCAGCCTGGGAAATTTTCGGGGCGATGATCACTTCGACAAACTGGCGCTCGACGATGGCCTGGGCGGTTTCGCCATCCAGTTCGCGGTTAAAGGCAATGATGCCGCCGAATGCCGATTCGGTGTCGGTGGCGTAGGCCAGGTCGTAGGCTTTGCGGATGCCGCCTTCGTCTTCAGGCACAACGGCCACGCCGCACGGGTTGGCGTGCTTGACGATGACGCAGGCCGGCTTGACGAAGCTCTTCACGCACTCCAGCGCGGCGTCGGTGTCGGCCACGTTGTTGAACGACAGTTCCTTGCCTTGCAGCTGGATGGCGGTGGAAATGCTGGCTTCGCCTTTTTTGGCTTCTACGTAGAACGCCGCGCTCTGGTGCGGGTTCTCGCCGTAGCGCATTTCCTGGGCCTTGACGAACTGGCTGTTGAAGGTGCGCGGGAACTCGCTGCGCGCTTCGGTCGACAGGGTTTCTTTGGCCTGGTCGATGGTGCCCATGTAATTGGCGATCATGCCGTCGTAGGCGGCAGTGTGCTCGAACGCCTTGAGCATCAGGTCGAAGCGCTGGGCGTAGGTCAGGCCACCGGCCTTGAGGCCTTCGACGATGCCGGCGTAGTCGCTGGCGTTGACCACGATGGCGACGTCTTTGTGATTCTTGGCAGCCGAACGGACCATGGTCGGGCCGCCGATGTCGATGTTCTCGATGGCGGTCGGCAGGTCACAGCCAGGCTTGGAAATGGTGGCTTCGAACGGGTACAGGTTGACCGCAACCAGGTCGATCGGCTTGATACCGTGCTCGTTCATGATGGCGTCGTCGGTGCCGCGACGGCCGAGGATGCCGCCGTGGATTTTCGGGTGCAGGGTCTTGACCCGGCCATCCATCATTTCGGCAAAGCCGGTGTAGTCGGCCACTTCCACCGCGTTCACGCCGTTGTCCTTGAGCAGCTTGTAGGTGCCGCCGGTGGACAGGATCTCGACACCGAGCTGCTGCAGCTCACGGGCGAATTCGAGGATACCGGTCTTGTCGGAGACGCTGATCAGGGCGCGGCGGACTGGCAGGCGGGTAGTCTGGTCGGTCATTTCGGGTTCCAATAACGCGGTGGAGTCAGCAAAAAAGGCGTCTCTTCGCAGAGGCCGCCTTTTCTGATCGGGATTCTGGCTTACAGCAAGTCGTACTGCTTGAGCTTCTTGCGCAGGGTGCCTCGGTTCAGCCCGAGCATCTCGCTGGCCTTGGTCTGGTTGCCCTTCACGTAGTTCATCACGCTTTCGAGCAGGGGCGCCTCCACTTCGGAGAGCACCAGGTTGTACACGTCCGTCACGGTCGCGCCTTCCAGGTGGGCGAAGTAGTTGTGCAGCGCCTTCTCGACGCTGTCGCGAAGGGTCTGGCCCTCTTCGCTCGGCGTGTTGAGGTGCTGTTTCAGGTTGGCGTTGTCGCTCACGGGCGTTGTTCCACTCACAAAATTCTCGGTCATCATCGTCATGCGGCCACCCCTTGTCCGTCCTCTGTCTCAAGGCTCTGTCGACGTTCACTGAAAAACGCGCGAACGTTGGCGCACTGCGCTTGTGTGTCTTCCAAAGCGTTGAACCGGGAGCGAAACTCCTTGCCGCCGGGTCGTGTTGCCAGGTACCAGCCAACGTGCTTGCGGGCGATACGAACGCCCATCACATCGCCATAAAAGGCATGCAACGCGGCCAGGTGCTCCAGCAGGATGCGTTCCACTTCGTCCAGCTGCGGTGCCGGCAAGTGTTCACCGGTACGCAGGTAATGCTCGATCTCGCGAAAGATCCATGGCCGCCCCTGGGCGGCCCGGCCGATCAGCAGGCCGTCGACCCCGGTGGCATCCAGCACCGCCCGGGCCTTTTCTGGCGAAGTGATATCGCCATTGGCAAAAACCGGGATCGACACCGCCTGCTTGATGGCAGCGATGGTGTCGTATTCGGCTTCGCCGGTGTACAGGTCAGCGCGTGTGCGGCCATGCACCGCCAGCGCCTGGATGCCGGCCTGTTCGGCGATTTTCGCCACGTTCAGGCCGTTCTTGTTTGCCCGGTCCCAACCGGTGCGGATCTTCAGGGTAACCGGTACGTCTACAGCGCCGACTACGGCGTGAAGGATCTCGTGGACCAAGGCTTCATCTCTCAATAAAGCAGAGCCTGCAGCTTTGTTGCAGACTTTTTTTGCCGGGCAGCCCATGTTGATGTCGATGATCTGGGCGCCCGCTTCGACGTTGGCCCGTGCTGCCGCAGCCATCATCTGCGCATCACCACCGGCGATCTGCACCGAGCGTGGCTCGGGATCACCTTCATGGATGCGGCGCAGGCTCGACTTGCGGCTGTTCCACAGGCTCATGTCGCTGGAGACCATTTCCGACACCACCATGCCAGCGCCCAGGCGCTTGCAAAGTGTTCGGAAAGGCTGGTCCGTGACCCCGGCCATCGGCGCGAGGATCAGATTGTTACGTAGTGTGTATGGGCCGATGCGTACCGCCGACATAGGTGATCCCTGTTGTGGGGCCGAATCTTGGAGTTCGAAAAAGGGTGGGCATGATACCCGCTCTCGGTGACCGGATAAAGATGGATTTGGATAAAATCTGAACAGTTGTCGGCTTATGACATTTGGTATGAGCAAAGATCCGGGCATCGCGCAGACCCTGTGGGAGCGGGCGTGCCCGCTCCCACAGGGTTACTGACTATTCCGGCGAACGGAAGCTGAGGCTGTAGTTCACGGCCTTCGGCCCCGGGTCGAGGATGTCCAGGGCGATATGGATCGGTGTCTGGCTTGGCATGTCGCCACGCCCGGCCAACTCGCCAGACAGGTACTCGCTGGGCTTGAAACGCCGGCTCGCGATCAGTTGACCATTTAGGTCGGCAAAACGCAGCTCCAGCAGCGGGAACGGTTGGGCGAACGGTGCACGGTTGTAGATGATCGCATCGACGATCAGTGCGCCTTTGAAGTCCGGGTGGCTGCGCACCACCAGATTGCTGCTCTTGATTCGTGCGATATCGACGCGGGTCGGCACCTGGCACCCGACCATCGGGCAAATTTGCTGGAAGATCGGCCGGTACTGGTCCTGGCGGGCCATCTCGTCGAAGTGGAACCACACATACTGGAACGCCAGCAGGCCGGCGGCCAGCAGGGTGAGAAAGCCCCACAGCAGGCGCTTGCCCCAGTTTGGCGCAGGTTTTTCCCAGCCCAGTTGCAGCGGGTCGTCGACGACATCGACCAGCGGTTCCTTGCGCGCTGTGCGCTCGGGCTTGCTGGCAAGGCCTGGCTCCAGGCGTTCACCCGGCAGCGGCTCGAGGGGGTCGTCGTCGCGCGCCGACAGGTGCAGCGCCAGCGGCTCATCGTCGCGGGCGCTCAGGCCTTGTTCCGGGATTTCGTCATCGCTGGCGCGCAGCGGTTCGCTGAATGCGGGTTGGTCATCGATTTCGGCTGCACGGTGTACGGGCGGCTCGTCATCGATGTCCAGGTCAAGGTTGCTGCCCAAGGTTGGCTCAGTGCGCTCGCCGGGCCCAGGCTCCAGGTCCAGCTCCAGGGGCTGCGGTTCCAGCAGTACCGGGGCGGGCTCTGCTGGCGTTTGTGGCTCGAAGGGCTCGTCGGTGGCGTTGCCGAACAAGTCGTCCGCATGCTCGTCCGGGTGCAACTCGTCACGCCGCGCCTGCAACCCGCCATCCTGGTCGGCGGGGCGTGCCGGTGCCGGCTGGCCGCGCTGCTCCAGGCGTGCCAGTTCCTGGTCGAGGTCCAGTGCGTCCAGCGCCTGGGCAGTCAGGGCCCAGTCTTCGTCAGGCGTGATACTGCGCTCGCGGCTGACAGGCTCGGGCGTGATCGGCGGCTCGACCACTGGCTCGGCAGGTGCCGCTGGCACAGGCACAGGCACAGGCACTGGCACCTCAGGTGCGCTGGCACGGTTCTGCTCCAGCAGTTGCCTGGCGGCATTGAACACCTGCAGGCAATGGCCGCAGCGCACCACACCGCGGGCCAGGCTCAACTGGTGGTGGGTGACGCGAAAGCTGGTCTGGCAATGCGGGCACTGGGTGACGAAACTGTCGGTCATGCGGCAATCCGGGAGCTGTGCAGAGAGATATTCTAGGCCCGCTTAGCGGCGGCGACCACTGATGCGCACCCAACCATCGCGGACGACGATCGGGTCCAGCTCGAAGTCGGCGGCGTAGGCTGCGGCCACCTCCTCACCTTGTTCGGCGAGGATGCCGGACAACGCCAGCAGGCCGCCTGGGCGAACCAGGCCGGACAATTGCGGTGCCAGCGACACCAGCGGGCCGGCGAGGATATTGGCGACCAGCACGTCGGCCTGCATGGCCGGCATGTGCTCGGGCAGGTACAGCGCCAGCTTTTCATCGGCGATGCCGTTGCGCTGGGCATTGTCACGCGAAGCCTCGATGGCCTGCACGTCAATGTCGGTACCGACCGCTTCACGGGCGCCCAGCAGCAGCGAGGCGATGGCCAGAATGCCCGAGCCGCAGCCGAAGTCCAGCACCTCGGTGCCTTCGAGTTGCTGGCCGTCGAGCCATTCCAGGCACAGGGCAGTGGTGGGGTGAGTGCCGGTGCCGAAGGCAAGGCCCGGATCCAGCAGCAGGTTGACGGCGTCCTTTTCCGGGGCTTCGTGCCAGCTTGGCACGATCCACAGGCGGCGGCCGAAACGCATGGGCTGGAAGTTGTCCATCCAGCTGCGCTCCCAGTCCTGGTCCTCGATCACCTCGGCCTGGTGCTGTGGCAGCTCGGCGCCGGTCAGCAGGCGCAGGTGGGCAAACACCTGCTCGGGCACGGCATCGGCCTCGAACAGCGCCAGCAAGTGGGTGTGCGACCACAGCGGGGTGGTGTTGAGGTCTGGCTCGAAGATCGGTTGATCTTCGGCGTCCATGAACGTGACCGAGACGGCACCTACTTCAAGCAGGGCATCTTCGTAGGTTTCGGCTTGTTCCGGGCTGATGGCCAGGCGAACTTGCAGCCAGGGCATGGCGGGCACCTTTGGTAAATCGACAGAGGGCAGCCCTAGGCTGCGCGAAGGCTGGCAGTTTACGCGAGTGCAGGGGATTTGTGGATCGGGGGCTGCATGGCAGCCCCAAAGCTACATCAGACAAAACAGAGTGAGAGCGACTCAGCTATATAAGCAGGCTTCTCTTCTCCTTCAATTTCCAGCGTGGCAATCGCCTTGAGCAACCATTGCCCCGGCTTCTTCTCCACCACTTCGGCCAGGTCGACCTTCAATCGCACCTGGCTGTCGACCTTGACCGGCTGGATGAACCGCACGCTGTCCAGCCCGTAGTTCACCACCATCTTCAGCCCTTGCGGCAGGATCAGGATGTCCTCGATCAGCTTGGGGATCAGTGACAATGTCAGGAAACCGTGGGCAATCGTGCCGCCAAACGGGGTTTTTGCCGCCTTTTCAGGGTCGACATGGATGAATTGGAAATCGCCTGTCGCCTCGGCGAACAGGTTGATACGCTGCTGGTCGATTTTTAGCCAGGCGGAGCGGCCCAGTTCCTTACCAACGTATTGCGAAAGCTCTGTAACCGGTACATAGGGCATCGCGGACTCTCCAGGTTGTCAGTTGGTACGAAAGTGCAAGATCAGCACGGCGAACCGTTTCAGTCAAGTTGTCCGTTTTTCGACGAATATCGGTATATAGCTGTGCGTGCTTATAATGGCTGCCATGCCCGAGGGAGATGCTTATGCTGTTGCGTGGTTTGACCTGGCTGGTCCTGTTCCAGCTGCTGGGAACGGCGATCAATCATCTGTTGGTGCCGTTTCTACCGGGGCCGATCATCGGCCTGGTGCTGCTGTTGGCCTTCCTCATGGCCCGCGGTGAGGTGGGGAAGCCGCTGAACGAAGCGGCCAGCAGCCTGCTGCGCTACCTGCCGCTGTTGCTGGTGCCGCCGGCAGTGGGGGTAATGGTGTATGCCAAGGATATCGCCGCCGACTTCTGGGCGATTGCTGGCGCCTTGCTGATTTCCTGCCTGGTGACACTGGTGTTTGTCGGTGTGCTGATGCAAAAGCTCATCCACCGCCAGGGCAAGCGCGAGGAACAGCCATGATGCCCGACTGGCAAGGCGCGCTGAATGCAGTCGTGCACCACCCTTTGTTCGGTATCGGTATCACGCTGGGTGCCTACCAGGTGGTGCTGGCGGCCTACGAGAAAACCCGCTGGATCTTCCTGCAGCCGGTATTGGTGTCGATGTTGCTGGTAATCGGCGTGTTGCTGCTGTGCGGCATCGAATACAGCGAGTACCGCAAGAGCACCGAAATCATGAATATCCTGCTGGGCCCCGCCACCGTGGCGCTGGCCGTGCCGCTGTATCTCAACCTGCGGCGTATCCGGCAGCTGTTCTGGCCCACATTTACTACGCTGGTTATCGGGGGGCTGTTCGCTACGCTCTGCTGCCTGTTGCTAGGCTGGTGGTTCGGTGCAGAACACATGATCCTGATGACCATGGCACCCAAGTCGGTGACCTCGCCAATCGCCATGCTGGTGGCCGAGCAGATTGGCGGTGTGGCGGCCCTGGCGGCAGTATTCGTACTGATCACCGGGGTGATCGGCGCGATCTTCGGCCCGGCGCTGCTGAGCCGTTTCGGCGTGCACAGCCCTGAGGCGCGCGGCATGTCGCTGGGCGTCACCGCGCATGCGGTGGGTACTTCGGTCGCCTTGCAGGAAAGTGATGAATGCGGCGCTTTTGCCGCACTGGCGATGAGCTTGATGGGGGTAGCCACGGCGGTGTTCCTGCCGCTGGCGGTCAGCCTGGTGGCTTGAGGAGTTGTGATGACACTACCGCTGTTTCCGCTCAATACCGTGCTGTTTCCTGGCTGCTTTCTCGATCTGCAGATTTTCGAGGCGCGCTACCTGGACATGATCGGGCGCTGCATGAAGCAGGGTGAAGGCTTTGGGGTGGTCTGCATCCTGGAGGGCGAGCAGGTTGGCAAGGCGCCACCGATGGTCGCCTCGATCGGCTGTGAAGCGGTGATTCGCGACTTTGTGCAGCAGGATAATGGCTTGCTGGGCATTCGCGTAGAAGGTGTGCGGCGCTTCAATCTGGGCAGTACCGAGGTGCAGAAGGACCAGTTGCTGGTGGGGCAGGTGCAATGGTTGCCGGAGCAGGCGGACAGCCCGTTGCTTGAAGCAGATGATGACTTGTTGGCGTTGCTGGTGGCCTTGGGCGAACACCCAATGGTCGAGGCGCTGGACATGCCGCGCCCGGTGGACGGGCGCCAGGCGCTGGCCAACCAGCTGGCGTATCTGCTGCCGTTCATGGAAGAAGACAAGCTGGACCTGCTGACCCTCGACTCGCCGCAGCAGCGGCTGGGCGAGATCCAGAGGCTGCTGGAGCGGATTCAGGGCGAGCTGTTCGCCTGATGGTTCTTTGTCACCTGTCATGGCCTCTTCGCGGGCACGCCCGCTCCCAAAGGTAACTCGCAGGATTCAAAACCTGTGCAGCACCTGTGGGAGCGGGCGTGCCCGCGAAGAGGCCATGACAGGCGACATCAATACTGATAGCGCAGCAAAGCATGCGGCAGCGCGTGCATGGCAAAGAACGCCAGCAGCGCCACACACGCCGGCAACACCAGCCACCAGACCCGCTGCGGCAACGCCGGCAGGGTCTGGCGATGCTGCACCAGTGTCAGGCTAAGCGCACACACACAACAGGCCAACATGGCCCCGGCGAGGATGTCGGTCGGCCAGTGCGCCCCCAGGTACACCCGCGACAGCGCAATCGCCAGCGCCGGAATACAGCCCAGCATGACCCAGGTCAGGCGCATGCGCGGCGGCTGGCCACGCCCCGCCAGCACTGCCAATACCAGAAAGAAGGCGAACGACGCCGAACTGTGCCCGCTGGGCATGCTGTAGCTGGTCAGCGGGTCTGTCAGTACTTCAGGCCTGGCGCGGGCGAACAGCCATTTCAGGCTGCCATTTGCCACCGCTGTACCTATCAGTGCGCCGCCGGCGAACAGGGCATGGCGCCACTGCCGGGCAAGTAGCAGCAAACCCGTCAACAAGCCACCGAGGAAGAATTGGGTTTTGAAGTCGCCCAGGCGAGTGACCAGCACCACGGTGCCATCAATGGCTTGGCTGCGGTGTTCCTGTACCAGCGTCATCACGCCCTGGTCGAACTCGTGCAGGTAGGGCCAGCCCAGGAAAATCCCGGCCAATGCCAGAAAGCTCAAACCCGCGACCAACCGGGTGCTGTGGCGCTGATCGCGAATGCTGCTGTTCAGGCTGAGCCCGATGATGACTGCCAATGTGCCGGCGATGATGCCAGCATCCAGCCAGAAGCCTTCCGGTAGCGGCAGGCGCATGGCCGCGCCGGTGGCCCAGCCCGGTAGCAGGTAGGCTACCGACCAGCCCGCGCCGGCCACCAGGCTGACGGCGATGAAGCGTGGCAGGGGCATGTCGAACATGCCGGCGACCATGGGCAACATAGGCCGCAGCGGGCCGATGAAGCGCCCCACCAGCAGGCTGGCGATGCCATATCGCTTGAAGTAGCTTTCGGCGCTTCCAATCCATTCCGGGTGGTGGCGCAGCAGTGGCAGGCGGCGGATATTCTGGTGAAAGTACTTGCCCAGCGTGTACGACACCGCGTCGCCGAGCAGGCCGCCAAGAAAGCCCAGCAGCAATGTTTCGCCCAAGGTGAAGGCACCGCTGCCGGCCAGTACCGCGACGGCGAACAGCAGCACGGTGCCCGGCACGATGATGCCGGCAATGGCCAGGCACTCAATGCAGGCTATCAGGAAAATTGCCACGCCAAGCCACTGCGGGTTGGCGCTGAGCCAGCCGGTCAGGCCATCGAGCCATTGGCCCATGTTCAGCTTCCTTGTTCGAGAATGAAGAAGTCACGGCCTTCGACTTGGCCGCGACGTAACGGGTTCCGTGTGCAGAACCGGGCGTACTCGGCGTCGACGAAGCGGTAGGGCAGATGCTCGTCGCGACCGTGCGGGATGCCCAGTCGCGCGGCCTGTATTACCCGGGGTACGGTGTTGCCGCAATCTTCCACGTACAGGCGCTCGGCGTCGAAGCGTTGGGCGTCCCAGTCCGGTACTTTCAGGCCCAGGGCTCGGCACAGCAGGGTCTGGCCGGCGCACAGGCGTTCATCCGGGCGCAGCTTGCCGCTGGCGTCGGGGTTGTTCAGTTGCATCTGCGCCAGACTGTTCGGGCCAGAGCGGGCATCCTGCCAAGGATAGGCAGACTTGATCAGCACCGCATTGCCTGGGCCATGGGCGCTGAAGTTCAGCGAGTCGCCGCCGCGTGCGTAGTACATGTAGATATGCCCGCCATCGAGAAACAGCGCCTTGCGCTTTTCGGTGTAGCCGAGCGAGGCGTGGCTGCCTCTGTCGGTGAGGTAATAGGCCTCGGTTTCGATGATGCGCGCGGCCAGCCACAGGTCGCCTTGGCGATGGCGGATTACCTTGCCCAGCAAGGCCTTGGCCAGGGTCTGGGCATCGCGGTCGAAAAAGCTGTCGGGCAGGGCAGGCATGCGGGCAGTTCGCGGCTGGGAGGCGGGGGATGATAGCAATGAATGGCTTAATCGAGGCTGAACTGGGGTTACGATTGAATGGTATCTGTATGTTTCATTGGTGGGGCTGCCGGGGTGTTCGCCTTGAGATATTCGGCGTCGGTGAGATCGAGCGCCGCCCGCGCGGCGCTTCGCGGGACAAGCCCGCTCCCACATTTGTTGCAACGTGGCCCTGTCTGTGGGACAGGCGTTGCCAGCCTTGGTGTAAGGCTTGAGACATGTGGGGCGGCATTGGCGCCAACTCAAAAATGCGACCAGCCCCACCAAGCTGGCAACCATGGCCTGACAGGCTTGGTACGTTGCAACAAATGTGGGAGCGGGCTTGCCCCGCGAAGCGCCGCGCGGGCGGCGCTCGATTTCACAGGCGCCAAAAACCTAAAGGCAGGCAGCCATTTTCTACCATCCGCCACCCGCCGCTGGGCGTACACCTGCGCGGCAGTTATAATCAGCCGATTTCCCCTTCGCCAAGACACCGAACCCATGACTGAGTCCGTTCTTGACTACATGACCCGCCTGGGTCGCGCCGCCCGTGAGGCTTCCCGGGTGATCGGCCGTGCCAGCACCGCGCAGAAGAACCGCGCCCTGCAAGCCGCCGCCGAGGCGCTGGACGGCGCCCGTGCCGAGCTGACTGCCGCCAACGAGCTGGACTTGGCTGCTGGCCGCGCCAACGGCCTCGAACCGGCGCTGCTTGACCGTCTGGCGCTGACCCCTGCGCGTATCGACGGCATGATCACCGGCCTGCGCCAGGTGGCCAGCTTGCCGGACCCGGTCGGTGCCATCCGCGACATGAGCTACCGCCCGTCGGGCATCCAGGTCGGTAAGATGCGCACGCCGCTGGGGGTGATCGGGATCATCTACGAGTCGCGCCCGAACGTGACCATCGATGCTGCCAGCCTGTGCCTGAAGTCGGGTAACGCGACCATTCTGCGGGGCGGCTCCGAAGCTATCCATTCCAACCGTGCCATCGCCACCTGCATTCAGCGTGGCCTGGCCGCTGCTGGCCTGCCGGCCGCCGTGGTGCAGGTGGTCGAGACCACCGACCGTGAGGCCGTGGGTGCGTTGATCAGCATGCCGGAATTCGTCGATGTCATCGTGCCGCGTGGCGGCCGTGGCCTGATCGAGCGTATCAGCCGCGATGCCCGTGTGCCGGTGATCAAGCACCTGGACGGCATCTGCCACGTCTATGTCAGCCAGCATGCTGACCTGGACAAAGCCTGGAACGTGGCCTTCAACGCCAAGACTTACCGCTACGGCATCTGTGGCGCCATGGAAACACTGCTGGTCGACCAGCAGGTGGCCGAGCGCTTCCTGCCGGAAATGGCCCGCCGCTTCCGGGAAAAGGGCGTGGAGCTGCGTGGCTGCGAGCGCACCCGGGCGATCATCGATGCCAAGCCGGCCACTGAAGATGACTGGCACACCGAGTACCTGGACGCGATCCTGTCGATCCGCGTTGTGCAGGGCCTGGAACAGGCCATCGAGCACATCAACCACTATGGCTCGCACCACACCGATTCGATCATCAGCGAACACCAGGGTGAAGCCCGTCAGTTCATGGCCGAGGTCGATTCGGCATCGGTCATGCTCAACACCCCGACCTGCTTCGCCGACGGCTTCGAGTACGGCCTGGGTGCGGAAATCGGTATTTCCACCGACAAGCTGCATGCCCGTGGCCCGGTTGGCCTGGAAGGCCTGACCTGCGAGAAATACGTGGTGATCGGCGACGGCCAGTTGCGCGGCCAGGGGTCGTGCTGAGTTGAGCGAGGCCCAGGCAGTCCGGCGTATCGGCATTCTAGGCGGCACTTTCGACCCCGTGCACATCGGCCACTTGCGCAGCGCGCTGGAAGTGGCCGAGTTCATGGGGCTGGACGAGTTGCGCCTGTTGCCCAACGCCCGGCCGCCGCACCGCGACACCCCACAAGTGGCCGCGCAGGATCGCCTGGCCATGGTCCGCGAAGCGGTGCAGGGCGTCGCTTGCCTGAGCGTCGATGCCCGCGAGCTAGCGCGTGACAAGCCGTCGTACACCATCGATACGCTGGAATCGATCCGCGCCGAACTGGCCGGCAACGACCAGCTGTTCCTGGTGCTGGGCTGGGACGCCTTCTGTGGCCTGCCCAGCTGGCACCGTTGGGAAGAGTTGCTGCAACACTGTCACATCCTGGTGCTGCAACGCCCGGATGCCGACGTTGAACCCCCTGACGAGCTGCGCAACCTGCTGGCTGCGCGCTCGGAGAGCGATCCCGCCGCCATGTCCGGCCCGGCGGGAAATATTTCGTTCGTCTGGCAGACGCCGCTTGCGGTGTCGGCTACACAGATCCGACAGCTGCTGGCCAGCGGCAAATCGGTGAGGTTCCTGGTGCCGGACGCCGTACTGGCCTACATAGAGGCGCACGAACTGTATCGTGCACCTAACTGACGGTGCCTTTGGCGCCTCATCCAACGAGTTGAACGAGTTTTATATGAGCAAGCAGAAAACCAATGGCATCAGTGGCGAAGAACTGGTCAAACTGACCATTAGCGCCCTGGAAGACGTTAAAGCCCAGGACATCCAGGTCATCGACGTGCGCGAAAAGCACAGCCTGACCGACTACATGATCATTGCCACCGGTACCTCCAACCGCCAGATCAACGCGATGCTGGAAAAGGTCCGTGAAGCGGTCAAAAAACAAGGCGCGCAGCCACTCGGCGAAGAAGGCAAGGGCGACAGCGACTGGGTGCTGCTGGACCTGAACGACGTCATCGTGCACATGATGACCGCCGCTGCCCGCCAGTTCTACGACCTGGAGCGTCTGTGGGCAGGTGCAGAGCAGAGCCGTGCTGCCGATGCCAAGCACCACAGCCCGGAAAACGCCAGCGACTACTTCGACTCCAAGATCAAAGACCGGGAATAAGGAAGCGTCGTGCGTCTGCGCCTGATCGCGGTCGGCTCGCGCATGCCGAAGTGGGTCGAGGAAGGTTGGCATGAGTATGCCAAGCGCCTGCCTGCCGAGCTGTCGCTGGAGCTGGTGGAAATCCCGCTGAACACCCGTGGCAAGAATGCTGACGTCGCCCGCCTGATCCGTCAGGAGGGCGAAGCCATGCTGAGCAAGGTTCAGCCTGGGGAACGCATTGTCACCCTCGAGGTCCATGGCAAGCCCTGGAGTACCGAGCAGCTGGCGACCGAGCTGGACCGCTGGCGCCTGGATGCGCGCACGGTGAATTTGATGGTGGGCGGCCCGGAAGGCCTGGCACCTGAGGTTTGCGCGCGCGCCGAGCAACGCTGGTCGCTGTCGCCGCTGACCCTCCCGCACCCGTTGGTAAGGATACTCATCGGCGAGCAGATCTACCGCGCCTGGACCGTGTTGTCCGGGCACCCTTACCACAAATGAGCCTGTAAGCAGTCCGATGTCGCAGCCGATCCGTCTCAAGGACCACGAGAAAGACGCCCGCTTGGTGCGTAACCGCGTCGTGGTCGGCGCGGTTGCGATCATGCTGCTTGTTTGCGTGCTGATCGCGCGGCTGTATTACCTGCAGATCATCCAGTACGACTATCACTCCACGCTGTCGGAGAACAACCGGGTGCACGTGCAGCCGATCCCGCCGACCCGCGGGCTGATCTTCGACCGCAACGGGTTGATCGTTGCCGACAACCGACCCAGCTTCAGCCTGTCGATGACCCGCGAACGTGCGGGTAACTGGCAGGAAGTGCTGGACAGCATCGTCGAAGTGCTAGAGCTGACTGCCGATGATCGTGCCTTGTTCGAGAAACGCATGCGACAGGGTCGTCGGCCGTTCGAGCCGGTGCCGATCCTGTTCGAGCTCAACGAAGAGCAGATCGCCCGGGTGGCGGTGAACCAGTTCCGCCTGCCGGGCGTGGAAGTGGTAGCCCAACTGGTGCGCCATTACCCGCAGGGTGCGCATTTCGCCCACTCGGTGGGTTATGTGGGGCGCATCAACGAGAAAGAGCTTAAAACCCTCGATCCGGTGAACTACAGCGGCACCCACCACATCGGCAAGACCGGCATCGAACGCTTCTACGAAGACGACCTGCACGGGCAGGTGGGTTACGAGGAAGTCGAGACCAACGCCCGAGGCCGTGTGCTGCGGGTGCTCAAGCGCACCGACCCGAAACCGGGCAAGGACATTGTGCTGAGCCTGGACATCAAGCTTCAGGAGGCCGCCGAGGCCGCCCTGGGTGGCCGGCGCGGCGCGGTGGTGGCACTCGACCCGCGTACGGGTGAGGTGCTGGCGATGGTCAGCCAGCCAAGCTTCGACCCCAACCTGTTTGTAACCGGCATCAGCTTCAAGGCCTATGCCGAACTGCGCGACTCGATCGACCGGCCGCTGTTCAACCGCGTGCTGCGTGGCCTGTACCCGCCCGGTTCGACCATCAAGCCGGCGGTGGCAATTGCCGGCCTGGACAGTGGTGTGGTCAATGCCAGCAGCCGGGTGTTCGACCCGGGCTATTACCAGTTGCCCAACTATGACCACAAATACCGTAACTGGAACCGCACCGGCGATGGCTGGGTCGATCTGGACACCGCGATCATGCGGTCCAACGACACCTACTTCTACGACCTTGCACACAAGATGGGTATCGATCGGCTTTCCAGCTACATGAACAAGTTCGGCATTGGCCAGCGGGTTTCCCTTGATATGTTCGAGGAGTCTGCCGGGTTGATGCCGTCGCGCGAATGGAAGCGTGCCACCCGCCGCCAGGCCTGGTTCCCCGGTGAAACCCTGATTCTCGGCATTGGCCAGGGCTACATGCAGGCTACGCCGCTGCAACTGGCCCAGGCCACTGCGCTGATCGCCAACAAGGGGGTGTGGAACCGCCCGCACCTGGCCAAGACCATCGAAGGCCAGGCGCCAGTGGACGACAACCCCATGGAAAACATCATGCTGCGTGACAAGTCTGACTGGGCCAAGGTCACCCATGGCATGGAACAGGTGATGCACGGCGCCCGCGGTACGGCGCGCAAGGCCGCTGCCGGTGCCCAGTACCGCATTGCCGGCAAGAGCGGCACCGCCCAGGTGGTGGCGATCAAGCAGGGTGAGAAGTACGACCGCAACAAGCTCCAGGAGCGCCACCGCGACCACGCTTTGTTCGTGGCCTTTGCCCCGGCCGATGCCCCGAAGATCGTGGTTTCGGTGATGGTCGAGAACGGTGAGTCCGGCTCGGGTGTCGCTGCGCCCGTGGTACGCCAGATCATGGATGCCTGGCTGCTCGACGAAAACGGCCGGCTCAAGCCCGAGTTCGCGCCGGCCACCGTTACCCAGGAATCGGCCCTGTGATGAACAATTTCGATCGCATGCTCTCCAGTGAGGATGTGATGCGTCGGCGCGCCAGCTTTCTGCAGCGCATTCATATCGACGGCCCCTTGCTGGTGATTCTGCTGACCCTGGCGGCCGGCAGCCTGTTCGTACTCTATTCGGCCAGTGGCAAGAACTGGGACCTGCTGCTCAAGCAGGCCACCTCGTTCGGTATCGGCCTGGTGTCGATGTTCGTCATTGCCCAACTGGAGCCGCGTTTCATGGCGCGCTGGGTACCGCTGGCCTACCTCACGGGTGTGCTGTTGCTGGTGGTGGTAGACGTCATGGGCCATAACGCCATGGGTGCCACGCGCTGGATCAACATCCCCGGGGTGATCCGCTTCCAGCCCTCGGAATTCATGAAGATCATCATGCCGGCGACCATCGCCTGGTACCTGTCCAAGCGCACCTTGCCGCCGCACTTGAAGCACGTGGCAATCAGCCTGGTGCTGATCGGTGTGCCGTTCATCCTGATCGTGCGGCAGCCCGACCTGGGTACGGCGCTGCTGATTCTTGCCTCCGGCGCCTTCGTGCTGTTCATGGGTGGCTTGCGCTGGCGCTGGATCCTCAGTGTGCTGGCGGCGGCGGTGCCGGTGGCAGTGGCGATGTGGTTCTTCGTCATGCACGACTATCAGAAGCAGCGGGTACTGACCTTCCTTGACCCCGAAAGCGACCCGTTGGGCACGGGCTGGAACATCATCCAGTCCAAGGCGGCGATCGGCTCGGGCGGCGTGTTCGGCAAGGGCTGGCTGCTTGGCACCCAGTCGCACCTGGATTTCCTGCCGGAAAGCCACACCGACTTCATCATCGCCGTGCTGGGCGAGGAGTTCGGCCTGGTCGGCATCTGCCTGTTGCTGATCGTCTATTTGCTGCTGATCGGCCGTGGCCTGGTGATCACCGCCCAGGCGCAGACCCTGTTCGGCAAGCTGCTTGCGGGCAGCCTGACCATGACCTTTTTTGTATACGTGTTCGTCAATATCGGGATGGTCAGCGGCCTCCTGCCCGTGGTGGGCGTGCCGCTACCCTTCATCAGCTATGGCGGAACATCGTTGGTGACGCTGCTGTCAGCGTTTGGCGTTCTGATGTCGATCCATACGCACCGCAAATGGATCGCGCAGGTTTGAATAAGGTGAAGAATTTCATGCAAGCAGTGCGTAACTGGGCTGCCCGTTGTGCGCCGTGGATCGGCGCGGTGGGCCTGTTCGGCGCTGTACAGCTGGCCCATGCCGGCGATTACCAGGGCTCACCGCAGGTGGCCGAGTTTGTTGGCGAAATGAGCCGCGACCATGGTTTTGCCCCTGAGCAACTGATGGGCGTGTTCCGTGAAGTGCAGCGCAAGCAGTCGATCCTTGACGCTATCTCGCGCCCGGCCGAACGGGTCAAACCCTGGAAGGACTACCGGCCGATGTTCCTCACCGACGCGCGCATTGCCCGTGGTGTGGACTTCTGGCGCCAGCATGAGGCCGTGCTGGCCCGTGCCGAACAGCAATACGGCGTGCCGGCGCAGTACATTGTCGCGATCATCGGCGTGGAAACGTTCTTTGGCCGCAATACCGGCAACTACCGGGTGATTGACGCCCTGTCGACCCTGGGCTTCGATTACCCGCCGCGGGCGGAGTTCTTCCGCAAGGAACTGCGCGAATTCCTGCTATTGGCCCGTGACGAGCAGCTCGACCCGCTCACGCTCAAAGGCTCCTATGCCGGTGCCATGGGCCTGCCGCAGTTCATGCCGAGCAGTTTTCGCAACTACGCGGTGGACTTCGACGGCGATGGCCACATCAATATCTGGAACAACCCGGACGATGCCATCGGCAGCGTCGCCAATTACTTCAAGCGCCATGGCTGGGTAGCGGGCGGGGGCGTGGTCAGCCGCGCCTGGGTGGACGGTGCACGTGCCGATCAAGGCCTGACCACCGGCATCGAACCGGTGAAAACGGTAGGGGAGTTGCGCGCGCTTGGCTGGTCGGTCCATGATTCGCTGCGCGATGATCTGCCGGTTACCGCCTTCCGGCTCGAAGGCGACAATGGCCCCGAGTACTGGATGGGGCTGAAAAACTTCTACGCGATCACTCGCTACAACCGCAGCGTGATGTATGCCATGGCGGTGCATCAGCTTGCGGAACAGCTGGTCCAAGCACGGGGCGTCAAGTAATGCGCGCAATCATTTCTGCCAATTCCTTCAAGCTGTTGACCTGCCTCGCCGTTGGTGTGGTACTGGCCAGCTGTTCATCCAGCCGCCCGACCCAGCAAAGCAGTGGCAACGTGGTGCGGACCCAGCCGGGGCTGGACATCAACCGGGCGCACAAGGACGGCGCGCCGTGGTGGGACGTGGATGTGAACAAGATCCCCGACGCCACGCCGACCGTGCACACCGGCAACTACAAGGCCAACCCCTACACGGTGCTGGGCAAGACCTACTACCCGATGCAGGAGTCGCGCAATTACCGCGCCGAGGGTACCGCGTCGTGGTACGGCACCAAGTTCCATGGCCAGAACACCGCCAACGGCGAGCTGTACGACCTGTATGGCATGAGCGCGGCGCACAAGACCCTGCCGCTGCCGGCCTACGTGCGGGTGACCAATCTGGCCAATGGCCGTAGCGTGATCCTGCGGGTCAATGACCGTGGGCCGTTCTATTCCGACCGCATCATCGACTTGTCCTACGCGGCGGCCAAGAAGCTCGGCTATGCCGAGACTGGCACTGCGCATGTGCGCGTCGAGGGTATCGACCCGCAACAGTGGTGGGCCCAGCGTGGACAGACGCCGCCGATGGTGCTGAAAGAACCGCAGGTGGCCCAGACCCAGGCGATCGCGGCCAATACCGGGCGTGTCGAGCAATGGACCCCGCCGGCACAGCAGCATGCGGCGCCGGTGGTGCCGGTGCAGGTGGGTGGCAACAACGTACCGGGCGGTAATGGCGGCAGCTTCCTGCAGGTAGGCGCCTTTGCCAACCCTGACGCCGCCGAATTGCTGCGCTCCAAGCTCAGCACCATGGTCAGTGCACCGGTGTTCATCAGCTCGATCGTACGTAACCAGCAAACCCTGCACCGCGTTCGCCTGGGGCCGATCGGCAGCCAGGGCGAGATCCAGCAAGCACAAGACAGTATCCGCCTGGCGAACTTGGGGCAGGCAAAGCTGGTCACAGCTGACTGACCGTGTTGCCTTCTTCGCGGGTAAACCCGCTCCCATAGGGTTTCGCGTGAACCTGTGGGAGCGGGTTTACCCGCGAAGAAGGCAACACCAAACTGTCGGTTTTGTCATGAATTGCCGGGCGCGGACATGTACAATGTCGGCTTTTGCCCGCAGCGACATAACGCCGCACTTTAACGGGCCAGGCCTACGGCCACAAAACTAGACTGACTGGCGCTGGGCACATGATCTTGCCCAGGGAACATCTCAGACCATTAGCGATTTTCGAGAGACGGATGAACATCACCAACCTTGCCAAACGACTTTGCCTGCCAGTACTGCTGCTGATCACGCCTGCCGCCTTCGCGGCAGAGCAGATGACGCCGGCACCACCGCAACTGGCAGCCAAGTCCTACGTACTCATGGACGCGTCCAGCGGCAACGTGCTGGTCGAGAACAACGGTGACGAGCGCCTGCCGCCAGCAAGCCTGACCAAGCTGATGACCGCCTACATCGCCACCCTGGACATTCGCCGCGGCCAGATCGGCGAGAACGACCCGGTTACCGTCAGCGAAAACGCCTGGCGTACCGGCGGTTCGCGCATGTTCATCAAGGTCGGCACCCAGGTGACTGTCAGCGACCTGCTGCACGGCATCATCATCCAGTCCGGCAACGACGCCTCGGTCGCCCTGTCCGAGCACATCGCCGGCAGCGAAGATGCCTTCGCCGACATGATGAACAAGACGGCTGCCGATCTGGGCATGAGCAACAGCCACTTCATGAACCCGACCGGCCTGCCGAACCCGGAGCACTACTCGTCGGCGCATGACATGGCCACCCTGGCCCGTGCGATCATCACCGTCGACCCGGCCCACTACGCCATCTACTCGCAGAAAGAGTTCTTCTGGAACAACATCAAGCAGCCTAACCGCAACCTGCTGCTGTGGCGTGACAAGACCGTCGATGGCCTGAAGACCGGCCACACCGACGAAGCCGGCTATTGCATGGTGGCTTCCGCCGTTCGCGATGGCCAGCGCCTGATCGCCGTGGTGTTCGGCACCAACAGCGAGCAGTCGCGTGCCGCCGAGACCCAGAAGCTGCTGACCTACGGCTTCCGCTTCTTCGAAACCCAGACCTTCTACCAGAAGGGCACCGAGCTGACCCAGGCTCCGGTCTGGAAGGGCGCCACCAGCCAGATCAAGGCTGGCCTGGCAGACGACCTGACCATGACCATGCCTAAAGGCCAATTGAAGCGCCTTCAGGCTTCGATGACCATGAATCCGCAGCTCACCGCGCCAATCGCCAAAGGTGACGTGATCGGCAAAGTGGAAGTCAAACTGGACGAGAAAGTGGTTCACAGCGCCGACCTGATCGCCCTCGATGGCGTCGAGGAAGGTGGTTTCTTCCGCCGTATGTGGGATAGCATCCGTCTATTCTTCTTCGGGTTGTTCAACTGATACGTGACCTGCATGCCCCCGCGCGTTTCGCGGGGGCGTTGTTGTTGCCACGGCTTACGAGGCCGTTTCCGCCATGAGCGAACCAGACGTAAAGTCGCACAAGATCGAATTCCCCTGCGTCGATTACCCGATCAAGGTCATCGGCGATACTGTGGTCCATTTCAAGGACACGGTTATCGAGATCCTCATGAAGCACGCCGAAGTCGACATGACTACGTTGGCGGAGCGTCAGAGCAAGGAAGGCAAGTACACCACCGTGCAACTGCACATCGTTGCCACGAGCGAGGACCAGCTGCACGATATCAATAGCGCCCTGCGTGCTACCGGCATCGTGAAAATGGTGCTCTGATGTCCACCTGCCTCGGTTTTCGCGAGCTTGGCCTGCAGCACTACGAACCAGTGCTGGAAGCCATGCGTCGCTTCACCGAGCAGCGTACCCCGGCCAGCCAGGATGAAATCTGGCTGGTCGAGCACATCGCAGTCTTTACCCAGGGCCAGGCCGGCAAGGCCGAGCACCTGCTGGTGCCGGGCGACATCCCGGTGGTGCAGACCGACCGCGGTGGCCAGGTGACCTACCATGGCCCCGGTCAGCAGGTGGCCTACCTGCTGCTGGACGTGCGGCGGCTGGGTTTTGGCGTACGCGAGCTGGTCAGCCGTATCGAACAGGCCTTGATTGGCCTGCTCGCCAGTTACGACGTGCAGGCATCGGCCAAGCCTGATGCCCCGGGCGTCTATGTCGACGGAGCGAAGATCGCCTCCCTCGGCCTGCGAATCCGCAACGGCCGTTCGTTCCATGGCCTTGCCCTGAACGTGGACATGGACCTTGCGCCATTCCGCCGAATCAACCCCTGCGGCTATGCGGGGCTGGCCATGACCCAGCTGCGCGACCTGGCAGGTCCGATCGAACTCGACGAGGTCAGGACAAGGCTGCGCGGACAGCTGGTCAAGCACCTCGACTACGCTGAGCAGACGACCCTCACGGGCGGAATCGACTGAATATGACAACTGTGCTAGAAGCCGTGCCGAACCTGATACCCACCCAGGATGTCACCCCGCGCCCCGCGCCGAAGAAGGTGGAAGCTGGGGTTAAACTGCGTGGCGCCGACAAGGTCGCGCGCATCCCGGTAAAGATCATCCCTACCGACGAGCTGCCGAAGAAGCCCGACTGGATCCGCGTGCGTATCCCGGTTTCGCCTGAGGTAGACCGCATCAAGCAACTGCTGCGCAAGCATAAGCTGCACAGCGTGTGCGAAGAGGCCTCCTGCCCGAACCTGGGTGAGTGCTTCTCCGGTGGTACCGCCACCTTCATGATCATGGGTGACATCTGTACCCGCCGCTGCCCGTTCTGTGACGTGGGTCACGGCCGGCCGAAAGCGCTGGACGCAGACGAGCCGATGAACCTGGCGGTAGCGATTGCCGACCTGCGCCTGAAGTACGTGGTGATCACCTCGGTGGACCGCGACGACCTGCGCGACGGCGGTGCCCAGCACTTTGCCGACTGCCTGCGCGAGATCCGCAAGTTGTCGCCAGGCGTGCAGCTTGAGACGCTGGTGCCGGACTACCGGGGCCGTATGGACGTTGCGTTGGAAATCACCGCGCAAGAGCCGCCTGATGTGTTCAACCACAACCTCGAAACCGTACCGCGCCTGTACAAGGCCGCGCGCCCGGGTTCGGACTACGACTGGTCGCTGGACCTGCTGCAGAAGTTCAAGCAGATGGTGCCGCACGTACCGACCAAGTCGGGCCTGATGCTCGGCCTGGGCGAGACTGACGAGGAAGTGATCGAGGTGATGCACCGCATGCGTGAGCATGAAATCGACATGCTCACCCTTGGGCAGTACCTGCAGCCATCGCGCAGCCACCTGCCGGTGCAGCGTTTCGTTCACCCGGACACTTTCGCCTGGTTCGCCGAAGAAGGTTACAAGATGGGCTTCAAGAACGTCGCCTCCGGCCCGCTGGTGCGTTCTTCGTATCACGCTGACCAGCAAGCTCACGAAGCCAAGATCAAGCTCTGAGCCAAGCGTAGAGCCACGTATGCCGATGCACGCTAAAAGGCGGCATCGGCATTTTTTTTGTGAGCGAGAAGCCATAAGCTACAAGCGACAAGCTGTCTGGAGCTGCATGATGAATTGTGTCGAGACCCTTCACGCACATTTGCCCAAGGCGATTTCGCAGGATGCCTGTTTCGCCATCATTGCGCCGGCGGGCTCGGCGCGGCTGGATACACACAAGGTCAGCCAGTGGTTCGCTGATCGAGGCTACCGTTGCCGAATTTACCCAGGTGCCCTGCAGGCTCAGGGTTACCTGGCAGGGCCGGACCAACAGCGCCTTCAGGACCTGCACGATGCTTTTGCCGACCCGGGCATCGACGCCATACTGTGCATGCGTGGCGGCTACGGCAGCATGCGCCTGCTCGACCAACTCGACTTCGAGCTGATTCGGCGCAACCCCAAGCCGTTGATCGGCTACAGCGACATTACCGCGCTGCACACGGCTATTTACCGGTATAGCGGGCTGGTTACGTTCCATGGCGGCATGCTCAATGCCGACCTGCTGGGGGCCAAGTTGCCACCGACCGAGTCGTCGTTGCTGGCGCAGCTGGGCGGGCATGTGCGGGCAGGCGAGCAGATCGTGCATCCCGCCGACCATGCCTTGGAAAGTGTATTGCCGGGTGTGGCCAGCGGGCCGCTGCTGGGCGGGAACCTGTCGATGCTGGGTGCGACCATGGGGACGCTTGCCGAGCTGGACACCCAGGGCTGCATCCTGTTTATCGAGGACGTCAACGAGCCTCTGTACCGGGTGGATCGCCTGCTGACCCAGTTGCGTCTGGCGGGCAAGCTGGAGGGGGTGAAGGGCGTGCTGGTGGGGGACTTTGCCGGGATTACCACGGCGGCTTTGGCGCCGTTGCTGGTGGATACCTTTGGCCCGTTGGGGGTGCCGGTATTGGCAGGGTGGCGCAGTGGGCATTGTGACCCGAATGTGTGTCTGCCGTTGGGGGCTCGGGTCCGGCTGGACAGTGATCCGCAGAGCTTGGTGCTGGAACAGGATCTGTTCAAGGCTTGAGATTGCCGGGGCCGCATAGCGGCCCCAAAAATCTTACTGGTTACGCAGGCTCTCGAGCAGCTTATGGGTCGGATAGCCATCTGCCGGCCACCCCAGCCCCTGCTGGGCATTGCGAATGGCTTTGCGGGTATTGGCCCCGATAATGCCATCGGCATTGCCAGCATCATGCCCGCGGCTGTTCAACAGGATCTGCAAGTCCATACGCTCGCTGCGGCTTAGCGGCAGGTCTTCTTTAGGCCAGCTGCCGGCAATGAACCCCCAGCCGCTGAAGCGATCCCCCAGCAGGCTCACCGCCAGCGCGTAGGATGATGAGTTGTTGTACTTGAGAATGGCGCGGAAGTTGTCCAGCACCAGGAACGCCGGGCCGCGTGCGCCCGCTGGTAGCAGCAGGGCGGCAGACAGCTGGTTGCTGTTTGCCGGTAGTTGAGTGCCTGCAGGCAGTGTCACGCCCATCGCCAGCCACTCGCTAACCGGTTTGCGCAGCGCGCCATCGGCTTGCCAGAAATCGAAGCCAGCCGGCACTTGTACCTCGAAGCCCCACGGCTGACCACGCTTCCAGCCCGAGCTTTGCAGGTAGTGCGCAGTCGAGGCCAGGGCATCCGGGGTACTGTTCCAGATGTCGCGGCGGCCATCACCGTCGAAGTCCACGGCATGAGTGTTGTAGGTGGTCGGGATGAACTGGGTCTGGCCCATGGCGCCGGCCCAGGAGCCACGCATGGCTTCGGGCTGAATGTCACCATGCTGGATGATCTGCAGCGCGGCGATGAGCTGGTCCTGGGCGAACTGTGGGCGGCGGCCCTCATAGGCCAGTGTGGCCAGCGAGCGAATCACCGACTTGTTGCCCTGGAACTGACCAAAGTTGCTCTCCATGCCCCACACCGCGACCAGCACCTGGCGGTCGACGCCATAGCGTTGTTCGAGGCGGGTCAGCAGTTCGGCGTTCTGCTCCAGCAGCTTCTTGCCATTGCGCACACGCAGAGGCGACAGGGCGCCTTCGAGGTATTCCCATACCGGGCGGGTGAACTCTGGCTGGCTGCGGTCGGCCTTGATCACGTCCATGTCCGGCGTGACGCCGAGGAAGGCGCTGTCGAACGTGCTTGGCGAGATACCGGCTTGCAGGGCTTGCTGGCGGAAGCCTGCCTGCCACTGGGCGAAGGTTTGCAGAGGCTGGATTTCAGTGCTGACGTCGGGCGTTGTGCCGGGCACAGTCACCACTGGAGCGGGTTGGGCAGGGGCCAGCGGCAGTGCGTCGGCAGCGGTGGGCTTTTCCGCGCAGGCCACGAGCAGGATAAAGCTGGAGGCCGCGATCAGCTGGCGGGTTTCCCAACGGGGGATAAGACGGAAGAGCATGCACAGATCCAGAATTGCAGGTCAGGTGACGACCATACCATGCCTGCGCTTGCGATGCTTTCATGCTGCCAAAAAGTAGGAAGCCTCCCAATCTCTCGATTGGAAGGCTTCGCGGCGGTAGCTGCCTTTGCCCTTTTCCGGTTGTTCCTGGCGGCAGCGGAACAGCGGTTGGGCGATGATCGACTTGGCCTTGTTGGGGCCGTGTTTCTTCGGCTTTTTGCTCATGGTGGCGCTCCCGGGGTGGGTGGGTGGGTTTCGGGGCGCACTGTAGGCCTCGGGGCGGGGTTGGGCCAATTGATTGTGTTTATGGTCGATCGCAGTCCTGTGGGAGCGGGCGTGTCGAGGCGTCGAACCGCCGCGAACACCGGCGAAGCCGGTGCCATCCACCGCGTCGCCTGATTCGCGGGCACGCCCGCTCCCACAGGGGAGGGGTGTTATTCCGGAGGGAGCGCCAGGCGCTGGCCAGCCATCAACAGCGCCAACCGCGACAATCCGGTCCAGGGCGAGCCCTCGGCCTGGCCTTTGATCTGCGCATCGATCCGCTGGGCATCCTGCAGCAACTGCGCCCAGCGCTGCGCCGACAGGCGCTGCAGGGCTTTGCTGACCAGCGGCCGGCGTTTGTCCCAGATCGGCGGGCGGGCCTGGCTGAAGGCTTTGTCCAGGGGCACCCCCTGGCTGAACTGTTGGGCCAGCCCGGCCAGTTGGCGCAGCTCGCGGGCCAAGGCCCAGAGGATCACTGGCGGTTCTACGCCTTCACCACGCAAGCCTTCGAGCATGCGCAGGGCATGCGCCGCTTCGCCGTTGAGAATGGCGTCGACCAGGCCGAAGACATCGAAGCGGGCGCTGTCGGCGACGGCGCCCTGCACGGTTTCAACGGTAATCGGGTTACCGTCGGCGAGCAGCTTGAGCTTTTCGATTTCCTGGGCGGCGGCCAGCAGGTTGCCTTCCACGCGCGCAGCGATCAGGTCGACAGCGTCACGCTGTGCCGACAGGCCGGCTTGCTGCAGCCGCTGGTTGATCCACTGGGGTAGCTGGTGCACATCCACCGGCCAGATCTGGATGAACTGGCAGTGGCCGCCTTCGATCAAGGCCTTGCCCCACTTGGTCTTCTGCGCGCTGCCGTCGAGCTTGGGCAGGCTGACCAGCAGCAAGGTGTCTTCGGCGGGTTTGGCGCAGTATTCCATCAGCGCGGCGGCGCCCTTGTCACCGGGCTTGCCCGAGGGCAGGCGCAGTTCCAGCAGGCGGCGCTGGGCGAACAACGACAGGCTGGCACCCGCCTGGAGCAGGGTGCCCCAGTCGAAGTTGGCGTCGGCACTGAATACCTGGCGTTCGTCGAAACCTTGCTGGCGTGCCGCGTTGCGGATGGCGTCAGCGGCTTCCTGGCACAGCAGCGGGTCGTCGCCGCTGACCACATAGACCGGGGCCAGTGTGCCTTGCAGGTGCTTGTTGAGTTGGGCGGGGGCGAGTTTCATGGGAAACAGGCGGGGCACCCAAGGGCGCCCCGCACGGGCTTAGTTGCCCGGTACTTCCAGTGGCGACTGCTGAGGCGTTTCGGCCTGCTGACGCTGGGCCGCCTCCAGCGCGGCGGCTTCGGCCTTGGCGCGTTCGTCGGCTTTGCGCTGCAGTTCGTCGAGCTGGGACGGGCTCAGCATCTGCAGGCGGACGACCATGGCGTTGACCAGGTTGCGGCGCATTTCTTCACGGGCGCGGGTGGCTTCCTGCTCGGAACCGGTGATGTTCGAGCCGTCACGCACGTAGATCTTGCGCACTTCCAGTTTGTCGCTCAGCAGCTCCAGGTTGTTCAGGCCCTGGATGCTGTAGTTCAGCTCGGTGGTCAGCTCGTACTCGGCGGTACGGTTGCCGCCGCTGTAGGTTGCCGAGCGCTCGCGCTCCTGCTCGTTGGTCAGTACCAGGCGGTAAGGCGCGCCAGCATGCACGTTGACACCGCTACGCTGCAGTACCTCGCGCAACTCGACCACTGTCGGGCCGTAGGCATTGCGTGCGCTGACGTCCATTTCTTTCACACTCAGCTCAGTGGAGCCGGTGCCGCGCAGCTGGAAACCGCAGGCGCTGAGCATGACCGCCAGGCCGATTACCAGCAAATTGCGTTTGATCATGTTGTTGCTCCCTTGTGGGCCTGTTCCGCCCACCCGCAGCCACTGCGGGTGGGCGTTGTCATCAGTTGGCGACGATGTTGACCAGTTTGCCCGGTACCACGATGACCTTGCGAATGGTCAGGCCATCGATAAAGCGCAGGACGTTCTCGTTGCTGCGGGCGGCGGCTTCGACTTCTTCGCGGCTGGCCGCAGCAGGCATCTCGACCTGGCCGCGCAGTTTACCGTTGACCTGAACCACCAGGGTAACGGTGTCCTGCACCAGTGCCTGTTCGTCGACGCTCGGCCAGGCGGCATCGATCACCGACCCTGCGTGGCCAAGATGCAGCCACAGCTCATGGGAGATGTGCGGGGTGATCGGCGACAGCAGCAGGGTGACGGCTTCCAGGCCTTCGTGCAGCAGGGCGCGGTCTTGTTCGCTGGCCTGTGGGGCTTTTTCCAGCACGTTCATCACGGTCATCACCTGGGCGATGGCGGTGTTGAACTTGTGGAACTGGCCTACATCGTTGCTGGCCTGCTTGATGGCTGCGTGGATGGCACGGCGAATGACCTTCTGCGCGTCGTCCAGGGCGGCGATGTCCAGCTTGCCCGGCAGGCCCTGGCTGACGTGAGCCTGGGCCAGGCGCCAGACACGGCGCAGGAAGCGGCTGGCACCCTCGACGCCAGAGTCGGACCATTCCAGGCTCATGTCGGGCGGCGAGGCGAACATCATGAACAGGCGGCAGGTGTCGGCGCCGTAGGCTTCGATCATCGATTGCGGATCAACGCCGTTGTTTTTCGACTTCGACATCTTCTCGGTGCCGCCGATTTCCACCGGCAGGCCGTCGGTCTTCAGGCGGGCGCCAATGATCTTGGCCTTGGCATCGCGCTCGATTTCGACGTCGGCCGGGTTGAACCAGTCCTTGCCGCCATTGCTGGCCACGCGGTAGTAGGTCTCGGCGACCACCATGCCCTGGGTCAGCAGGTTCTTGAACGGCTCGTTCGAGGTGACCAGGCCTTCGTCGCGCATCAGCTTGTGGAAGAAACGCGCGTACAACAGGTGCAGGATCGCGTGTTCGATACCGCCGATGTACTGGTCTACCGGCAGCCAGTGATTGGCGGCTTTCGGGTCGACCAGGCCCTTGTCGTAGTTCGGCGATGCGTAGCGGGCGAAGTACCAGGACGACTCGACGAAGGTGTCCATGGTGTCGGTTTCGCGTTTGGCCGCAGTGCCGCATTTCGGGCAGGTGCATTCGTAGAATTCAGGCATGCGCGCCAGTGGCGAACCGGCGCCGTCCGGTACCACGTTCTCGGGCAGGGTGACCGGCAGCTGGTCTTGCGGTACCGGTACGTCGCCGCAAGACGGGCAGTGGATGATCGGAATCGGGCAGCCCCAGTAGCGCTGGCGGCTGATGCCCCAGTCGCGCAGGCGGAACTGGGTGCGCGACTTGCCCAGTTCCTTGCGGATCAGGGCGGCTTCGATGGCGTCGAAAGCACCGGCGAAGTCCAGGCCGTCGAACTCGGCGGAGTTGATCAGCTGGCCATGCTCGCCATAGGCGGCCTGCCACTCGCTGCCGACTTCATCGCCAGCGCTGGTGCGCACCACGGCCTTGACCGGCAGGTGGTACTTGTGGGCGAACTCGAAGTCGCGCTCGTCGTGGGCCGGCACGGCCATCACGGCGCCGTCGCCGTAGTGCATCAGCACATAGTTGGCGACCCAGACCGGCAGCTTCTCGCCGGTCAGCGGGTGCTCGACCAGCAGGGAAGTGGCCATGCCCTTCTTCTCCTGGGTGGCCATGTCGGCTTCGGCAACGCTGCCGCCCTTGCACTCGTCGATGAACGCCTGCAGCGCCGGGTTGCCCTGGGCTGCCTGGGTGGCCAGCGGGTGCTCGGCGGCAACGGCGACGTAGGTCGCGCCCATCAGCGTGTCCGGGCGGGTGGTGAAGACCTTCAGGGTGCCTTCGTGGCCGATGCTGGCCTGGTTGTACGGGAACTGTACTTCCATGCCGCGCGATTTGCCGATCCAGTTGCGCTGCATGGTCTTGACCTGTTCAGGCCAGCCCGGCAGTTCGTCGAGGCTTTCCAGCAGCTCGTCGGCGTAGTCGGTGATGCGGAAGTAGTACATCGGGATTTCGCGCTTTTCGATCAGCGCGCCCGAACGCCAGCCACGGCCGTCGATGACCTGCTCGTTGGCCAGTACGGTCTGGTCTGCCGGGTCCCAGTTCACGGTACCGTTCTTGCGGTAGATGATGCCTTTCTCGAACAGGCGGGTGAACAGCCACTGCTCCCAACGGTAGTAGTCGGGCTTGCAGGTGGTCACTTCACGTGCCCAGTCGATGGCCAGGCCCAGGCTCTTGAGCTGGGTCTTCATGTAGTCGATGTTTTCGTAGGTCCACTTGGCCGGGGCGACGTTGTTTTTCATCGCCGCGTTTTCCGCGGGCATGCCGAAAGCGTCCCAGCCCATCGGCTGCAGGACGTTCTTGCCCAGCATGCGCTGGTAACGGGCAATCACGTCGCCGATGGTGTAGTTGCGCACGTGGCCCATGTGTAGCTTGCCGCTCGGGTACGGGAACATCGATAGGCAATAGAAGGTGTCTTTGCCTGGCTGTTCGGTAACAGCGAACGATTGTTGCTCGTCCCAGAAGTTCTGGGCGGCGGCTTCGATATCACGGGGCGTGTATTGTTCGTGCATGGCTACTTTTGGCTGAGAGAGGAGAGACCTTGTTCCAGGCAGCGGAACCTCGCTGCAACCGGTACTCCGGTGTCGTTTAGAGTGAACGCCGTAGCATACAGCAGCGCTGCGCATCGTGGGAAACCTTCGTTGCGAATGCCCGCTGGTCGCGGCAGGCAGCTGCTTTTCATTGCACCGCTAAGCTCAGGTGTGGGGGGAGATATTCTTTATCTTCAATGAGGTGAACGGATGGGAGAGACGCAGCTACCCGCAATCAAGCCGGAGCTTTATGAACGCCTGATAGACCGGCTTGGCCTGGCGTTGGAAACGGCCAGAACCTCGGTACGATTGCGCGACGAGATGCCAGCGGAGCTGGAATTGCGCGGCCTTAGCCACGCAGAGTTCGAAGTGATCAAGGCCTACCTGGATTCCCTCCCGGTGCGCCAAAGTGCCTGTGCCGGCAGTTACCCACAAGCGGAGCCGACATCGGCCAAGATCATCTGGCTCAAGGACAAGAAACGCCCAGCCAATACGGCCAGATCCAGGACGCTGCCACATCGCTAGCCGTTCAGGATGTCAGGCGCAGGCCATCGCGCGCCGGTTCTTCAATATCACACAACTCACGATTGGCGCCGGTCGCACCCTTGTTGACCGGCGTTGATCCTTTTAGGCTGCACGCCTGCCAAGGAGGTGTGGCCGATGCCGATCCGATTTTTCATCAAACAATGGCTGATGCCGCCGGGCATCCTTTTCCTGCTGCTGCTCGCGGCGTGGTGGCTGCGTGCGCGGCGGCCACGGCTGGCGGCGCTGTGTTTTGCCATGGGGCTCGGTGGCCTGTGGCTTATGAGCCTGCCGCTGATGGTGCAGGAAACCGCCCGTGTGCTGGAAAGCGAGCCACCGTTGGCCGTGAGCGACTGGGCCACTTTGGCGAGCCGGGCGGATGCGATTGTGGTGCTGGGGGCGGGGCGTGAGCGCGGCGACCCGGCCTGGGGCGGTAGCGACCAGCCCACTGCCACGGCGCTGGAACGCATGCGCTTTGCCGCGCGGCTGGCCAAGGCCTCGGGCTTGCCAGTGTTGACCAGTGGTGGATTGCACTACGGCACGCCGCCGAGCGAGGCGCGGCTGATGGCTGATCGCCTGCATGAAGATTTTGCGGTCGAAGTGAAGTGGCGCGAAGAGGCCAGTCGCACGACCTGGGAAAATGCCCAGCTCACGGCCAAGGTGTTGCAGCCGTTGGGGATTCACCGTGTGGTGGTGGTGACCCAGGCCTGGCACATGCAGCGCTCGCGCTGGAGCTTCGAGCAGGCGGGGTTCGAGGTGGTGCCGGCGCCGGTGGGGTTCCTGGGGCGCGATCATGCACGGCCGTTTGGCGGCTTGCTGCCGGAGAGCCGGGCAATGTGGCAGAGCGGGCAATTGTTCAATGAAGTGGTGGGGTTGGTGGGGTATCGGGTGTTCTACTGAGCCAAGGGTGCACTCGATTCCTTGTAGGAGCGGCCTTGTGTCGCGATGGGCTGCGTAGCAGCCCCAGAATTCAGCGTTTACACCAAGAATGCCGGGGCCGCTTTGCGGCCCGATCGCGACACAAGGCCGCTCCTACAGGGATCTGTGTCGCCTGGTTAGACGGTTTTGGCTATGCGCCCTGCCAGCAACGCCCAACCCAGCAGCAGCACACAGACAATCGCCAGCGGCCAGGAGCGCCATTTCAGGTACGGCGTCAGTTGCTGCATCGGCACCACTTCGCCATACAGCACCGCTTGCTGGAACTGCGGCACCTGCGTGGTAATGCGCCCAAACGGGTCAATCAGTGCAGTCACGCCGTTGTTGGTGGCGCGGATCATCCAGCGGCCGGCTTCCAGTGCGCGCATCTGTGCCATCTGCAAGTGCTGCAGAGGGCCTATCGACTTGCCGAACCAGGTGTCGTTGCTGATGGTCAGCAGCAGGTCGCTGCGTGCGGCCAGGCCTGCAGCAAACTCGGGGTAGACCACTTCGTAACAGATGTACGGCGCAATCTGATAGCCCTTGGCCTGCAACAGCGGCTGGTCTTCCGGCCCGCGGGCGAAGTCGGACATGGGCAGGTTGAAGAACTCGATGGCGCCACGCAGCATGTCCTGCAACGGCACGTACTCGCCGAACGGCACCAGCTTCTGCTTGAGGTAGGTGCCGTCGCCTTCACCGGTGACGGTGATGCCGTTGTAATAGCGGCGCTGGTGATGCACCACTTCACGCACGGGCACGCCGGTGATCAGCGCCGTATGCCGCTCGGCGGCGAAGCGGCCCATCACGTCGATGTAACCCTGAGCCTGGTCCTTGAGCACCGGCACTGCGGTTTCCGGCCAGATCAGCAGGTCCACCGGCCTGGAACTGAAGCTCAGGTCACGGTACAGCGCCAGTTGCGCATCGATGTGCGCCGGGTCCCATTTCAGGTCCTGCTCGACGTTGCCTTGAATGGCTGCCACTTTCAGCGGGTCACCCGCCGGTTTGGTCCAGGCATGGCCCTTCAGCGCCAGGCCCAGTGCCCATGGTGCCAGCAACAGCAGGCAGGCCACGGCCAGGAACGAGGGGCGTGCGCGCAGGCGCTGCAGGTTGCACAGCAGGGCGGCAGTGAGCGCCAGGGTGAAGGAAACCAGCCACACACCACCCAGCGGTGCCAGGCCGGCGAGTGGGCCGTCCAGCTGGCTGTAGCCAGCGTAGAGCCAGGGGAAACCGGTCAGGAACCAGCCGCGGAAGGCCTCTTGCAGCAGCCACAGGGCGGCGAAGCACAAGGCATCGGCCAGCGGCGCTTCAGTACGCCTCAGCCAGCGTGCCCACAGCCAGGTGGGCAGGGCAAAGAACCAGGCCAGGGCGGCGAAAAACGCCAACAGCAGCAGGATCGCCAGCAGCGGCGAGGCGCCGCCGTAGGTGTTCATGCTGACGTAGATCCACCAGGTGCCGGCGCCATACAGGCCAAAACCGAACCACCAGCCCCGCCACATGGCCTGGCGCGGGGTGAGTTCGCGCAGGCCAAGGTAGAGCACAGCGATGGACAATATGGCCAGCGGCCAGATGTCGAACGGCGCCAGGGCCAGAAGGGTGGAAGCACCGGCCGCCAGGGCCAGCAGGTTACCGGGCCAGCCGGGGCGGGTGATCCAACGCATGTTTGTCCTTAACGGGTGATCGGGGTCAGGCGCAGCAAGTGTATCCGCCGGCTGTCAGCGTTGAGAATCCGGAACTTGTAAGACCCGATCTCGGTGGTTTCGTTGCGCTTGGGCAGGTGGCCGAAAGCACTCATCACCAGGCCGCCGACCGTGTCGAACTCGTCATCGGAGAACTCGCTGTCGAAGAACTCGTTGAAGTTGTCGATCGGGGTAAGCGCCTTGACCAGGAAGTCACCGCTGGGCAGCGGCTTGATGTAGCTGTCTTCCTCAACGTCGTGCTCGTCCTCGATATCGCCGACGATCTGCTCCAGCACGTCTTCGATGGTGACCAGGCCCGCCACACCGCCATATTCGTCGATGACGATGGCCATGTGGTTATGGTTGGCGCGGAACTCGCGCAGCAACACGTTCAGGCGCTTGGACTCGGGCACGAAAGTGGCCGGGCGCAGCAGGTCCTTGATGTTGAAGCTGTCGCCGTTCTCCTTGAGGATCAGCGGCAGCAGGTCTTTGGCGAGCAGGATGCCAAGCACATCGTCGTGGCTTTCGCCGATCACCGGGTAGCGCGAGTGCGCGGCTTCGATTACTGCTGGCAGAAACTCGCGAGGCGACTGGCCGGCCTTGATGCTGTTCATTTGCGAGCGCGGCACCATGATGTCGCGCACCTGCAGGTCTGCGACCTGAATGGCGCCTTCGACGATGGTCAGCGCTTCGCTGTCCAGCAGTTTGTTCTGATGGGCTTCGCGCAGCAGCTCAAGGAGCTCCTGGCGGTTTTTCGGCTCATGGGCAAAAGCCTGGGTCAGTTTGCCCAGCCAGGACTTTTGCCCGTTGCTCGATCGATCTTCGCTCATGGCGGTTCTCGTGATCCTTCGTGTTTCAGTGTGTGAGAGAGTCGGTTTCATCGTCGGCGTACGGGTCAGGGTGACCCAGTTCTGCCAGCAATTCCCGTTCCAGGCTTTCCATTTCCTCGGCTTCCTCATCATCGATGTGGTCGTAGCCGAGCAGGTGCAGGCAACCGTGGATGACCAGGTGCGCCCAGTGGGCCTCTAGCGACTTGCCTTGTTCGGCAGCTTCGCGTTCGACCACTGCCACGCAGATGACCAGATCGCCCAGTAGCGGGATGTCGAGCAGGTCATCGGGCACATCGGCCGGGAACGACAGCACGTTGGTCGCGTAGTCTTTATGCCGGTAGGTGTGGTTCAGCTCACGGCCTTCGGCTTCGTCGACCAGGCGAATGGTCATTTCCGAGTCGGCGCTACGCTGGCGCAGGGCCAGTTCGCACCAGCGGCGGAAGTCGGCGTCATCCGGGGCGGTAGCGTCCGTTGCCCGTTGCAGATCAAGTTCAAGCATCTTTGCCGGGCGCCTCGGGCTTGTATTGGCGGCCCTCGAAGCGGTCATACGCTTCGACAATGCGCTGCACCAGTGGGTGACGAACCACATCTTTGGGTTGGAAGTGGGTAAAACTGATGCCCGGAACGTCTTTCAGAACCTCGATGACGTGCGCCAGGCCCGACTTGGTGCCTCGTGGCAGGTCGACCTGGGTAATGTCGCCGGTAATCACCGCCGTGGAGCCGAAGCCGATGCGGGTAAGGAACATTTTCATCTGTTCCAGCGTAGTGTTCTGGCTTTCGTCGAGGATGATGAAGCTGTTGTTCAGGGTGCGGCCACGCATGTAGGCCAGCGGGGCGATCTCGATCACCTGGCGTTCGATCAGCTTGGCCACGTGTTCGAAACCGAGCATTTCGTACAGGGCGTCGTACAGGGGGCGCAGGTACGGGTCGATCTTCTGCGCCAGGTCACCGGGCAGGAAGCCAAGCTTTTCGCCTGCCTCAACCGCCGGGCGCACCAGCAGGATACGGCGCACCTGTTCGCGCTCGAGCGCGTCCACGGCACAAGCCACTGCGAGGTAGGTCTTGCCGGTCCCGGCCGGGCCAATGCCGAAGTTGATGTCGTTGGCCAGGATTTCCTTCACGTAGCGCTGCTGGTTGAGCCCGCGCGGGCGTATGTTGCCCTTGCGCGTACGCAGCGACACGCTGACCTCGTTGACGGCCGGGTTGTCGATGTTCTCGACAGCCGACTCCTGCAGGTACAGGTGCACGGTTTCCGGCGACAGGTCGTTGGCCTTGGTCTCGCGGTAGAGACGGCGCAGCAACTGTTCGGCGGCAGAGGTGGTCTTGGGTTCGCCGATCAGCTCGAACTGATTGCCGCGGTTGCGGATCTCGATGGCCAAGCGCTGCTCGATCAGGCGCAAGTGCTCGTCGAACTGCCCGCACAAGTTGGCGAAACGGTGGGCCTCGAAGGGCTCGAGGATGAAACGATGGGGTTCTATGGGTGCGTTCAAGGTCGTTTTTAGCCGCTCGACGGCAATGGGTGTGAACTCAAGAATAACCCTTGAATGCCAGTGGCGAAAGCACTGAAACGTTCAACGGTATGTAAGGCCTGTTCCGGCCTCTTCGCGGGTGAACCCGCTTCCACAGGTACTGCGCCGATTTCAAGGCCGGTCGAGATCCTGTGGGAGCGTGTTCACCCCGAAGAGGCCGGAACAGGTATCATGCCTGCCTTTTCTTACGCATGTGTTATCCCGCCAAACATGAGCAAACGCGAACCTGCCATCTATAAAGTGATCTTCCTCAACCAGGGGCAGGTCTTCGAGATGTATGCCAAGCAGATCTACCAGAGCGACCTGTGGGGCTTCCTGGAAATTGAGGAGTTCGTGTTCGGCGAGCGCTCGCAACTGGTGGTGGACCCGAGCGAAGAGAAGCTCAAGAGCCAGTTCGAGGGGGTGATCCGCAGTTTCGTGCCGATGCACTCAATAGTGCGAATCGACGAAGTGGAGCGCCTGGGCACGGCAAAGATCAGCGAAGCCAAAGGCGGCGGCAATGTGATGCCGTTCCCGATGCCAATGCCGGAAAAGTAAGCCTCAGGGGAGTGGCGAGAACGGCGTGCGCCCTTCGGCGTTCTGCAGTTCCAGCAGGTATTTGCGGAAGATCTGGCCGAGCACCTGGGTGGCGTGCTCCAGTTCGTCGCGGGGCATTTGTTCGGTCACTTCGTCGGCCATGTCCAGCGCATCTTCTGCACCGTTGACCGCGGCCATTTTCAGCAGGATGTAGGCCTGCACGTTGTTGGCCTTGACCCCTTCGCCATGGAAAAACATAGCACCCAGACGGTACTGGGCGTCGGCCTGGCCTTGCAACGAAGCCTTCTGGAACCAGTCCAGGGCTTTGTTCAGGTTTTTCGGCGTTTGCGTGTAGTAGTACTCGCCCAGTTCGAATTGCGCCTGGGCATCCCCCGCGGTAGCCGTCTGCTCGCAGGCCTTGAGGGCGTTTGCCAGGTCTTCAGGCTGAACATTCAAGGTGCAGCGGCCCGTCGCCGGAATCAGCAACGAGTTACCGCCCTCCGCCAAGGCCAGCAGGGGCTGAAGAAGCAACAGGCAGCCCAGGGTCAGGGCGCGGCCGGTGCGGTTCATGGGGATCGACTTACCTCTGCGAAGCTGCGGCCAATGTCTCTGGTGGCACATTATGGGATAAGCAGCGCCAACCTTACAAAGTTTTACTCGAATTTCTGCTTGGTTGGGGAAGTCAGCTGATTGTATCGGGTCAATTGTTGCCTGTATTGGCCCCTGTGGGAGTGGCCTTGTGTCGCGAAAGGGCCGCAGAGCGGCCCCAGAATTTCAGCAAAAATGCTTGGATTGCTGGGGCTGCTTTGCAGCCCTTTCGCGACGCAAGGCCGCTCCCACAAAGGCGCGGTGCACTGCTTTACTTCAGGGCTGCGAAGGCCTTTTCAGCTGCATCCAGTGTGATCTGCAGTTCCTTGTCGCCATGAGCGATGGAAGTGAAGCCGGCCTCGAACGCGCTCGGCGCCAGGTACACACCACCTTCCAGCATCAGGTGGAAGAAGCGCTTGAAGCGTTCGGCATCGCTGCTCATCACGTCTTCAAAGGTAACAATGTCGTCGGCGCCGCTGAAGTACAGGCCGAACATGGCACCCGCCTGGGTGGTGACGAACGGTATGCCGGCGGCATCGGCACGTTGTTGCAGGCCGTCGAGCATGCGGCTGGTGTAGTCGGTCAGCTCGGTGTGGAAACCCGGGCGGCTGATCAGCTTCAGGGTAGTCAGGCCGGCTGCCATGGCCAGCGGGTTGCCTGAAAGCGTGCCGGCCTGGTAGACCGGACCGAGCGGGGCGATGCAGCCCATGATTTCGCGTTTGCCGCCGAAGCAGCCGACAGGCATGCCGCCACCGACGATCTTGCCGAAGGTCGACAGGTCGGGCTTGATGCCGTAGTGGCCCTGGGCACCACCCAGAGAAACGCGGAAACCGGTCATCACTTCGTCGAAGATCAGCACCACGCCGTGTTTGTCGCACTGCTCACGCAGTCCTTCAAGGAAGCCCGGCGCCGGGGGGACGCAGTTCATGTTGCCGGCCACGGGCTCGACGATGATGCAGGCCACGGTCTGGCCGACGTCGGCCAAGGTTTTCTCGACCGCAGCGATGTCGTTGAACGGCAGGGTCAGGGTGTGCTTGGCAAAGTCTGCCGGCACGCCGGCCGAGCTAGGCACGCCCTGGGTCAGCAGGCCGGAGCCGGCTTTTACCAGCAGGCTGTCGGAGTGGCCGTGGTAGCAGCCTTCGAACTTGATGATGGCGTCACGGCCGGTGTAGCCACGGGCCAGGCGGATGGCGCTCATGGTGGCTTCGGTGCCCGAGCTGACCATGCGCACCATTTCCATGGACGGCACCAGCGAGCAGACCAGGTCGGCCATGTCGGTTTCCATGGCGGTCGGTGCGCCGTAGGACAGTCCGTGCTCCAGCTGCTTGCGTACCGCATCCAGCACATCCGGGTGGCCGTGGCCGAGAATCATCGGGCCCCATGAGCCGACGTAGTCGACATAGCGCTTGTCGTCTTCGTCAACGACGTAGGCGCCTTCTGCATGCTTGAAGAACAGCGGCGTGCCGCCCACGCTCTTGAATGCGCGCACTGGCGAGTTGACGCCGCCGGGGATGTGCTTCTGGGCTTTGGCGAACAGGTCTTCGGAACGGGACATGAAAAATTCTCTCGAAATCAGGATGCGAACAAGGCGTTGAAGGCGCGGGCGCGGCGGGTAACTTCCTGCGCGCTGTCGGCACCGAACAGGCCATGGATCACCGCCAGCAGGTCGGCACCGTGGGCGACCAGCGGGGCGGCGTTGTCGAGGGTGATGCCGCCGATTACGGCAATCGGCAGTTTCACCTGGGCACGCGCCTGCTCAAGCAGTTCGACGTTGGCGGCGGGCGCGCCCGGCTTGGTAACGGAATTGAAGAAGCGGCCGAACGCTACGTAGCTGGCGCCCTCGCTGGCGGCCTGGGCGGCCAGTTCGAGGCTGGCGTGGCACGTAGAGCCGATGATCGCCTGGCGGCCGAGCAGGGCGCGGGCCGGGGTCAGCGGGCCGTCGGTCTGGCCCAGGTGCACGCCGACGCCCAGGCGCGCGGCCAGTTCGGCATCGTCGTTGATCAGCAGCTCGGTGCCGTAGCGTTCGCAGAGTTTCAGCAGCCCTTCGGCTTCACGCAGGCGGCGCGCCGCGTCGTCACTTTTGTCGCGGTACTGCAGCAGGCACACGCCGCCTTCCAGTGCCGCCTCGACATGGGACAGGAAACGGCCGGCGAGCAGCTGGCTGTCGGTGATGGCGTACAGACCGCGTAGCTTCATTGAAGGCCTCGTATCAGGAGCAGAAGTCCAGGGGCAGGCGGCGCGGCACGAACTGGCCTTTGCCCAGCTGCTCGGCGTCACGCAGGGTGCGCCAGGTGTATTCCAGGGCGCTGCGCACGGCGCTTTCCAGCTGCTCGCCAAGGGCAAGGCGGCCGGCCAGGGCGCTGGCCAGGGTGCAGCCCGAGCCGTGGTAGCTGCCCGGTAGGCGTTGGCAGGTCCAGGTGTGACGCTGGCCGTCCTGGGTATACAGGCGGTTGTGAATTTCGTCTTCGTCGCCGTGACCGCCAGTAATCAGCAGGTGTCTACAGAACGGCAGGAGTTTTTCGGCGCACTCGTCCGCAGTGCCTTCGGGCAGTTCAGCCAGGATGCGTGCTTCGGGCAGGTTCGGCGTGGCGATGGTCGCCAGCGGCAACAGGCGTTCGCGCATGGCGTAGCCCACTTCGTCCTTGCCCAGGCGGCCACCGCCACCGGCACGCAGCACCGGGTCGCAGACCAGCGGCAGATGCGGGTGGGCAGCCAGCAGTTCGGCGACGGTGTCGACCATGTCGATCGAGCCGAGCATGCCCAGCTTGACTGCGGCTACTGTGGAGTCGGCCAGCACGGCGTTGGCCTGGGCCAGCACCCACTCGCGGTCGAGCACGCGGAAGTCGGAAACGTTGACGGTATCCTGCACGGTCAGGGCGGTCACTGCAGGCGCTGCGTGACAGCCTTGGGCGATCAGGGCTTCGATATCTGCCTGCAGGCCGGCGCCGCCACTGGGGTCGTGGCCGGAGAGACAGAGGACAACGGGGCGGGAGCTGTAGGTATTCATGGTCGGCGAGCTTACCACCAAACCTGTTTGGGCGGATCGTCCGACAAACGACATTTATTGATCGATCGGTCAGATATTTGTTCTGTGCTCTTCTGAAAGCATTGATTTAGAGCCTTTTCTTTGGTTTTTAACATGGTCGATTGTCAGGTTGCGAAGCTATGCTAGAGTGCTCGGATAACTCGACAAACGGGTTCTGCCGGATCACGTCGTCTCAAACGGATGGGAGGCTACCGCGACGCGACCGGACAGGCCATGCTGGGGCTGTATGCGCTATTTGCTGATTGTGCTTCTGGGCTTGCTGCCCGTGCTTGCCGGAGCGGTCGATTTCGACGACGCTACCCGGCATCTTCCGTTGGGCAAGGCCATGCAGGTTTATGAAGACCTTGATGGCAGTGCCAGCATCGCCCAGGTCAGTGCTCCCGGGTTCGCCAAACGCTTTCGCCCCCACCACGAAGACGTGCTGAACGCCGGTTACTCCAGTTCGGTGTTCTGGCTCAAGGTGGAGTTGCGCCCCGTTGCAAGGTCGGGCTCTGGCCCCCGGCAGTGGCTGCTGGAGTTGGCCTACCCACCGCTCGATCACCTTGAGCTGTACCTTGCCGACGCTACCGGCGTGTACCGCCTGGCTCAGCGTACCGGCGATGCCTTGCCGTATGACAGCCGGCAGATCCGGCAAAACAACTACTTGTTCGAACTGCAACTGCCGCCTGGCCAGGTAACGACGGCTTATCTGCGCCTGCACAGTGAAGGCTCGGTGCAGGCGCCGTTGGCGTTGTGGTCTGCCGAGGCCTACATGGAGGAGCAACCCACACGCCTGTATGTGCTGGGGATGATCTACGGCGTGCTGTTGGTGATGCTGGTGTACAACCTGTTCATCTACCTCAGCGTACGAGACGTCAGCTACCTCTACTACATCCTCTATATCGCTTCGTTCGGTTTTTACCAGGTGTCTGTGAACGGTGCCGGTGTGGCTTACTTCTGGCCGGACAGCCCGTGGTGGGCGAACGCCTCTACGCCGTTGTTCATTGGTGCCGCCGGGCTGTTCGGTTGCCAGTTCGCTCGGCACTTCCTGCAACTGGGCCGCGTCAGCCGGGGTTTCGACCGGCTGTTGCAGCTGCTGATGCTGGGGGGCGCGCTGGTCATGTTGCTTGCGGTGAGCATGCCTTATGGCGTTGCCCTGCGTATGGCCACGGTGCTGGCGTTGCTGTTCACCGTAAGCATTTTCAGTGCCGGGCTGTTCGCCTGGTGGCGGGGGCTGCGCGTGGCGCGCTGGTTCATCATCGCCTGGACGGCATTTCTGCTGGGAGGGCTGGTCAACACCCTGATGGTGCTGGGCTACCTGCCGAACGTGTTCCTGACCATGTATGCCAGCCAGCTGGGCTCGGCGCTGGAGGTGGCATTGCTGTCGCTGGCGCTGGCCGACCGCATCAACAGCCTGCGTGACCAGCAGGCGCAGACGTTGCGTGAAACCGGGCGCACACTGGAGCAGTTGAACCTGCAACTGGCCAGGAGCAACCGCTTGAAGGATGAGTTTCTGGCCAGCGTGACCCATGAGCTGCGTACGCCGATGAATGGCGTGATCGGTTCGCTGGAATTGATGCACACGCTGCCGATGGAAGCCGAAATGGCTCAGTACCATCGTACGGCGGTGGGGTCGGCGCAGGGCATGATGGACATGGTTGACGCCATTCTCACGCTGTCTGAGCTGCAGGCCGGCCGGCTGCGTGCGCAGCCTGCGCCGTTCAGCTTACGCACCTTGTTGCAGGGCTTGCGTGCAGGTTATGCCGGGCAGGCTTTGGGTAAAGGCTTGTACCTGAGCCTGGATATTCCAGCCGATCTGCCCGACGGGCTGCTGGGCGATGGGCAGAAGCTGGCGCGTTGCCTGGGCTGTTTGGTGGACAATGGACTGAAGTTTACCCACCAGGGTGGCGTGATGATCCAGGTGCGCGGGCGCCGGGTGGGGCCGGAAGATCTGGCGCTGACCTTTACGGTGAGTGACAGCGGTATTGGCTTTGATGACCTGGAACAGTCGACCTTGTATCAGCGCTTCTTCCAGGTGGATGGCTCGATGACCCGGCGGTATGGCGGGCTGGGGATCGGGTTGTCGATCTGCCGGCAGATGGGCGAACTGCTTGGGGCCCGGTTGGCGCATGAGTCGACGCGGGGGCTGGGGAGCCGGTTCGAATTGAGTTTGAACATGGCGGTTTCGCAGGTGCAGATGATGCGCTCGCCGATGCAGGTGCGGCGCCTCTGAGATCGAGCGCCGCCTGCGCGGCGCTTCGCGGGGCAAGCCCGCTCCCACATTTGTGGACTGCCCCCCAAAAGTTGGACAGTTCTATGCTGCCGCCTGGGTCCTGTACTCGACAGGGCTCAGGCCATTGAGCCTTAGCTTGATGCGGTCATGGTTGTAGTAGTGAATGTACTCATCCAGGCCCGCTTTCAATTCATCAATACTCTCGAAACGCTTGAGGTAGAAAAATTCTGACTTGAGCGTGCCGAAGAAGCTTTCCATAGCTGCATTGTCTAGGCAATTGCCTTTACGAGACATGCTCTGTTTCACCCCACGACTGCGCAGCTGGTGGCGATACTGACCCTGCTGGTACTGCCAGCCCTGGTCGGTGTGGAGCACCAGCTTCGGCTTTTCTCCCAAGGTTTTGAGTGCCTTGTCGAGCATGTTCCCAACCAGGCTGTACTGAGGGCGACTCGCCGTCTCGTAAGCGATGATTTCTCCGTTGTACAAATCCATCACAGGCGAAAGATAGAGCTTCTGTTCAGCCACTTTGAACTCAGTTACGTCACTCACCCATTTCTGATTAGGACGCTGGGCAACGAAATTTCGCTCCAGCAGATTCGGCGCTATCTTGCCAACAACACCTCGGTACGACTGATACTTCTTAGGTCGCACCAGTGACTGCAGACCCAGGGCAGCCATCAGCCTCTCGATGACCTTCTTGTTGACCAGTACCCCACCTTTTCTGATCACGAGTGCAACGCGTCGATAGCCGTAACGCCCTTTCTCTTTGCGATAGACCTGCTGAATCTGCTCTTTAAGCTCGGCATATTTGTCCGGCTTCTGCTGAGCTTGCACCTGATAGTAAAAGGTACTGCGAGCCAGCCCGACCAGACGCAGCAGGTCAGGCAAAGGGAATCTAGGCTTGAGCCTCGAAACGATCAGGACTTTTTCCCCGACATTCGTTCCTTTTCCTCTCGCAAAGCCTTGAGCTCCTTTAAGACAGCGTTCTCCATGCGCAGATATTCGAGCTCCGCCATCAGCTGGTCTCGGGGCTTTTGCGAATCGTCAGTATTTGTGGGTTTTGCTGGTTTGATCTTCTTCGGCACTTTGATCGGCTTTTTCTGGCGGTCGACAGGGGCTATAGGGTCACCACTGTAGTACTGCCGCTGCCAGCTGCCTATCTGCGATGATTGACCGAGGCCAAAATGTGCTGCGGTTTGCCGCATGGAAAGGCGATGTTCGTGCATGTAGCTCAGCACCTGTCGCTTGAAATCGTCGTCATAACGCCGCCCATGTGAGCGTGAAGAAAGGCTGGATTCGCTCTGATGGCTGGAAACCCACCGGCGGAGCAGGCTGAAATCAACATCGAAATGCTGGGCTACCTTTCGGAAGCCATTATTGCCATCCAGGTAGGCTGAGACGGCTGTGAGCTTGAACTGCTCTGTGTATTTGCCCATAGGTCCCCCAAGGGTTGGATTTTTTGTCCAACTTCTTGGGGGCAGTCCATTTGTCTCGGGCCAGTTATTCCTGAGACAGAGGCGCGCGGGCCCCTTTGGCGTCCACCTCGATATCGTGTAGGACAAACAAGGCGTTCGCGTGCGCAGGCACAGGCGATACTGGCCCGAAACAGATGTGGGAGCGGGCTTGCCCCGCGAAGCGCCGCGCGGGCGGCGCTCGATCTCCCAGGCGCTGAATGCGTTGTGGCGAGCACCTGTCAGCCCTTATGCAACCTCAAGTCCTGCCACCACACGTTTAGTCATGAATGCCACTTTGACTCCCCCACCGGGAGTGCTTCACTGGGTCTCTCAAGCCTACCCGGATCCAGGAGCCCCCGATGAACCTGCACCAGTACGCTGAAACTCACGAGGTCACCAACCAGCCACCGTCTCTCGACGGTGCCAACCTCTACCGCCTCGACCTGCCATTGCAAGAGTGGTCGAGGCGCTTTGGCGCGGGCTGGGCCGAGTCGCGGATCGATGCCTACGGCGCGCTGGCCGGCGGCCCGTTGATGCAGGCGGGCTTCCTGGCCAACGCCCACAAACCCGAATTCAGCAGCCACGACCGCTACGGCCATCGCATCGATCTGGTCGAGTTCCACCCCGCCTATCACGAGTTGATGCGCACTGCCGTCGAACACGGGCTGCCGTCATTGCCATGGGCTGAACCCCGCCCCGGCGCGCATGTAGCACGGGCTTCGATGACCTACCTGCACAGCCAGGCCGAGGCCGGCACAGGCTGCCCGCTGACCATGACCTTCGCTGCCGTGCCGGCGCTGCGCTTGCAGCCCGAGCTGGCCGAATACTGGCTGCCGAAGATTCTGGCCTGTGAATACGACCCGCGTAACGTCGGCGACCGGCACAAGGCCGGGGTCACTCTGGGCATGGCCATGACCGAGAAGCAGGGCGGCACCGATGTGCGTGCCAATACCACCCGGGCGTACCCGGTGGGTGCGCCGGGCCCTGGCCAGGCCTATGAATTGGTCGGCCACAAATGGTTCTGCTCGGCACCCATGTGCGATGCCTTCCTCACCCTGGCACAGACCGAAAAAGGTCTGAGCTGCTTTCTGTTGCCGCGCCACCGCCCGGACGACAGCCGCAACCAGTTCTATATCCAGCGCCTGAAGAACAAGCTGGGCAATAGCTCCAACGCCTCCAGCGAGGTGGAGTTGCGCGGTGCATTGGCCTGGATGATCGGCGAAGAAGGGCGTGGCGTGCCGACCATCATCGAGATGGTGGCCATGACCCGCTTCGACTGCATGGTGGGTTCCAGCGCGCTGATGCGCCAGGCGCTTACGCAGGCCACCCACCACTGCGCACACCGCAAGGTTGGCGGGCGGGTGCTGAGCGAGCAGCCACTGATGCAGAACGTGCTGGCCGACCTGGCCCTGGAAAGCGAGGCTGCGTTGGCCCTCAGCCTGCGTATGGGGCACGCGCTTGAGCAGCTGGACGACCCGCAGCAGGCGCACTTTGCCCGGCTGGTCACGGCAGTGGGCAAGTATTGGATCTGCAAGCGGGCGCCGGCCATGATCAACGAGGCCGCCGAGTGCATGGGCGGCGCGGGTTATGTGGAAGATTGCATCCTGCCACGGCTGTATCGCGAGGCACCGGTCAATTCGACCTGGGAAGGCTCTGGCAACGTGCAGTGCCTGGATGTGCTGCGAGCCTTGTCCAAAGAACCGGGTGTGCTCGATGCGTTGTTTGCCGAGCTGGGCGATGGCCACGGTGACCCGCGCCTGGCGGCGCACATCGGTAACCTCAAGGGGGCGTTTGCCGATACCGGCGATATGCAGTACCGCGCGCGGCAGCTGACCGGGGATATTGCCCTGGCGCTGCAGGCAAAGCTATTGCTGGAAGCGGGCAATGCGCTCGTGAGTGATGCGTTTATCGGCAGCCGGTTGGCGGGTGGTGGCCGGGTTTACGGTGCACTGCCGCGTGGTGTCGATGTGGAGGCCTTGGTGGCAAGGGCGACGCCAGCCTGGACGAATTGAGTTGGTTTCTTCGCGGGCATGCCCGCTCCCACAGAACCTTCACAGATTTCCAGGTCAGCGCCATACCTGTGGGAGCGGGCGCGCCCGCGAATGAATCCAACACCGATCAATGGGGATGTATTTAGCCCAGAAGGCAGGCAAGATGGTTCACATGCATGTCCAGACAGGAAGCACAGTGTGAGCCACGCTTTTGTAGTCGTTGATACCCCCGAACAGGCCGTCGACCGTCTGGCGGCCTTGCATGAACAGGCCACCGGGGCCCTTAGCCAGGCCCTCAAGCGTTACCTGAAGGACCGTACTGAGCCAGATGCCGAAGAACGCGCACTGTTCCGCTACCCGGCGTTGCGCCTGACCTACTACAGCCACGGTGAAGTCGCTGCCACCACGCGGGCCTACGCCAAGGTTCAAGTGGCCGGCACCTACAGCGTCACTGTCACCCAGCCGGCTGCATTCCGTGGCTACTTGCTGGAGCAACTGCGCCCGTTGATGCACGACTACACCGTTACGGTTGAAGTCGGCGTCAGTGAACAGAACATCCCTTATCCGTACGTGGTCGACCAGGGCGACGAGTTGGCGGGTACCGGCATTACCGCCGCGCAACTGGCGCGGGTGTTCCCCAGCACCGACCTTTCCGCCGCCACCGACAACATCGCCGACGGCCTGTACGACTGGGAGCGTGCCGAAGTCCTGCCGCTGGCACTGTTCGACGCCGCGCGCGTCGACTTCTCGCTGCGCCGCCTGGTGCACTACACCGGCAGCGACTGGCGCCATGTACAGCCGTGGATTCTGCTGACCAACTACCACCGCTATGTCGACCAGTTCATCAGCCATGGCCTGGAGCAATTGCGCGACGACCCGCGCTTCGTGCGCATGGTGCTGCCGGGCAACGTGGTGGTCGACAAGGGCATGGACCACGGTGAAGTCCAGGCGTTGGTGGCCAGCGTGGTCTGGCACCGCTACCAGATGCCGGCCTACCACCTGATTGCCGCTGACGGCGATGGCGTTACGCTGGTCAATATCGGTGTCGGCCCGTCCAACGCCAAGAACATCACCGACCACCTGGCCGTGCTGCGCCCGCACTGCTGGCTGATGATCGGCCACTGTGGTGGCCTGCGCCAGTCGCAGACTATCGGCGACTATGTGCTGGCACACGCCTACATGCGCCGTGACGGCATTCTCGACCGGGTGGTGCCGCCGAACATCCCGATCCCGGCCCTGGCCGAGGTGCAGCTGGCTTTGCAGGAAGCCGCCGCGCAGGTTACTGGCGAGCGTGGCGAGCAGTTGAAGAAGCGTTTGCGCACCGGCACCGTGCTGACCTACGACGACCGTAACTGGGAGCTGCGTTGGGCCCAGGAACGCCCACTCATCAACCTGTCGCGTGCCGTGGCGGTAGACATGGAAAGCGGCACCATTGCCGCCCAGGGTTATCGTTTGCGCGTGCCGTATGGCACCTTGCTGTGTGTGTCCGACAAGCCGCTGCACAGCGAGATCAAGCTGCCGGGGTCGGCCAACGCCTTCTACAACCGGGCGGTCAGCCAGCACCTGAAAATCGGCATTGCTGCCCTCGACCTGCTGCGCACCGAGCTCAACTCGCTGCACTCGCGTAAACTGCGCAGCTTCGATGAGCCGCCGTTCCGCTGAGGATCCATGCCCCTGCCACCCCGTAACAAGCCGCGCCGCCCCCAGGCGCGGCCTGCCGCCGGCCCGCGTCGCCAGCCCAAGGCGCCGCCGGCCGAGCCGCGTCTGATCCTGTTCAACAAACCGTTCGACGTGCTGACCCAGTTCAGCGACGGCGAAGGGCGTGCGACCCTCAAGGACTTCATCGACATCGCGGGTGTGTACCCGGCCGGGCGACTGGATCGCGACAGTGAAGGCTTGCTGTTGCTGACCAACGACGGTGGCTTGCAGGCGCGGATTGCTGACCCTAAGCACAAGCTGGCGAAAACCTACTGGGTGCAGGTGGAAGGTGAGCCGAGCGACGAGCAGTTGCAGCGCTTGCGCGATGGCGTGGAGCTGAACGATGGGCCAACCTTGCCGGCCGAGGCGCGGCGCCTGGAAGAACCCGAACTTTGGCCACGTAACCCGCCGGTACGTTTTCGCAAGAGCGTGCCTACCAGTTGGCTGGAATTGGTGATCCGTGAAGGGCGTAACCGCCAGGTACGGCGGATGACGGCGGCGGTGGGGTTGCCGACCTTGCGCCTGGTGCGCGTGCGAATTGGTGACTGGGCGCTGGAGGGGCTGGAGCAGGGCTGCTGGCGCGAAGTTGCACCGAAGCTTCACCGGTAACCGAGGCATCGTTCTGCAGGAGATTACCCAGAGACCAGTGGTCATTGTGGGAGCGGGCTTGTCCCGCGAAGGGAGCCACGCGGTGCATGGCACCGGCTTTGCCGGTGTTCGCGGGGCAAGCCCGCTCCCACAGAGTCCCTGCTAAATCAATGAGTCATCTGAAAGTAGCCTGGTGCTGCGAAAGGGATTACACCCCTTCCAGAAACCCCACCACCACGCTTTTGATGATGAAGGCCAGCACCCCCAGCCCCAGCACGAAGAACAGGATCAATGTCCCGAACTTGCCGGCCTTGGACTTTTTCGCCAGGTCCCAGACGATGAAACCCATGAAACCGATCAATACGGTCACCAGGATGATCATCATCCACTCTTCGAATACGGCGGGATCCATCTGTGTTCTCCAGGCAGGCTGAGCAGCCGATTATACGCCGGCTACCGTGGGCAATCAGCGCAGGTGGGTCAATGGCAACTCGGTGCTGGCCAGTACCTGGTTGAGCACGAAGCTCGACCGCACGCTGGTGACGCCTTCGATACGGGTGAGGCTGCCTAGTAGCAGTTTCTGGTAGTGGTCCATGTCTGGTACTACCACTTTGAGCTGGTAGTCGGCATCCATCCCGGTGACCAGGCTGCATTCAAGCACCTGCGGCAGGACGCGGATGGCCGCCTCGAAGGTTTCGAAGCGCTCCGGGGTGTGGCGGTCCATGCCGATCAGCACGTAGGCGGTCAGGCTCAGGCCCAGCTTCTTGCGATCGAGCAGGGCCACCTGGCGCGAGATGTAGCCGTCGTCCTCCAGTTGCTTGACCCGACGCGAGCATGGCGAGGGCGACAGGCCGATACGTTCGGCCAGTTCCTGGTTGGAAATGCGCGCATCGCGCTGCAATTCGGCGAGGATGCTCAGGTCGTAGCGGTCAAGTTTGCTCATGGCATTTGCCTTTTCTGTTCGTATTGCGGCGAATTATCAATCGAGGGTGAAAAATTGCGCAAGTGCTATTTATCTGAGCAATCTTCGCAATCCTCTGCTGCAGCCTGTCCGGTATCTTTATCCACAGAATCACTGCCCGGACATCAGTCCACGGCGACGCGCTCTAGGCGGGCGGTCGCGGCCAGCCATCCAACAGGATGCGCCAGGCCCCCGGGCTACACACCCTCCAGAAGACGGTGTGAGGTGAGCCGGTGCCACAAGTGCCGAGCACGGACGACAATTTCAAAAGGGAGGCCCTGTGGCCTCCCTTTTTTCTGTCTGGAAATTTAATTGGCCTGTGTGGCCGTCACGGTAGACTGGCTGTAGTTGCCGTATTTTCTACCGAGAGGAACACCATGAAGTCGCGCATCTGGCAGTTGGCAGGTGTTGGTTTGCTGGGTTTGAGCATCAGCCTGGGGGCCTTGGCTGAAGGGCCGGGTGAGGGGCATGGCGAACACGGGCAGCAGGGGCAGGCAGAAGGCACGCCCGGCCGCTCGCTGAACGCGCGCGACGAAGTGCGCCAGACCCAGCCGCCAAGGCAGGGCTACTACCAGGACATACCCCGGCGCCATGGCGATAACCGTCAATGGGAAGCCGGCGGCCCGGGGCAGCGCCCCGGTGGTGACTGGCAGGGGCGCCCGGATGGCCACGGCAATGGCTGGGGGCCTGGGCCCCAGTATCGCCCGGGGCACACGGTCGATCATTTCCCCGACCGCTACTGGAAAGTGCCTTACCGTGGTGCCGACTATTTCTACTCCGGGGGCTACTGGTATCGCCCGCATGGCGGCAGTTACATCGTGGTGACCCCGCCTTACGGCGTGCGGGTGAATTACCTGCCGCCCTATGCGCAGGAAGTCTGGCTGGGTGGTGCGATGTTCTTCCTGGTGGCCGACACGTATTACCAGTACCTGGCTGACAGCCAGGAGTATGTGGTGGTCAACCCGCCCGTCGCCGTCCCGGCGCCTGTACCGGTGGCACCCTCGAACGGTGGCTATGACGTGGTGGCGTATCCGATGAATGGCCAGGGAGAGCAACAGCAGGAGCAGGACCGTTACCAGTGCCACCGCTGGGCGGTGAGCCAGTCGGGCTTCGACCCGGCCACGGCGACCTATGCGCCGCCGGCCAATGTGCTCAGCCTTTACCAGCGGGCGCTGGGGGCCTGCTTCAATGGCCGAGGCTACAGTATCAACTGACCCGGATGTGCTGCCGGCGATAGGGCCCTTGCAGGTTTACACAGGGTCTGCGTGCACCATTACATCCGCCTGTGGATAACGCTGGCGGATCACCCGTGAGGCTTCCACGCACAGCCCATGCGCGTCATGCAGCGGCAACTGCCCCGGCAGCTCCAGGTGCAATTGCACGAACCACTGGTTGCCCGACACCCGTGTACGCAGGTCATGCACGCCTTTTACCCCTGGTATGGCCAAAACCAGTATGGTCATGTCCTCAGCAACATCGCCTGGCAGCTCCTGGTCCATCAGGATCGCCGTACTTTCGCGGGCAATCTGTAACGCGCTCCAGAGGATGTAGAAGGCGATACCCAGACCGAACAGCGCATCCAGCTGTGGCCAGCCAAAGCGTGCAAGCAGCAGGGCTAGCAGGATACTGCTGTTCAGCAGCAGGTCCGAGCGGTAGTGCAGGGAGTCGGCCCGCACGGCGGTGGAGCCGGTCAGGCGAACGACCTTGCGCTGCAGTGCCAGCAGGGCAAGGGTGAGCCCCAGCGACAACAGCATCACCGCGATGCCGATGGCGGTGTCACCCAGTGGTTGCGGATTTTGCAGGCGCTCTACCGCCTGCACCCCGATCAGTACCGCACTGACGCCGATGAACAGCGCCTGCGCCATGCCGGCCAAGGCCTCGGCCTTGCCGTGACCGAAGCGGTGATCGTCGTCGGCCGGGCGCAAGGCGTAGTGCACGGCCAGCAGGTTGAGAAACGAGGCGACCGCATCCAGTGCCGAGTCGGTCAACCCGGCCAGCAGGCTGACCGAGCCGCTCAGCCACCAGGCCAGCGCCTTGCTCAGCACCAGGATACTGGCCACCGCCAGTGAGGCGCGGGTGGCCAGGCGTAGCAGGCGCTTGTGTTCGGCCGGGGTGATCATCCGTGGTCAACGTCCGTATGTGGGGTTCAGGCTGCCGGTATCAGGCCCAGGCTGGCCAACTGCTCGACACTGCCGCGGTGCTGAATCAGCCGCGGGTCGTTCAGCGGCAGGCGCTGGCCCAGTTCGCTTTCGATAATGGCCTGCAACTTCAGGTTGTCGACCTTGCCGTCGGGGCTGACGGCATCGCGCAGCTTGGCCGGGTCGACCTGGGCGGTGTGCCCGCCCGGGTAATAGATGGCGCCGGTGGCAAAGTCGATACCGAAGGCGATCAACCCCGGGATCACATAGAACAGGATACCGATGGCGTCCATGGCGGCAACCACGGGGTCGATCTTGCCGCCGATCTGGCCGCGACGGTCTGGATAGAAGAGCGTGCCGCAGGCCGTCAGCTGGGTCAGCAAGGTGACGATGATGGCGCCGCCGATGACGCGGGATGGGATGCGCATGTAAATCTCCGAGAAGGTATTCAGCAGGGCAAGCGAAGCGCCTGCGCCTGATGCTTAAGACCATGATAGAGCAGGCTGGGTTCGCCGTTATACTCGCCAGATTGTTCGAGGACCACCATGATTTCATTACCGATCGATGCCGTCTTGCCCGCTTTGCGCCAAGCCCTGGAAAAACGTGACGAAGCCGTGCTCGAAGCACCGCCCGGCGCCGGCAAGACCACTCGCGTGCCGCTGGCGCTGCTGAACGAGCCGTGGCTGGCCGGGCAGACCATTCTCATGCTCGAACCGCGGCGCCTGGCGGCGCGGGCGGCGGCTGAACGGCTGGCCAGTGAGCTGGGTGAGCAGGTGGGTGAAACGGTGGGCTATCGCATCCGCCTGGACAGCAAGGTCGGGCCGAAAACCCGTATCGAAGTGGTGACCGAGGGCATCCTTACCCGGCGGCTGCAAAGCGACCCGGCGCTGGAGGGTGTGGGCTTGCTGATCTTCGACGAATTTCACGAACGCAGCCTGGATGCCGACCTGGCCCTGGCGCTAAGCCTCAATGGCCGCGAGCTGCTGCGTGACGACCCACCGCTGAAGATCATGCTGATGTCCGCAACCCTGGAAGGCGAGCGCCTGTCGCGGCTGCTGGACGGCGCTCCGGTGGTCAGCAGTGAGGGCCGCATGCACCCGGTGGACATCCGCTGGGGGCGGCCCTTCCAGCCGGGCGAGTTCATCGAGCCACGGGTAGTGGACAGCGTGCTGCAGGCACTGGCCGACCAAGCGGGCAGTGTGCTGGTGTTCTTGCCGGGCCAGGCCGAAATCCGCCGGGTCCACCAGAGCCTGCAGGAGGCACTGGGCGAGCGGCCGGAAATTCTGCTGTGCCCGTTGCACGGTGAACTCGACCTCAATGCCCAGCGCGCCGCCATCGACCCGGCGCCCAAGGGCCAGCGCAAGGTGGTGCTGGCGACTAACATCGCCGAGACCAGCCTGACCATCGACGGCGTGCGTGTGGTGATCGACGCAGGCCTGGCCCGGGTGCCGCGCTTCGACCCCGGCAGTGGCATGACCCGCCTGGACACTCAGCGTATCTCTCGTGCCAGTGCCACCCAGCGCGCTGGCCGCGCCGGCCGCTTGGAGCCGGGTGTGTGCTACCGGCTGTGGTCCGAGGCCCAGCATGACCAACTGGCTGCCCATGGCAGCGCCGAAATCCTCCAGGCCGACCTGGCCGGGCTGGCCCTGCAGCTCGCCCGCTGGGGCGTGGCACCGCATCATTTGCGCTGGCTGGACCAACCGCCCAGCGCGGCGTTTTCCCAGGCTCAGGACCTGCTGGCGCGGCTGGGTGCATTCAAACCGGGTAGCCGCGACACGCTCAGCGGTCACGGCCAGGCCATGGCCGAGCTGCCGGCTCACCCTCGCATCGCCCATTTGTTGCTGCGTGGCCAGAGCCTGGGTCTGGCTGCCATGGCCTGCGATGTGGCGGCGTTGCTCGGTGAGCGGGATATCCTGCGTGGCGGCGGTGCCGACCTGCACAGCCGGCTGGCTTTGGTCAGCGGCGAGAGCAAGGCCAACCGTGGCGGTCAAGGTGGCGTACAGCGCGCCCGGCAGCTTGCGCGTCAGTACCGTGGCCTGCTGCGCGGCAAGGCCGGGGCCGCCGTTGCCGACCCCAACCATCCGCGTTGGCTTGGCGCCTTGCTGGCGCTTGCCTATCCCGACCGGGTCGCGCAGCAGCGGCGAGAGGGGGGCGCCGAGTATCGCCTGGCCAATGGCCGTGCAGCCTTGTTCGGCGAGGTCGATGCCTTGATGAAACACCCCTGGTTGGTGATTGCCGACCTGGGCAGCCGCCAGGGCCAGCGCGAAGAGCGCATCTACCTGGCGGCAGAATTCGACCCTGCGCTGCTTGATGATGTGCTGGCCGAGCAGGTCGAGTGTGTCGATCTACTCGACTGGGACGAGCGCGAGCAAGTGCTGCGGGCCGAACGCCAAACCAAGGTCGGTGAGCTGATACTGAGCCGCGAGCCCTTGACTGGCCTGAGTGATGACGCCCGCGCCAAAGCGCTGCTGGGACTGGTACGCCGCAAAGGCCTGAACCTGCTGACATGGACCCCCGAGCTGCGCCAGTGGCAGGCACGGGTGGCGCTGTTACGCCAGCTGGACCTGGACAAGGGCGGGCAGAGCGAATGGCCCGACCTGGGTGACGAGGCGCTGCTTGCCAGCCTGGAAGACTGGTTGCAGCCTTACCTGGGCAAAGTGTCCCGCCTTAGCCACTTCACCGCGCTGGACCTGCCGTCGCTACTGCGTAACCTGCTGCCCTGGCCGCTACCGCAACGGCTGGAAGAGCAGGCCCCCGCGCATTTGGCCGTGCCGTCGGGCTCCAACATCCGGCTGGACTACAGCGAAACCCCGCCGATTCTCGCCGTGCGCCTGCAAGAACTGTTTGGCCTGGCCGACACCCCGCGCATCGCCAATGGCCGCCAGCAGGTCAAGTTGCACCTGCTGTCACCGGCACGCCGGCCGGTGCAGGTGACTCAGGACCTGGCCAATTTCTGGCGCACCACCTATGCCGAGGTGAAGAAAGACCTGAAAGGGCGGTACCCCAAGCACTACTGGCCGGATGACCCGCTGGTGGCCGAGGCCACCGCGCGGGCCAAGCCTAGAGGCACCTGATTACGCCTCGGCTTCACCTTCCAGCAACGTGAACAGGCGGTACAGCACCACGGTGCTGAACAGCTGAAGGAAGCCGCTGAGGCTGTCCATGGCCAGCTCCATGCCGGGTGATGGCTCGGGGAAGGCCATCAGCAGCAGCCCGTCGATCAGCCAGATCGGTGCCAGCACCGCCACCACGCAGATCATGATGCGCATGAAGTGCCCGGTGGTCATGCGTGCGCTTTCGCGCATCGCCTGCACTACCGG